>JAMCYS010000127.1 GCA_023473795.1 Chloroflexota bacterium | reverse complement strand
GCGCACGGCCGAGGTCAAGCAGCGCTGTCGCACCGCCCTGCAAGCCAGAGCCGATGCGCTGCGTGAGGCAACCGACACAATGCTTTCCCAAGCTACCCATGTAGATCCCAACTTGGCTTTGGTTTAGTAACACAATCGCACCTTCTACTTGAGGTACCCACTGACAGGTAGCCTGGGCCGGCCCGTATACTGGGCTAGAGTCTCCGGCCCAACCTTGCGCCTCCCATGCCTGTGGCATGGATCCTGCCCAGCTTGGCCTGGCACCGATAGTGAGAACGCAAACTCGCGCTCCCGTGTCCATCTTGGGCCTGGGACGGTCGCACGTGATTTCGTCAGCGGTTGAGGGCTGGCCTGTGCTGGATGGGAACGAAATGAGGCAAGCAGAAGCAGAATCTCCAGGGCTATCGGCGGCAGAGGCGGCCGAACGGCTCAGACAGTACGGCCCAAACGAGGTACCGGAACGCCGTGAGAACCGGTGGCTGGTATTCTGGCGCAAGTTCTGGGCACCCGTCCCCTGGATGCTCGAGGTCGCCATCATCCTGACCCTCGTTCTGGGCAGGCAATCTGATGCCGTGATCATCTTCTTCTTGCTCGCCTTCAATGCGGTGGTGAGCTTCGAGCAGGAAAGCCGAGCGGAGAACGCCCTGGCGTTTCTGCGCCAGCACCTCGCGATCAACACGCGGGTGCGGCGCGATGGCGAGTGGCGGGTCCGGCCGGCGCGAGACCTCGTGCCGGGTGACCTGATCCACCTGCGAGTGGGCGATATCGTGCCGGCCGATGCTCGTCTACTCGACGGTGACTTGCAGCTCGATCAGTCGGCGCTGACTGGCGAGTCGCTTCCCGTGGAGGCCTCCCACCAAACCGCCGTGTACTCTGGTTCGATCGTTCAGCGGGGCGAGGCCACGGGCGAGGTAACGGCCACTGGCGGCAAGACGTACTTCGGCAAGACCGCCCAACTGGTGCAATCAGCTAGGACTGTCACTCACTTAGAGTCCATAATTCTCAATATTGTGAAGTACCTCGTCGCAATCGACATCTTGCTGGTGGTCGCTCTGTTGTTCTACGCGCCGCTGGCGGGCGTTCCTTTGCTGGAAGTGCTGCCATTCGCGCTGATATTGCTCATCGCTTCGGTGCCCGTCGCCCTGCCTGCCACGTTCACCATAGCCCAAGCTTTCGGCTCGCTGGAGTTGAGCAAACGGGGAGTCCTCGTTACGAGGTTGTCGGCGATCGAGGAGGCGGCCTCCATGGACGCGTTGTGCGTGGACAAGACCGGCACAATTACGTTGAACGAACTGAGCGTTGGCGCTATGCGAGCGTATCCGCCTTTCGCGCCAAGCCAGCCGCTAGAGTTCGCCGCCCTGGCCTCAGATGCCGCCAGCCAGGACGCGATTGACTTGGCAATTCTGCGAGCGCCCGCGGTGTCCGCGAGCGCCGCCTCAGATCAGCGACTGTCGTTCACTCCCTTTGATCCGGCGACCAAACGCACCGAGGCGTTGGTGAAGCGCGGGGATACTAATCTACGAGTGATCAAGGGCATGCCACAGATCGTTGCCTCGCTCTGTGCCACCACTCCTGCGGGATTGATGGACGATGTAGAGGCGCTCTCCGCCCAGGGCTACCGGGTCCTGGCGGTGGCGGTTGGGTCCGAGGAGGAGTTGCAGTTGGCAGGGTTGATAGCGCTGATCGACCGCCCTCGGCCGGACTCTGCCACTCTGGTGTCGGATCTGCACGATCTTGGCGTCCAAGTCAGAATGGTCACCGGCGACGGTGCGCCTACCGCCACGGCTGTCGCCCGACAGGTGGGTATCGGGGAGCAAGTTTGCGGCCCGCGGGAGATCACGGGCCGTCTGGACCTGAAGTGCAGGGTATTCGCGGGGGTTTTCCCAGAGGACAAGTACAACCTGGTGCGGGCGTTGCAGGCAGCAGGACACGTGGTGGGAATGACAGGCGACGGGGTAAACGACGCCCCGGCTCTGAGACAGAGCGAAGTCGGCATCGCCGTGTCCGGCGCAACCGATGTGGCTAAGGCAGCGGCCAGCATAGTGCTCACCGACCCGGGGCTGCTTAATATCGTCGGCGCGATAGAGTCCAGCCGGCGGATCTACCAACGCATGCTCACTTACACCCTCAACAAGATACTTAAGACCATCCAGATCGGCCTGTTCCTCAGTCTGACCTTCTTTGTAACGGGCGAATTTGTCATCACGCCTTTCCTGGTAGTCCTATTGCTGTTCGCCAACGACTTCGTCACCATGTCGATCGCCACCGACAACGTCGGCTACTCCAGGAAACCGGATCGCTGGCGGGTTGCCCCCTTGGTGGCAAGTTCTGGGCTTCTCGCCCTACTGGTGCTGGTCGAATCGTTTCTCGTGCTATACCTGGCCCTGAACGTGTTCCATTTGGCTTGGCCCCAGGTCCAGACCCTGGCGTTCGTGATGCTAGTCTTCAGTGGCCAGGCCACGGTCTACCTGGTGCGCCAGCGCCATCACCTCTGGCAGGGTCGGCCCAGCAAGTGGTTGGTAGCGGCCACCGTTGGCGACCTGATCGTTGTGTCTTTCCTGGCGACGCAAGGCCTATTGGTGACGCCGGTTGGCTGGTCCGCAATACTCGCGGTGCTGGGTATTGCCGTGGCTTTCATGTTCCTAATGGATCCAATCAAGGTGGCCATTTTCAAGCGATTCGGCCTGGCCTAGGCCAACACGACGGCGAGGCCCAGGGGGCCGGAGTTACGTAAAGAGATGAGACGACCGCTCTGGCTAGGGCGTGACCTGTCCTTGCTGCTCGTGCTACGCGGGTTGCGGAGCCTGTCCCAGGCATACTTGAATATCATCGTGCCGATCTACCTCGCGCGCCTGGCTTTTGGCCCCGTGGACATCGGGATCATCTTCACCGCGTCCGCCATTGCCAGCGCCCTAATGACCGGAGCTGTGGGTTTGCTCTCCGACCGGTTTGGCCGCAAGACCCTGCTGGTTCTCACGGCGTTGTTGATGTCGGCAGGGGCGTTGGTCTTCGCCCTCTCGAGCAACTTTCTGGTGCTGCTGGCTGCGGCGGCAGTGTCCACCCTCGGCCGGGGAGGAGG
The DNA here is from genome assembly GCA_023473795.1 of Chloroflexota bacterium. Taxonomy (GTDB): domain Bacteria; phylum Chloroflexota; class UBA6077; order FW602-bin22; family JAMCYS01; genus JAMCYS01. Next base: position 116,466 of record JAMCYS010000127.1, on the reverse strand, counting down.
CGCGGGAAGCGGCGGCGCTTGGGGACCCTACTATCCGGCCGAACAGGCACTCATCGCCGAAAAGGCCGAGTTGAGAGACCGCACGGCCGCCTTCGGCGCGGTATCATTCGTCGGGGTGCTGGCCGGTAGCCTTGGCTCACTTGTGGCGCTCGTGCCGGCTGCACTGCAAAGATCTTTCGGCTTGAGCATGATCGAAGGGGACCGTCTGCTGTTCCTGTTGACGGTTGGCCTTGGTATTGCCATGGCCTTGATCGTGTTGCCTGTGCGCGAGGGGGCGCCGTCGCGCCCAACGCTCGCGGCAACCCGGCCGCGCCGGAGCAGGCTTTCTCCACGCACTCGCGGTCTGATCGCACGTTTCGCCCTCACAAACACCGCCAATGGGTTCGCCGTCGGGTTTCTAGGTCCGTTCCTGATCTACTGGTTTCACAGCCGATATGGAGCGGATGCGGCCCAGATCGGCACCCTTTTCTTCCTGATCAACCTTGCCACGGCGCCCTCCTACCTGTATGCGCAACGTCTCGCGCGACTACTGGGCGAGGTGAACGCCGTCGTGGTCACGCGAACGATTTCCCTCATTCTCCTCTTCGTGATGGCGCAGGCGCCGACCTACCTCCTGGCGGGGGCGCTGTACCTCGTGCGAATGGTTGCGGCGACGATGGCGTTGCCCGTGCGCCAATCCTATCTTATGGGGGTGGTGGAGGCCTCGGAGCGTGCCAGCGCGGCCGGGCTCAGCGGCCTACCGTCGCAAGTGGCTGGAGCCGTAAGCCCGACGCTTGCCGGCTATCTGATGCAATCGGTCTCTCTCAACTTGCCCTTGGAGCTTGCCGCCCTGTTCCAAGGGGTCAACACGGTACTATACGGTTTGTTCTTTCACAACCTTCACCCCCTGGAAGAATCCGAGAACGCGTCCGGGGCAGGCAACGAGCCGGAACACGAAGCCGGGCCGCCGGTGAAGTCGCCGGACAAGCCTTGAACCCGACTGTCAAGACTTCAAGGATGAGGTAGGTCTTTCGGAGACAACCGATCCCAGTGGCAGAGCAGGTCGTCCGGGCCGTCCCGAGCCAAGTGATACGGCATGGCGGCCCGAAATCGCAGTCCTCTACTCCAGGTAGTGCCCGGCCTGACTCTTCCCCCCGTTTGCCACTCGAGAGGTTGCCCTCAGAGCGGGTACTCCGCGCCCACGGGCTGCCCTGCGACAACTAGTAGCGACGTCGGGTGGTGTTCCTCAGCAGCAAATTCGCCGCGAAGGCGACGATGACGGCGCCCAGCAGGGCCGGCACGAACGGGATGCCCGCGACGGTGGGTCCCACGTGGCCGATCAGCAGAGTGCCGATGACAGCCCCCAACAGCCCGGCGACGATCGCCCCCAGCCACCCGTAGGGCAGCTGGCCCGGCACGAGCAGATCGGCCAGCCAGCCCACGAAGCCGGCCACCAGCAACATCACCAGCAGACCTATGAGACCGCTTACCAGGCCGATGAAGATGGCCACCAATAACAGGCCAAGCAGAAAGAAGAGAACCAACGGCATTGCCCTCACCACTTTCCTAACCCGCCACGTTTCCAGCGCGAGCCACTCACATCTACGCCACTTGCCGCTGCAGGACCGGTGCCAGGCGGACGTACTTGGGCCAACAACCCGAATCAGCTACCAGCCCGCTGCGCCACCACGATCAGGTCGTTACTCGCCAGGGCCCGATAAGGCTCGGCGCCGTAGCTGCCGAACAGCTGCGGCGTGCCGAAGCCGGCAGCGGCCAGCTCGGCCAGCAACTGGCTCGAGAGAATCGGCTGCAACTGAGTCGCTTCCACTCTGTGCTGCCAATCGCCCTGGGCGTCTCTGCGCATGATGACCACGTTGAAAGTCAACACGCCCGGAGCGTAGTCGTAGAAGCGAAAGAAGAGGTACTCGGCGCCGTCCGCCTCACCCTGGGAGAGCCCCAGGAAACGCTGGCCGTGAGCGAGGATGCGGTCATAGTTGAGCTGCTGCACCACGAGAACGCCCCCGGGCCGTAGCACGCCGGCGATGTCGCGCAGCGCTTTCGCCAGGCCCTCCTCGCCCAGCGCGTGCGGCAGCGTGTTGCCCAGGCAGATTAGAGCGTCGAAGGGGCCGCCGAGTCGCTGGGCCAGCTCGCCGAAGCCCGCCGGCCGAAAACGCACCCCCGGTTGACCGGCGGCATTGGCCTCGGCCCGGCGGATCATATCGACGCTGGGATCGACGCCGACGACGTCGTAGCCCAGGTGCGCCAAGTTGATCGCGTGCCGGCCGGTGCCGCAACCCAGGTCGAGCACCGTCCTGGCACCAACCCGATCCAGCTGGGCCTTGAGCAGTGGCGTTTCCCGGGCCAGACGGTCCGGCCAGGAAACCATCACGTCGTACTCGGCACTGAAGGAATCATACAGGGGAACTTGCTCAGGCACCGACCACCTCCGAGGGGCGCTCGCGGTTAGGAGGCGAGCGCCAGGCCAACTCCCATGGCGAGAACGACAAGCGTGGCCACGGCCACCGCCGGGTCGCGGCTAATTACCGTTCCATGATACAGCAGCGGGAAGTCCGCGAAGATGATGGCGCAGGCGACGGTTAGTTTAGTAGTCTTCTTCACAGCAAGTACCTCCTAGGTTAGCTCGCGGAAGAGCACGTAGACGAACAGCCAGGTCTGTATGCCCACTAGGAGCACGAGGACGAGGCAGTAGGGAATGGCCCTGCCCATCACCTCGCCCTCGCGACCGGTGAGCCCCACCACCACGGCTCCGATCAGTACCTTCGCCGGGGCAACGATGCTGCCCAGCGAGCCACCCACGGACTGCGCCGCCGAGATCAAGACCGTGCTCACGCCCAGGCCCCTGGCTGTCTCGTACTGCAGGGCGCCAAACATGACGTTAGACGTGGTATTGCTGCCGGTCATGAAACAGCCGAGCACGCCGATGAAGGGCGAGAGCAAGGGAAAGAGCGGGCCGGTGGCATTGGCGATGCCGTGGGCCAGCAGAGTCGTCATGCCGGCGTCGTTCATGATGAGAGCCATCATTACCGTCGCGGCTATGCCGACGCTGGTCGGCACGCACTGCTTCACCGTCAGCCGCGCCGCGGCCCTGCCGACTCCCGGTCGCCAGAAGCCCGCCAGGCGATAGTAGGCGAAGGACAGCAGCGCCGCCGCCACGATTATGGGGGCGGGATGGCTGAGGAGGCTGATCTTGGCGTACAGATTCTCGGCCAGCACCTGATAGCCCAGCGAGGTCTGATAAGCCGGGTAGTCCAGACCCCAGGCCACGTTGCCCAGCGCCGCTTTGACTGCCGGCACCTGCCCGGCCACGGTCAGGCCAATCAGGGCGTAGTAGGGCAAGAAGGCGGCGTTGAATCCCAATTTGCCGGCCAATGGACCGTCCATCGACCCACCCGCTATGGGCGGCTCGACCCGGCGCACGGCCGGTGCCGAACGGCCCACCAACCAGAGTACGAGGCAGCCTACGAGAGAGGGCAGGGTCGAGGCGATCTGGGGCGCGCCCAGGTAGGCGAAAAGCCACATCAGCACCGCCATCACCGAGCCAGCCAGAAGGACGGGCAACGCCGCCCGGCGCATCGCCGGGACACCGCCCTGCACGTGCGCCACGCCGAAGCCGCAGGTGATGATCGGCAGGGCGAAACTGAAAGCCATCCAGGGGGCTAGCTGCTCTGGCGCCAGGCGGGTGACCAGCTGCAAAGTGTAGTAAGACGATCCGACGGAGCCGAAGGTGACGGCCCAGGAGTGGCCGATCAGGGTCATCACGGCCGCTTGCACGGGCGGCACGCCGACGATGATGAGCAGAGGCGCCGCCACCGCCACCGGCACGCCGAAACCGGTGATCCCCTGCAAGAAGCTCGAGAAGCACCAGGCTATCACCAGCGCCTGGAGCAATGGGTCCGCCACGAGGCGCGCCAGCGTTTCGCCTATGACCCTGGGCGCGCCGAGCTGCTCGGCGACGTTGTAGAGGAACACGGACGACCAGATGATGGAGAGAACGAAGATGCTGAGGCTGAGTCCTTTCGCGCTGGCCAGAGCAACCAGGAAGGCGTCGCCGCCAAAACCTATTATCGCTACGGCGAGAGCGACGAACCAGGCGGCGGCGCCGGCCTTAGGCGCGCCCCACTTCAGACCGACGATGGTGACGAGGAGGACGGCGATGGGGAGAAAGGTGAGGAGCCAGCGGCCCAGCGTTAGCTCCATCGTTCCCAAAAACTCAACCTCCAGGTGCGGCGCTTGGGGACCCTACTATCCGGCCGAACAGGCACTCATCGCCGAAAAGGCCGAGTTGAGAGACCGCACGGCCGCCTTCGGCGCGGTATCATTCGTCGGGGTGCTGGCCGGTAGCCTTGGCTCACTTGTGGCGCTCGTGCCGGCTGCACTGCAAAGATCTTTCGGCTTGAGCATGATCGAAGGGGACCGTCTGCTGTTCCTGTTGACGGTTGGCCTTGGTATTGCCATGGCCTTGATCGTGTTGCCTGTGCGCGAGGGGGCGCCGTCGCGCCCAACGCTCGCGGCAACCCGGCCGCGCCGGAGCAGGCTTTCTCCACGCACTCGCGGTCTGATCGCACGTTTCGCCCTCACAAACACCGCCAATGGGTTCGCCGTCGGGTTTCTAGGTCCGTTCCTGATCTACTGGTTTCACAGCCGATATGGAGCGGATGCGGCCCAGATCGGCACCCTTTTCTTCCTGATCAACCTTGCCACGGCGCCCTCCTACCTGTATGCGCAACGTCTCGCGCGACTACTGGGCGAGGTGAACGCCGTCGTGGTCACGCGAACGATTTCCCTCATTCTCCTCTTCGTGATGGCGCAGGCGCCGACCTACCTCCTGGCGGGGGCGCTGTACCTCGTGCGAATGGTTGCGGCGACGATGGCGTTGCCCGTGCGCCAATCCTATCTTATGGGGGTGGTGGAGGCCTCGGAGCGTGCCAGCGCGGCCGGGCTCAGCGGCCTACCGTCGCAAGTGGCTGGAGCCGTAAGCCCGACGCTTGCCGGCTATCTGATGCAATCGGTCTCTCTCAACTTGCCCTTGGAGCTTGCCGCCCTGTTCCAAGGGGTCAACACGGTACTATACGGTTTGTTCTTTCACAACCTTCACCCCCTGGAAGAATCCGAGAACGCGTCCGGGGCAGGCAACGAGCCGGAACACGAAGCCGGGCCGCCGGTGAAGTCGCCGGACAAGCCTTGAACCCGACTGTCAAGACTTCAAGGATGAGGTAGGTCTTTCGGAGACAACCGATCCCAGTGGCAGAGCAGGTCGTCCGGGCCGTCCCGAGCCAAGTGATACGGCATGGCGGCCCGAAATCGCAGTCCTCTACTCCAGGTAGTGCCCGGCCTGACTCTTCCCCCCGTTTGCCACTCGAGAGGTTGCCCTCAGAGCGGGTACTCCGCGCCCACGGGCTGCCCTGCGACAACTAGTAGCGACGTCGGGTGGTGTTCCTCAGCAGCAAATTCGCCGCGAAGGCGACGATGACGGCGCCCAGCAGGGCCGGCACGAACGGGATGCCCGCGACGGTGGGTCCCACGTGGCCGATCAGCAGAGTGCCGATGACAGCCCCCAACAGCCCGGCGACGATCGCCCCCAGCCACCCGTAGGGCAGCTGGCCCGGCACGAGCAGATCGGCCAGCCAGCCCACGAAGCCGGCCACCAGCAACATCACCAGCAGACCTATGAGACCGCTTACCAGGCCGATGAAGATGGCCACCAATAACAGGCCAAGCAGAAAGAAGAGAACCAACGGCATTGCCCTCACCACTTTCCTAACCCGCCACGTTTCCAGCGCGAGCCACTCACATCTACGCCACTTGCCGCTGCAGGACCGGTGCCAGGCGGACGTACTTGGGCCAACAACCCGAATCAGCTACCAGCCCGCTGCGCCACCACGATCAGGTCGTTACTCGCCAGGGCCCGATAAGGCTCGGCGCCGTAGCTGCCGAACAGCTGCGGCGTGCCGAAGCCGGCAGCGGCCAGCTCGGCCAGCAACTGGCTCGAGAGAATCGGCTGCAACTGAGTCGCTTCCACTCTGTGCTGCCAATCGCCCTGGGCGTCTCTGCGCATGATGACCACGTTGAAAGTCAACACGCCCGGAGCGTAGTCGTAGAAGCGAAAGAAGAGGTACTCGGCGCCGTCCGCCTCACCCTGGGAGAGCCCCAGGAAACGCTGGCCGTGAGCGAGGATGCGGTCATAGTTGAGCTGCTGCACCACGAGAACGCCCCCGGGCCGTAGCACGCCGGCGATGTCGCGCAGCGCTTTCGCCAGGCCCTCCTCGCCCAGCGCGTGCGGCAGCGTGTTGCCCAGGCAGATTAGAGCGTCGAAGGGGCCGCCGAGTCGCTGGGCCAGCTCGCCGAAGCCCGCCGGCCGAAAACGCACCCCCGGTTGACCGGCGGCATTGGCCTCGGCCCGGCGGATCATATCGACGCTGGGATCGACGCCGACGACGTCGTAGCCCAGGTGCGCCAAGTTGATCGCGTGCCGGCCGGTGCCGCAACCCAGGTCGAGCACCGTCCTGGCACCAACCCGATCCAGCTGGGCCTTGAGCAGTGGCGTTTCCCGGGCCAGACGGTCCGGCCAGGAAACCATCACGTCGTACTCGGCACTGAAGGAATCATACAGGGGAACTTGCTCAGGCACCGACCACCTCCGAGGGGCGCTCGCGGTTAGGAGGCGAGCGCCAGGCCAACTCCCATGGCGAGAACGACAAGCGTGGCCACGGCCACCGCCGGGTCGCGGCTAATTACCGTTCCATGATACAGCAGCGGGAAGTCCGCGAAGATGATGGCGCAGGCGACGGTTAGTTTAGTAGTCTTCTTCACAGCAAGTACCTCCTAGGTTAGCTCGCGGAAGAGCACGTAGACGAACAGCCAGGTCTGTATGCCCACTAGGAGCACGAGGACGAGGCAGTAGGGAATGGCCCTGCCCATCACCTCGCCCTCGCGACCGGTGAGCCCCACCACCACGGCTCCGATCAGTACCTTCGCCGGGGCAACGATGCTGCCCAGCGAGCCACCCACGGACTGCGCCGCCGAGATCAAGACCGTGCTCACGCCCAGGCCCCTGGCTGTCTCGTACTGCAGGGCGCCAAACATGACGTTAGACGTGGTATTGCTGCCGGTCATGAAACAGCCGAGCACGCCGATGAAGGGCGAGAGCAAGGGAAAGAGCGGGCCGGTGGCATTGGCGATGCCGTGGGCCAGCAGAGTCGTCATGCCGGCGTCGTTCATGATGAGAGCCATCATTACCGTCGCGGCTATGCCGACGCTGGTCGGCACGCACTGCTTCACCGTCAGCCGCGCCGCGGCCCTGCCGACTCCCGGTCGCCAGAAGCCCGCCAGGCGATAGTAGGCGAAGGACAGCAGCGCCGCCGCCACGATTATGGGGGCGGGATGGCTGAGGAGGCTGATCTTGGCGTACAGATTCTCGGCCAGCACCTGATAGCCCAGCGAGGTCTGATAAGCCGGGTAGTCCAGACCCCAGGCCACGTTGCCCAGCGCCGCTTTGACTGCCGGCACCTGCCCGGCCACGGTCAGGCCAATCAGGGCGTAGTAGGGCAAGAAGGCGGCGTTGAATCCCAATTTGCCGGCCAATGGACCGTCCATCGACCCACCCGCTATGGGCGGCTCGACCCGGCGCACGGCCGGTGCCGAACGGCCCACCAACCAGAGTACGAGGCAGCCTACGAGAGAGGGCAGGGTCGAGGCGATCTGGGGCGCGCCCAGGTAGGCGAAAAGCCACATCAGCACCGCCATCACCGAGCCAGCCAGAAGGACGGGCAACGCCGCCCGGCGCATCGCCGGGACACCGCCCTGCACGTGCGCCACGCCGAAGCCGCAGGTGATGATCGGCAGGGCGAAACTGAAAGCCATCCAGGGGGCTAGCTGCTCTGGCGCCAGGCGGGTGACCAGCTGCAAAGTGTAGTAAGACGATCCGACGGAGCCGAAGGTGACGGCCCAGGAGTGGCCGATCAGGGTCATCACGGCCGCTTGCACGGGCGGCACGCCGACGATGATGAGCAGAGGCGCCGCCACCGCCACCGGCACGCCGAAACCGGTGATCCCCTGCAAGAAGCTCGAGAAGCACCAGGCTATCACCAGCGCCTGGAGCAATGGGTCCGCCACGAGGCGCGCCAGCGTTTCGCCTATGACCCTGGGCGCGCCGAGCTGCTCGGCGACGTTGTAGAGGAACACGGACGACCAGATGATGGAGAGAACGAAGATGCTGAGGCTGAGTCCTTTCGCGCTGGCCAGAGCAACCAGGAAGGCGTCGCCGCCAAAACCTATTATCGCTACGGCGAGAGCGACGAACCAGGCGGCGGCGCCGGCCTTAGGCGCGCCCCACTTCAGACCGACGATGGTGACGAGGAGGACGGCGATGGGGAGAAAGGTGAGGAGCCAGCGGCCCAGCGTTAGCTCCATCGTTCCCAAAAACTCAACCTCCAGGTCTGAAGCACCGTCTACTTGCCGGAAACGGCCTGACAGGGGGCGACGCCGCCGACCGCTGCCTGTGGCCTACCGGGCCAACGGCAAACGGATTGTGGTGGCCGGCAGAGGCTAGGACGCGGGCGCTTCGGGAACGGGAGCGCAGCGGCCAATGCCCCAGTAGACGAGACCCAGCTCCGCCATCTGCTCGGGGTCATAGATGTTGCGCCCATCCACCAGGACCGGCCGACGCATCGACCGTTTGATGGTGCCCATATCCAGTTGCTTGAACTCGTTCCACTCCGTCACCACCACCAGCCCATCGCAGCCCGAGGCGGCGTCGTAAGCGTCGGCGCGGTAGGTCACTCCGTCCAGCTGCTTGCGGGCAACGTCCATGGCCACGGGATCGTAGGCCCGGACGCCGGCACCCTCCGCCTGAAGGAGGGCGATGATGTCACGGGAGGGGGCGTCGCGCATGTCGTCGGTGTTGGGCTTGAAGGCCAGCCCCAGGACGCCGATGACACGACCGCGCAGCCCGCCCAGGGATTGCTTCAGTTTGATCACCACTTGCCGGCGCTGGTCTAAGTTGATCTCCGTTACGGCGCGCAGCAGCTGTGGGTGCGCCCCGTGGTTGGCCGCCATGTTGACCAGGGCGCGCACGTCCTTGGGGAAGCAGGAGCCACCCCAGCCGATGCCGGCGTCCAGGAAGGCCGGCCCGATGCGGCGGTCGAGCCCCATGCCGGCGGCGACCAGCTTGACGTCCGCCCCTAAGTGCTCGCATATCGCCGCCATCTCGTTGATGAACGAAATCTTGGTGGCCAGGAACGCATTCGAGGCGTACTTGATCATCTCCGCCGTGCGCAGGTCCGTCACCAGGATCGGGCACTTGAGCGGGCGGTAGAGCTCGGCCACTGTCTCGGCGGCACCTCGGTCAGTCGAGCCCAAGACGACGCGGTCTGGGTGCATGAAGTCGTTGATCGCCGAGCCTTCCCGCAGGAACTCGGGATTCGAAACCACGGCGAACGGCACCGGACACCGCGCGTGCTGGCGGATGATGTCCGCCACCAGATCGCCTGTGCCGATAGGCACCGTGCTCTTGTTGATCACGGTCAGAGGGTTCGCAATGTTCTCGGCGATGCTGCGCGCCGCCTCTTCCACGTAGTGAAGGTCGGCCTGGCCGACGGCCCCGGCGGGCGTGCCCACGGCAATGAAAACGAGTTCCGCCTCCGGTATCGCCTCTCTGTAGGAACTGGTGAAGAAAAGCCTGTCCGCCTGCCGATTGCGGAGCACCCTCTCCTCGAGCCCCGGCTCGTAGATGGGCATGGCGCCGCGCCGCAGAGACTCCGTCTTCTCTTCATCGCAGTCGAGGCCTACCACCCTGTTGCCCAGGTCTGCCAGGCAAGTGGCGGTGACCAGACCCACATAGCCGCTGCCGACGATGACGATGTTGCGCACGGCTTTCCTCCGTTCGTCAAAGACAGCCGGGCAGAGATCTACTGCTGAGCGACCGCCCCGGGATTCAGCCGCGGGCGATTATAGCAGGCCGCAGCTGAGCCGGTCAATCGCATCGGCGCATGGCGAACGGCTCGATTGGCCGGAGGCCAGGCCTTCTTGTTGACAGCGCCAGGGGCAGTCCATATACTTGCAGGAGGCGGGCGAGGTCGCCCGCGGGGACGGGAGGATGCCGGAGGGGCAGGATGGAGCTGAGCACCGACGATAAGTACGTTCTCGAACTGCTGATTGGCACGGGTGGCATCTTTCGTGACGGCCACTACGCTTACAAGTCGGGCCGGCACGGTGGCGTATACATCGAGAAAGACCGCATTCTGGCGAACACGGCCGTCACCAGCAAACTGTGCTACCGCATCGCCAAGCAGTTCTTCCGCGCGGGCGTGCAAGTGGTAGCCGGGCCTTCCATGGGCGGGGCGACCATGGCGCAGTGGGTGGCTTACTTCCTCGAGCCGATGCCCTACGCCGTCTACGCCGAGGATGTGGGCGCCCGCAAGTCGTTCCGCCGTGTGTTCGCGGAACTGATCCCCGGCAAGCGCGTGCTCGTCGTCGACGATGTGGTCGACACCGGCGGCTCGGCGGCGCGGATAATCAAGACCGTCGAGCAGTTGGAAGGAACGGTCGTGGGCGTGGGAGCGCTCTGGAACAGGGGCGATGTCTCGTTTGGCAACTATCCGCTCTACTGCCTGGCCAATAATTTCTACCAAACGTACACCTCAACCGACTGCCCTTTGTGCAAAGAAGGGCTGCCCCTGGTGGACGTGGGCAGCCTCATACGCTAAGCAAGGGGGACCGCCATGGCTGGTGCTTCGCAGACTGTGTTCGCCTTCGCCGTGCCCTTCGTCGTGGGTCGCGTCGCCGAGTTCGCCCTGGGTACGCAGTGGGGTAAGGACCTGGCGACCTCCACCGGCAACGCGCAGCTGGCAAGCGACGAAGGGCGGCACCTGGTGAGGCGCTACTCGGGCGCGGCAGCAGCCGCCGCCGCGACTCTGGCCTTCGTCATGGGGCGCCTGCCGAGCGAACGGTCTGCCGCCAAGGCCGACCGGGTGCAGATGGTGACCTACGCCTCCGAGATCCTGTTGGCGGCAGGGGCGCTGCTAAAGGTTGGTGCCGACTACCTCAAAGACCGGCAGGTTATGACGAGCAAGGCCGGCTAGACCTGAGCTGGGCTCAAGCCGCGAGCGAGCGCCCGGGCGAGACACGCCCGGGCGCGGTGCATCCTGAGCATCGGTCCAGCCGGGCAATGGCAGTGGCAACTAGAAGGGTTGTTGGGCTGTGAAGTGCTTTCTGGCGCTGCTGGCGCTCGCGCTCTTCCTTCTCACCGTCTGGACCTATCGCAGCCGTGTGCGGCGTGCCTTCAAAGCCGCCACGTTCGGCTACCTTGCTCTGATCGTCATCAACTTGTTCCGCTTCGCCGACGACGAGCGGTCGCTGCTCAACGTGGCCCTGCTAATCGGTGGTTCAGCGGCACTGTGGGGCGCTGGCTGGTTGGTCGTCTCGGTCGTTGCCAAGCGCCGTGAGGCTGAGCGCAACCGCGTGCAGCCCCCCGGCGGTTGGGGTGGACCAGGCGGCTTCAACCCTTGACAAGGCCCTGGTCCATCTGTATACTTCCGGTCCGCCAGGCATGCCGCTTGGCAGATGTCGGGCCGGCGGCCGGCACGGTTCGGTTACGAGGTAGGGAAGGGCGGGCAGAGGTGCCTCTCGGACGCCGCCTCCGCTGGCCATAGGGCTCGGGCGGGGGCGGGACCATAGGCAAAGACGGATTTAGGCCGTCTTTTTTGTTTTGGGTGCACTAGGGGGAGTGGCTAATGCAGGTCAAACCGGTCTACCTCACGGCAGAGGGTAAGACGAAGATCGAGGAGGAGCTGCACTACTTGCGTTGCGTGCGGCGCAAAGAGGCCGAAGAGCGCATCAAGATCGCTCGCGAAGCCGCCGACGCGGTGGGCAATCCGGAGTTCGATGAAGCCAAAGATGAGCTGGGCTTCGTGGACGGCCGCATTCGGTCCCTAGAGGCGATGCTGGCCAACGCGGTTCTCATCGACCCGAACCACAACGACGCCCACGGCGTGGTGCACATCGGCTCGGAGGTCGTGCTGACAAACGAGGACGGCGAGGAAGAGACTTACACCATCGTCGGCAAAGCCGAAGCCAATCCTAAGTTGGGACGCATCTCCAACGAATCGCCGATAGGCCGCGCCTTGCTCGACCGCCGAGCGGGTGATGAGATCGAAATCGCGGTGCCCGACGGCAACCTTCGCCTGCGGATAGTCAAGACCACCTAGGCTCCGTTTTCACCTGCTCGCCCAATAAGAACGCCCCAGCCGGCAGCGGCTGGGGCGTAGCCTCTCTTTGCTTACTGGCCGCCGTCGTCGTTCAAGTGCCTCTGGATCACCCGACGCACTAGCTCCAAGTCGAAGGGCTTAGTGACGAAGTCGTCGGCGCCCACGCGACGCCGCAGGTTGCCCAGCGCGCTCATTAGTATCACCGGCGTTTGGGCCAGGTTGGGGTCGCCCTTGATTGCCCGCACCAGCGCTTCTCCGTCCATAACGGGCATCATCACGTCGGCGATGACCAGAGTCGGCCGGTCACGGATCACCATCTCCAGAGCCTCCCGGCCGTTGTAGGCGCGGAGGGGCACGTGCCCGTCGTCTTCGAGGAGCAAGGACAAGAGGTCTACGATGTACTCCTCGTCGTCGACCACGAGTATCTTAGCCACCTTCGCGCCCGCTGTGCTGATCGTCAATCTGGCCCTCCTTCGAGGGGACGGGGCTGTTGCGGGCCGCCGGCACAAGTCGGGCGCCACCGGACCCAATCTCTATCTCCCATATCGTACTGGGGTGGGCGCTGTCACGCATCTTGGCCACGCTAAGATACCGGCGTCGCTCACCGCCCACCGTGGCCACGCGCCCCAAGATCAGGTTGTCGAACCGGCGGGCCAGGAAGGGCAACGGTTCGCCTTCCTCCTGGTGCAACGTCGCCAGCGCGGTAGCGCCCTGCTGCCGCAGGCGACCCAACAGGGCCGAGACGTAGCCGTGCACTCGCGCCGGGTCGAGGCCGGGGACCACGGCCCCCAGACCGTCAATCACCACCCGATTCACGTCGCCCGCTTGGACTGCGTTGCAGAGCTCCCAGGCAACCTGGTCGGCGCTCGAGTCGACGGGGTTATAATTCACTACGCGCAACGCCCCGGTCGCTAGAGCCGGGCCCAGGTCCAGGTCCAGGCGCGCGGACTTGGCAGCCAGACGTTCGGCGGTCTCGCTGGGGCTCAGGTAGACGCAGTTGTCACCACTCTGTAGGCCCGCGTGCGTAAACTGCAGCGACAGTGTGGTTTTGCCCAAGCCGACAGGCCCCAGGAGCAGTGTCGCGCTGCCGCGGGGCAGCCCACCGCCCACCGCCGCGTCCAGGTCGGCGCTGCCCCAGCCGACTCGGCCGCCGGGCAGCTCGCCGGTCAAAGGGGAGTAGACGGACTCGAAGCGTGGATAGACGGTAAGACCGTTGTCGCCTATCTCGAGGAAATGTGGCCCTTTGAGTGACTTGCGGCCGCCCAACTTCACGACCTGCAGTGTGCGCTGCCAGCGCAGACCAGTCCAGAAGCCATCTAAGACGATGACTCCGTCGGCCACCATGGCTTCGGGCGCATCTTGGAGTTCCGCCAGTCGGCAGTCCGTGGTGATGAGGGTGGTGGCGCGGATGCTGGCGAGCGTGCCCGCGAGCTCATAGGCGAAAGTTCGCACCTCGCGCGCATCCCCGAAGAGGTCCCGCAGGCTGCGAAAGCCTTCGATGATCAGAAAAGGATTGCGCTCGTAGCGCAGAGAGCGCAGAAGAGTAGAGGTGACCGCACTCAGCCCCTGGCGCGAAATGGAAAAAATGTTGATGAACTTGATGTTCTCGCCGAGCAGAGAAGGGTCGAAGAAGCTGAAGCTACTGAGGTGGGCAACCAGGCTCGAATGGGGCTCGGTTACCGTGGTGACGTAGAGCACATGGCCACCGCCGGCCGCGTGCAAGCAGGCAATCTGTTGCACCAGACTGGCTTTGCCGGCGCCAGAGCTACCAGCAATCACAGTCAGCTGCGACTCTGGTAGGCCCCCGTCGAGGACAATATCAAGGTTGGGCACACCCAAGGGGATACCGCCCAACAGCGCCTCCCGTCTGGCTCGTCGCCGGCCACACGGGCAACCCCACCACCTCGTCCACCTGCAGCCACCCGCAGGATGCCCGGACCGTTACTAAGACAGTCTACCACAGGGCTAGTCACCCGTAAAGGTCGTTTGCAGACTGTCGATCCCATTGATCGCCGGTTGCCGCTAGCGAGCTCGTTCGTACTGGTGAGGCCAGGGCAAGTCGCCCCCCAGGGACCTGGCGGCCGGCAGCGGCCAGTAGGGGTTGCGCAACAGCTCGCGCCCCAGCACCACCAGGTCGGCTCGACCGTTGCGGACGACCTCCTCCGCCATCGTCGTCGTGGTGATAAGGCCGACCGCGGCCGTCGGCAAGCCAGCCTCGCGGCGAATCGTCTCGGCGAAGGGTATCTGATAGCCAGGCCAGGACGCCGGCTGCTCGGGCGTCACCCCGCCGCTGGAAACGTCCAGAAGGTCAACCCCTGCTTCCCGCAGCGCCCGGGCGATCTCCACCATCCGCGCCAGATCGATGCCGCCAGCCGCATAGTCCGTTGCCGAGACGCGCACGAATAGCGGGCGCTGGCCCCACACTTCTCTAACGCTCGCCACGACGGCCAGAGGCAAGCGCAAACGGTTGTCCAGGCTGCCGCCAAAGGCGTCAACCCGCCGGTTGGCCAGCGGCGAAAGAAACTCGTTGAGCAGATAGCCGTGAGCGGCGTGCATCTCGACCACGTCGAAGCCCGCCTTCAGCGCCCGCTCGGCTGCCCGGCGAAACGCTACCACCAAACCCTCGATTTCGGCAGGGGAGAGCTCGTGGGGCGTGGGCCAATCGGCTTCGAAGGGCAGGGCGCTGGGGGCCACTGCCCCTTGGGGACCAAGTCCGCGCTCGCGGCTCCAGGCCTTTCTACCGGCGTGCGCCAGTTGGATGCCGATCTTGGCCCCTTGTGACCGGCAGAACGACGCCACTCGCGCCAGGCCCTCGACTTGGGCATCGCTCCATAAGCCAAGATCCTCCGTGGTGATGCGGCCCTCGGGGGTCACGGCCGTGGCCTCTACCATCAACAGCGCGGCGCCACCGACGGCGCGGGAGCCGTAATGCACCAAGTGCCAATCCGTCGCCCGTCCGTCCTCGCCCGCGCTGACCTGGATCATCGGGGACATCATAACGCGGTTCTTCAGAGTCAAGCCGCGCAGCGGCAGCGGATCGAACAGGCCTGGCATTTCGTGATCCTCCCATCGCCGCGGGAGCGCTCTTCATACGTTACCGGCCCCGCGCGGTCGCCACTCTAACAGCAGCACGCTGTGCTGTCAACTCGGCCGGCTAGTGCAGCCTCAGAACAGGTCGTCGGTAATGCCCGTTGTCCACAGATGCGCGGATCACCGTCCCTGATGGGCGGCTGCCAACGTCCCTCGGTCCGACGATCCCCGAAGAGGTCATCTGTTCGTGCACTAGGGCACGGCTGTGTCTCCCTGCCCGCTGGTAAGCGAGCGCGGAGGCGTGCTATACTTCCGGACGTAGTCCGCGCAGGCTGCGGAACACTGCAATTATCCCTCCGGTGGATTTGTTGATACCCGAAATCGAAACCGAAAGCAGCCCCGAGCTGCCGGCCGTGGTTGCGGCTGTGGCCCCCATCCAGCGCCAGATCGCTCGCGGCGACTGGGGCAAGTACTTCGTCGCTTACACCGACGGCAGCTGCCGCGCACCGCAAGGCGAAGAGGAAGGCGCGGGTGGCTTCGCCGCCATCATTTTCAGCGCCCGCGGCCAGCGCTGGGAGGCGCACGGCGATCTGCCGGCCACCACGAGCAACCGCGCCGAGGTCTGCGCGCTAATCTCAGCCCTCCTCTGCGCGCCCGAGGGCACGCACCTCTCCGTGCAGAGCGATAGCCGCTATGTCGTCGATCACGTGCGCCGCTGGATGCAGGCCGGCGACAACGACGATCTCTGGACCGAGGTGCGCGAACTGGCGATCGGCAAGCAACTCGACCTGCACGCCACCTGGGTGGCCGGCCACATGGGCCACCAGCACAACGAACGCGCCGATCTGCTGGCCAGCGGCGCCAACCTGCGCCGCCGAAAGCGGCGGGGCTAGTCCCCTCCGTCGTTGCCAACTCCGCTGCCTAGCAGCCGTGCGGCCGCAGTGTCGCTTGACGGGGACCAGCGAAGGTGTTAATCTGGACTACGCAGCCACGCGCCAAGGAGGGGCACCACCCTGGATAAGTCCGCTCTTCTAGACGGCTTGCGCCGCCTCCTGGGCGAGGAGAAGCTGCGTCACCGTGAGCTGGACCTCCTCTCCTACTCCTACGACTCCTCGTTTCTCACGCAGACAGGCGATTTCCGGCCGGATGTCATCGTAGTGGCGCGTTCGGCGGCGGACGTCGCGGCGACCGTCCGTTACGCCCACGAACACGATGTTCCCGTGGTACCCCGTGGCGCCGGCACCGGCCAGACGGGTGGGGCAGTGGCGGCACGCGGCGGCATCGTCCTCGATCTCTCGCCGCTCAACCGCATTCTGGAGCTCGACGCCGACAACCTGCAGGTGATCTGCGAGCCCGGCGTCGTACATGCCGACCTCAACGCCTTCCTAGCCAAGCGGCGCCTGTTTTTCCCGCCGGATCCCGGCAGCACCAAGATGTGTACCGTGGGCGGTATGGCAGCCAACAATTCCCGCGGCATGCGAGCCATCAAGTACGGTTCGACGGGAGACTACGTGTTGGGTCTGGACGTGATCCTGCCCAGCGGGGAGACGATCACTACCGGCTCCGTCGGCTCGCGGGCTCTTCAGTCCTCGTCCGGGCTCGACTTGACCAGACTCTTCGTCGGCTCCGAGGGCATGTTGGGCGTCATCACCCGACTGCGGCTCAAGGTGCTGCCTCTGCCGGCCAGCCGCGGCCTGGTGCTGGCCGCTTTCGATGTGCTGGAGGATAGCGGCAAAGCAGTGCTGGCGGTCTTCCAGGCGGGAGTACTGCCCTCGGCCATCGAGATACTCGACTCCTCGGCCATCAAAGCGGTAAACCTCTACAAGCCTGGGCTGGACCTGCCCGCTGCCGAGGCAGTGCTGCTCTTCGAGTTGGACGGCAACAAGCCCGGGGTAGCCCACGACGCCCAGCGGGTGGCAGAAGTGGTATGTCAGTTCACCCCCCGCGTTCGCTGGGCCGACGAGCCCAAGCAGGTGGCCGCCCTCTGGGAAGGCCGCAGCGTGGTGGGGGCCGCCTCGGGCCAGGTGCGGCCCGGCGCCACCAGGGTCTATGCCGGCGAGGACATCTGCGTGCCCATTGCCCGCGTCCCCGAAGCGTTGCGCGGTATTCAGGACATCAGCGGCAAGTACGAGACGATCGTCGTGACCTACGGGCACATCGCCAGCGGCAACCTGCACGCGGCGCCGGTAATCGACATGGCGAGCGCCGGGGAGCGGGAACGCGTGGGATACGTGGCCGAGGAAATTCACGAACTGGCCCTCCGTCTGGGTGGCACCGTCACGGGCGAGCACGGAGTCGGGCTCACCCGGCGGGCCTACATGACACGCGAGCACGGCCCCGCTCTGGCGACGATGAGCCTGCTTAAGAATGCTTTGGACCCCCAGGGAATCATGAATCCCGGGAAGACGTTTCCAGAATGAGCGAGAGGACGGCGCCGCTTGCCGCCGGCCCGCTGGCGGCGGCACAGCAGGAGATACTCAAGTGCCCGCGCTGCGGCCAGTGTCGGGCTTACTGCCCCGTCTTCGGGGAGCTGCGGGACGAGTCATCGGTGGCCCGGGCCCGGATCGCGCTGGCCAAGGCGCTGCTCGAGGGCCGGGCCACGGCCGACGCGGACGCCCGACGCTGCCTGTCTGAGTGCACCCTCTGCCTGGCCTGCACGGCCAACTGCCCCAGTGGCGTGGCGGTAGAGCAGGTAGTGCTGGCGGCAAGAGCCGAGTTGGCGCAACGTCTGGGCGTGGGCACGGTCGAGCGGGTCGTCTTGGGCCTGCTGGCCAAACGAGATGATCTGCTGCCGCTGCTGACTTTCCTGGGTAGCTCGCTGCAGCGCCTTCCCTTCGCCAAGCTGCCCGACGACAGCGGCCTGCGCCTGCGCTTCCCGCTGGGCGGGCTGGAGCGGCGGGTTCTACCGGCGCTGGCGCGGCGGCCGTTCCTGGCCGGTAGCGGTCCGGTGGTCGGGCAAGGGGAGCGGGGCACCGTGGCCTACTTCGTCGGCTGTTTCGACAACTACGTCGACGTGAAGACCGGCCGGGCAGTGGTTGGCGTGCTAACCCACAACGGCTTCGCGGTGGCCTTGCCCCAGGACCAGGGGTGCTGCGGCATGCCGCTCTTGGCCAACGGACTGCGCGACACGGCGCTGCCGCGCCTGCGGCGCAACGTGGACGCGCTGCTGGGAGCTGGCGCCGGCACCATGATCGCCGCCTGCGCCAGCTGCGGCTCGGCCTTGCGCCACCTGTACGCGCCGACGTTCACCGCCGTGGGCGATGGCGAATACGCCGAGAAAGCCGCGCGCTTGGCCGAGCACGTGCGCGACCTAGCGGAGTTCCTGGCCGAGGCGGGAATACGGCGTCCGGAGCGCGAACTCGGTCTGCGATTGACTTTCCACGACCCCTGCCACCTGGTGCGCGGCCAAGGGGTGAAGGCGCAGCCGCGGGAGCTGTTGCGGTCGCTGCCGGGGGTCGAGTTTTCGGAGATGGCGGAGTCCGACCGCTGCTGTGGCGGAGCGGGCACCTTCAGCTTCAGCCACTACGAGCTTGCCCGCAGGATCAACGACCGCAAAGTGGACAACATAGAGGCGACGGGAGCAGCGGTAGTGGCCACCGAATGCCCCGGCTGCAAACTGCAGCTCAACGATGGCCTGGTGCGCCGGGGCCTGCCGCAGCGGGCAAGGCAGGTCGCGGAGCTGCTGGCCGCGGCGCATGGAATAGATGTGTAAGCGGCTGCATTGCGCGCCGGCAGAGACTGCGCGCTTGCGATGCCGCGGGGAGGATTGGCGATGTCGGTAGTAGCCGTGATTGGCGGACAGTGGGGCGACGAGGGCAAGGGCAAGGTCGTCGACCTGCTGGCGGCGAACTGTCAGGTGGTAGCCCGCTACAATGGCGGCAATAACGCCGGTCATACTGTCGTCAACCAGTTCGGCAAGTTCTTCATGCACCTGGTGCCTTCCGGCATCTTCAGCCCCAAGACGGTCTGCATCATCGGCAACGGCACGGTCATCAATCCGAAGTCGTTGCTGGAGGAGCTGGGCACCTTGCGGAAGGCGGGTGCGGAGTTGGCGCGTCTCCTGATCAGCGACCGCGCTCAGATCATCATGCCTTACCACCTGAGACAGGATCAGCTGGAGGAGGCAGCCCGCGGGCGCGGCAGTCTGGGCACTACCGGTCGCGGCATTGGCCCCGCCTACGCCGACAAGCACGCCCGCCTGGGCATTCGCGCCGGCGACCTGCGGGACGAGGCGCTTTTCCGGGAGAAGTTGGCCTTCATTCTGGAACTCAAGAACAGGCTGTTAGTGCAGTTGTACGGCGCCGAGCCCTTCTTCCTGGACCAAGTATATGAGGAATACGTTGACTACGCCCGCACCATCGGCCCCTGGATTGGCGATGCCTCGGCGACCATGCGGGAGTGCCTGGCGTCCGGCCAGAACGTGCTCCTCGAGGGCGCGCAAGGCACGATGCTTGACGTGGACTTCGGCACCTATCCTTATGTCACGTCGTCGACCACCATCGCCGCCGGCGGCTACGCGGGCGCGGGGGTGCCGGTCGGCTACCCAGTGCAGGGCGTGGGCGTCTTCAAGGCCTACACCAGCCGCGTGGGTGGCGGGCCATTCCCCACCGAGCTCTTTGATGAGGTTGGTGAGCGCATCCGCGAGGTTGGCCACGAGTACGGCACCACCACCGGACGCCCGCGCCGCTGCGGCTGGCTCGACGTGGTGGCTTCACATTACTCGGTGGCAGTGAACGGGCTCAGTTCTATCGCCCTGACCCGGATGGACGTCCTCGACGGTCTGCCTTGCCTGCAGCTCTGCACCGCCTACAAGTACGGCGACCAGACCCTGACCACCGTCCCCGCCAGCGTAGAGGTACTGCAGCAGTGCGAGCCCATATACGAGGAAATGCCGGGCTGGCAAGAGTCAACTAGCGGCTGTCGCACCTATGCCGACCTGCCGCAGAACGCCCGTCGCTACATCGAGCGGCTAGAGGAGTTGTTGACCTGCCCCGTGGACGTGGTGTCGGTGGGTCCCGGTCGTGAGCAGACCATAGTCCGGCGTCCCTTCTTCGCTTAGCAGGGGCGCTGCCCAAAGGGAGGGATCTGTTGAGCGACATGGATAAGGTGCGGCGCCTGCGCGCCGAGCTACCGGCGACCGAACATGAAGTTTATCTCAACACCGGCTCCGTGGGGCCGATGCCACGGGTGGCGGCGGAGGCAACCAAGAACCAGCTGGAGCTGGAGACATCCGAGGGGCGCGTCGGCGGCGCCATTTGGCAGGCGGCGGACGAGGCCCGGCAGCGGCCGTCGAGTGGCTGCGGGACGAGGTTGGCCTGGGCTGGGCTCAGCAGCGCATCCGCTCCTTACTCGCCCGCGCCAGAGAAGCCCTGGGCGGCATCCCCGGCGTTTCCGTGCTCACCCCGGCCAACTGCGCCGGTCTGCTCTCCTTCGCGGTGGGCGACGTCGACCCCGACGTCGTCACCCAGAAGCTAAGCGCGCAGAAGATCGTCATCCGCTCAGTGAAGTCACCGCGCTGTAATCGGGCCTCGTTTGGCTTCTTCAACACCGAAGAGGAGATCGAACGGCTAGCGCAGGCCGTCTCTCGCCTGCTCCAGGGCTAAAGCAGCGCCACGAGGGGGATGCGCAGCTCGCTGCCGACGCGCCTGCTGGGCAGTCGCCGGTCGTAGGCGAGCTGGCGCACCTCGCGCACGCTGTGGCCAAGGGCCTTGGCGGCATCCCGCAGATTGAGGGTTAGCTCGTTGGGGTCGACTTCGGCTGTGTCGCTCCGATCGGCGAGGGCAATGGCGATTGCTTTGTAGCGGTCTCCGGCGCGCCTGATCGCCAGCGGGTCGCGGGTATCCAGAGCGATGCCGCGTTCGCGCAGCAGTCGCTCCTTGATTTCGCCGACGCGCATCTCCACCTCAGGGCGAGCCTCAGTCGTTCGCCGTTCTTTCTACTATTATAACCACTCTCTGGACCAGGCGCCGGAGCAGCCGGCAGTGTTCTCGGTTACGCGTTGGGGTGCGACAGGGCTAGCTAAAACGTACCTTTGACGCCGCCGGCTAGATTGCTCGGCGAGCTGGTTCGACCGTTTTGTTACTATGGTATACTATACGCCGAAGGCGAGGAGGCCACGATGAAGGGGAATGACTTCCTGAGCATTGGCCAGCTGTCCAGCGACCAGCTGCAGCTGCTTCTCGATACTGCCGCGCGCCTGAAAGCCGATTGGCAGGCTGGGAAGCGAGAGCAGCCGCTGGCGGGCAAGAGTCTGGGGATGCTGTTCCAAAAGCCGTCTTTGCGCACCCGTGTCTCCTTCGAGGTTGCCATGCGCCAGCTGGGCGGCTATGCCCTTTACCTCTCGCCCAACGAGGTCCAAATGGGGCAGAGGGAGAGCACCGCCGACGTGGCGCGAGTGCTTAGTCGCTATGTGGACTGCATAATGGCCAGGGTCTTCCGTCACGCCGACGTCGAGGAACTGGCGCGGTGGGCCAGCGTGCCGGTGATCAACGGCCTCTCCGACATGAGCCATCCCTGCCAAGCGCTGGGCGACATACTTACGATCAGAGAGAAGAAGGGCAAGCTCGCCGGCCTTACCTTGGCTTTCATCGGCGACGGCGACAACAATGTTGCCCATTCCTTGCTGACCGCGGCCGTGAAGCTGGGGATGAACTTCGCGGTAGCCAGCCCGCCTGACTATCAGCCGAGCACCTCGTACGTGGCCCGCGCCAAAGACATCGCTCAGGCGAGCGGCAGCAGGATCGCCGTTTACGAGGACCCTCGGCGGGCGGTGGCCGGCGCGGACGTCGTCTACACCGATGTCTGGACGAGCATGGGATATGAGTCTGAGACCGACCACCGCTTGGCCGCGTTCCGGCCTTACCAAGTCAACGCCGCCCTGCTGGCGCTGGCCAAGCCGGACGCGATAGTGATGCACGATCTGCCGGCGCATAGAGGCGAAGAAATCACCGACGACATGATAGACGGGCCACAATCGGCCGTGTTCGACCAGGCCGAGAACCGTCTGCACGCGCAGAAGGCGGTGTTGTACCTAATCCTTGGCGCGGGCGGGGTGTAGGTGCGGGGAGACAGAAGGAAGGAATACGACGATACCCTAGGTCAGGGACACAGTCTTGCCTGGCGAGGCGATTGGCAAAACGCGGCGAAGGCCTATCAACGTGCCGCTGCCCTCCAGCCGCAAGATGCTTCCGCACGCGCTTTCCTGGCCCTCTGTCTGGTCAGACTCTCACGATTCCCTCAGGCCCTGGCAGAGTTGCAGGCTGCTCTCCAACGCGACCCGGCCAACTCCTCCCTTCTCCACAAGGCGGCGGAACTACAGGAGCAGATGGGCGAGCCGCGTGCGGCCGCCGCAACGCTCAACCGGCTGGCGGACCTGCTCGCCGTCAAGTACCCGACCGCCGCCACGATGGCTCGCAGGCGGGCGCAAACGCTGCAGAACGCGCCGGAGTCGCGCTCGTCACAGACGATGGAATTGCCGGCGAACGAGCCGCCGGAGAAGGTCGTGCCGCCTGGCGCCGTGACAGCCGAGAGGCAGCCGGCCTTGTCGACTCCTCCCCTCTCCGGGCAGACGGCACCCGCTCTGCAACCCAGCCCCGGTATGGCGTCCATCCAGGCGCCGCCGGTATGGACTGAGCCCGAACCGGCGGAGTTGCCGGCGGCGCTCTCAGCCGTCGCGGAGGCGGCAGTCGCCGCGCCGGCAGGCACGTTTGAGACCGCGGCGGTCGCCCTCGTCGGGTCCGCTGAGGCGCGGTCCGAGCCGGCGGAGGCAGCCACGGGCCAGCAGCTAGAGGCCCCAGCCGAGGCACCGTTGGACGAAGATGGCGGCAGCCCGCTGGCTTTTGGCTTCGACTTCGAGCTGGTTGAACCGCCAACGTTCGTAGAAATGCCCGTCGGCTTCGCCGCGGCAGCCGACAGTTCGGCGCTCGCGCCTCCGGCCGAGACCGTAGCGGGCGTGGCCGTTCTGGACGAGGAGTCAGGCGGTGACCTATCGCTGCCCATGGTCGCGGCTGCCCGCCTGGAGGTGGCCCCCGCGGCACCAGTGGAGGGCGAGCCCGAGCCGCTGCCTGCCGAGGCGAAGTCCCCAGCACCGGCAGATTCCCCGCCAGGCCCACCGGCCGTCGAGCTGGAGACACAGATCTGGGAGCCCGCACTGCAGGCGGCACCCACCGCGGACGAAACTGGGGCCGCGCCGTTCATCGCCGCCGTTGCCGGGCCACAGTACGGTGACGAGGTCACCTGGGACGACGTGGTGCGCATTGTGGAGTTATCAGAGGAGCCGTTGCTGGTCGCGGTCGCCGCGGCAGCAGCGGCGAGCACGACGGAGGTCCTCGCGGCCGAGCCGCTGCTGCCGCCCGCAGGATGGCAGGACACCTGGCCGGAGTGGAACGCGGCGGAACTAGTAACCGCGCCGGCGCCAGAACTGGCGCCATCTGCCGCAGAGCCGGCCGTCGCGGGAAGCGGCTTCGCTTTCGCGGAGCCAGCAGCGGCCCTGGAACGAGAGGAGGCGCTTCCCGCCGAGACGGCGCCGCCGGTGGCTGCCGAAGTTGAAGAGGCCGCGCCCGGACCCCTGGAACCGGAGACCGCTTCGACCGTCGATAGCAGCGACGCCGAGGCGGCAACCGAGCCCGAAGCTGCGAGTGCGGCGGAGTTGGCGGTTGCCGCCCGGCGTTTCGCGGCAAGTGAGGGCGCGCCCCTGGCACCGGCGGGGGATCAGGAGGCGGCGGTTGAACAGGCTGCGCTCGCTGCCGCCCCAGCGGCGGCGGACTTGGCGCCGGCGCCTGCGTCGACCCAGCCGACGACTGGCCAGCCGCAGGCAAACCAGCCAGTAGCACCGTCCGACGTTCGGCCGGTTGAGTCTGGCGCTGTCTTGGGCCAGGAAGTGGCGCCGAGCGTAGCGCTTTCGCCTGCGACCGCGGCTGAGGCAACGGCCGGGGCAGCGACGGTGGGCGCGCCCGCGGCGGCGCGAATCGGTCAGGACGGCGAGGCGGCCGGGGAGCGGGATGACGAGGCCGCGGCGGTCGACGAGGCGACGGAGCTGCCCTCATGGCTCGCGGAGTGGCAGCAGGCAGTGGCGGCGATAGCGGCAGGTAGGATAGTATTGGGGATGGACGGCCAGACCACCTCGGTTCGGTCGCTGCTCGAGGAAGCAGCCGGCAGCGAAGATGCCCTAAGCGAGCTCCGTCGCCTGCCAGGCGTAGATGAGTACGCCGCACGCGAGGTGTTGGCGCTGCCAAGCGAGCGTCAACCGGCTCTCCTCCTGGCCCTGGCGAGAGCCGAGGCGTTCTTGGCCTGCGGTATGCCCATATCCGCGACGGACGAACTTGAAACAGCCATAGCCGGCGCGCCGGATTTCCTGCCGGCGCAGATCGGTCTAGCGCGCGTGTACCAGGCGACCGGGCGGCCGGAGCCCGCCAGGGTCAAGTATCAGGCGATTGCTCGCGTTTGCGAGCTGCGGGGCGAGTCAGAAGTCGCCGCCCGTCTCCGCCAGGAGGCGTCACGGGCGGCCTAGCGAGGTTCCAGCAGAGGTGACACCACTCGACCAGGCGTTTGTTTCCACGTTCTCCAGGTTTGTCCACAACTTCCCCTGGAGCGCGGTGGACATCGTATTAGTGGCGCTCATCATCTATGGCGTGCTCAGCCTCTTCAAGGGCACGTCCGCTTTCTCATTGCTCTACGGAATCATCTTGCTCTTTATTGGCATCGCCGTGATCAGCAGCATTCCGGGTTTGGTGATGTTAAACTGGCTGCTGCGCAACTCCCTGCCATTCCTCTCGGTCGCGCTGATTATCATCTTCCAGCCCGAGCTGCGACGGGCGATGGAGCGTATCGGTCGCCTGCGGCCGATGTTCAGTTACCCGCTGGGTCCACAGGTGGCCCACGGAACCACACGGGCAATCGAGGACATAGCCGTCACCTGCCGGCGGTTGGCAGAACGCCGCTGGGGCGCTTTGATTGTGCTAGAACGGCGGACCGGCCTGCAGGAGTTCTCTGACACGGGCGTGCACGTCGACGGCACCGTATCGGTCGAGTTTCTGCTAACGGTGTTCTTTCCCAACTCGCCGCTGCACGATGGCGCCGTAATCGTACATGGGGACCGGGTGGTGGCAGCAGGGTGTCTTCTCCCCCTGAGCGAGAGCGACACTCACTACCAGGAGCTGGGCACGCGCCACCGCGCCGCCCTGGGCATCACGGAAATAACCGACGCCATAGCCATCGTCGTCTCGGAGGAGACCGGCATTATCTCAATCGCCAACAACGGGCGACTAGTGCGCAATCTGGATGAGAACAAGGTCAAGAAAGTCCTGACCCTTCTGTACGGCCCGCAGCGCAACGAGAACCCGTTCCTCAACATGTGGTTGAGACGGCGGCCCTCCACGACCGGCTCGGCCGAGTCTGGCGAGCCACCCAGCAATTCATCACAAGAAAACGCGGAGTCGAGGGTCTAGGATGTTCGGCTTTCTCCAGCGCAACCTACTCAGTCTGTTTCTCTCGCTGGGACTCTCGTTTGTCCTCTGGGCAGTGGTCGTCAACCAGCAAAACCCCGAGGTGACCAAGTTCTTCGAGTCTAGCATTCCTCTGACGGTGCGTAACATCCCCTCGGGAATGGTAGTCAGTAGTGTGGGCGCCGAAACGGTGCGCGTCCAGATAACGACCACCTTGGACCATTGGAACTCCGTGGCGCCAACGAGCTTCAAGGCCTATGTTGACCTGAGCAAGGCCGACGTGGGGGCCCTGGAGTATCCGATCAAAGTGGAGACGACCGACGGCCAGGTGCGCGTAGAAAGCACGCAGCCAGCGACCACTGAGGTACGCCTCGCCGTGCAGAAGCGTAAGACGGTCCCCGTGCGGGTCAATATCCTGGACTCGGTGCCATTCGGCTATGAAGCAGGGGCACCGCAAATCACTCCCAGCCAGGTCGAGGTAGTCGGCCCCCAGAACCAGGTGGAGGCCGTGGTCACGGCGGTGATCGATCTGCAGATAGGCGGGGCGCGCACCGGCATCAACCAGTCGTTCAAGCCAGAGCCGCGCGACGCCGCCGGTAAGCCGATCACCGGCGTCGAGCTCAACCCGCCGCTGGTGGTGGTGGACGTGCCTGTTGTGCAACAGGTGGCCTACAAGCTCGTGCCGGTGGTTCCCGACGTCAGCGGCAACGTTGCCTTGGGCTATCAGATCGTGGGCATCGTGCCCGACCCGACGACGGTGACCGTGGTGGGCGACCCCCAGGTCCTCGACCGCCTGTCGCAGGTCAGCACCCAGCCCGTCGACGTGACTAGGCTCAGCAGCGATCTCCACAAGTCGACCAACGTCGTGTTGCCCAGCGGGGTCTCGCTGGCACGCAGTCAAGACATCGTAGTGCGTGTCTACATCAACGCGATTCAGAGCAGACAGGTGATCCAAGTCACGCCGACCGTGAAGGGCGTGTCGGCAGACAGCGTAGCTACCGTGAACCCCAGCACAATTGAGGTGACGATTTCCGGCCCAATGCCCAGTCTCTTGCAGCTGGGGTCTCAAGACGTACGGGCCGTCATCGACGTCAGCGGACGCCAACCGGGCACTTACACCGTCGCGCCCATCGTCAATATCCCCGCCGGGCTGAAATTGGAGTCGACTAAACCCGACAAAGTCTCGGTCACTGTAAGGTAGGAGGGCCAATTGGTCAAACCCCTCGTCGCCATCGTCGGCCGACCCAATGTCGGCAAGTCCACGCTGTTCAATCGTATCGTGGGTCAGCGACAAGCCATCGTCGCCGATCTGCCGGGCACGACCCGCGACCGACTCTACGGCGACGCTACGTGGGAGGGCCGCGAGTTCACTGTCGCCGACACCGGCGGTCTCGCCGGCGCATCGGAAGACGGGCTGGGACTAATGGTAGCGGCGCAAGCTGAGCTGGCGATCGACGAGGCAGACGTCATCATCTTTCTCGGCGACGCGGTCGATGGCGTGACCCCCTCCGACCAGGAAGTGGCGATGGTGCTGCGCGCGACCGCCAAGCCAGTATTATTGGCCGTCAACAAGACGGAATCGGAACAACGGCGCCTGGCCACGGCGGAGTTCTACAGTCTAGGGCTTAGCGACCCACTGGCGATCTCGTCCATCCACGGCACGGGCGTGGCGGAGCTACTGGACGAGGTTGTTGCCCGTCTGCCCCCGGCTGGCGAAGAGGAGCCTGAATCCCAGCTGCCGCGTTTGGCGGTGGTGGGCCGGCCCAACGTGGGCAAGTCCTCTCTGATCAACTCCCTCCTCGGGCAGGAGCGGATGATCGTGGACGCAGTGCCGGGCACCACCCGCGATGCCATCGACTCCCTCATCGAGTATGAAGGCCAGCAGTTGCTGCTCGTCGACACCGCTGGCATCCGACGGCGAGGTCACGTGGAGCAGGGAATCGAGAAGTACAGCGTTTTGCGGGCCCTGCGGGCGCTCGCCAGGGCTGATGTGGCTCTGCTGGTGGTAGACGCCGACGAGGGCCTGACGGCGCAGGACGCGCACGTAGCGAGCTACGTCGTGGAAGCCGGCAAAGGCGTAGTGCTGGTGGTCAACAAGTGGGACCTCGTGCCGCGCAGCCAGACGGCGATGGCGGATTATACGCGCGTCGTGCGCCAGCGTTTCAAGTTCCTCGACTTCGCGCCGGTAGTATTCGTCTCGGCTTTGAAGCAGCAGAGGCTTGACCAGATGCTGGACGCGGCGCTGCTCGTACATGCCGAGCGCCAGAAGCGCGTGCCGACCGCTGCCCTCAATCAGCTGGTGACCCAGGCCGAGACTGATCACCCGGCACCCAGCAGCCGCGGCAGGCGTCTCAAA
This sequence comes from Chloroflexota bacterium, assembly GCA_023473795.1. Taxonomy (GTDB): domain Bacteria; phylum Chloroflexota; class UBA6077; order FW602-bin22; family JAMCYS01; genus JAMCYS01. The sequence continues at coordinate 88,435 of JAMCYS010000127.1, read as the reverse complement.
CTCTACTATTGCACCCAGGCTGCTATCGATCCGCCCACATTCGTGTTCTTTACTAATGACCCCAAGTTGCTGCACTTTTCTTACGAGCGCTACTTGGAGAATCGCCTGCGGGCGGAGTTCGGCTTCGTCGGCACACCACTACGTTTGATCTTCCGGGGGCGAGGCGAGGACAAGTAATAGTCCATGACAATACTCCTCGACGCGGCGCTGCTTCTAGTCAGCTATTTGTTGGGCTCTGTGCCGCCGGCCTTTCTCGTGGGCAAGTGGTTAGCGGGCATCGACATCCGCCGTCATGGCTCCGGCAACGTCGGCGCGACTAACGTGCTGCGCACGCTCGGCCCCGGGCCCTCGGCGCTCGTTTTCGCCCTCGATTTCCTCAAGGGCTTCCTGCCGGCCTGGGCCGCCTGGCAACTAAGTGGATCACTGCTGGTCGGCTCGCTATGCGGGCTTGCCACCGTAGTGGGGCACAACTGGTCTGTCTTTCTTCGCTTCACCGGCGGCAAGGGCGTCACCAGTTCCGTGGGAGTGCTCTTCGCGCTTCTGCCCGTAGTAGGGGCCGTGGCGCTGGGCACCGGCCTGGCCGTGATCGCCGTCACCAGGTTCGTTTCCTTGGGTTCTCTCGCCGGCGCCGTCGTAACGGCGATCGGCGCGATCCTGGTCTGGCAGCTTGGTGGGCCCGCGGAACCGCTCGCCTATTGCCTGATCGCGCCCCTCTTGGCTTTCTACCGGCACCGTGCCAACATCGCACGCTTGCGCTCGGGTACGGAGAGCAGAATCGGTCAGCGAGTATCGGTGGGTCGCCAGTGATAACCGTCGTCGGCACCGGCAGCTGGGGTACGACCCTGGCGGTTGTGCTGGCCCGCAGTGGCCACGAGACGGTCTTGCTTGCCCGCAGCCAAGCCGAAGCGGCGGAACTAAGGGCAAGGGCCGAGAACCGGCGCTTCCTGCCCGGCATCCCGTTGCCCCCACAACTACTGCTCACTGCTTCGGCTGAGGAAGCTATGGGTCGTGCCAGAATGGTGCTGCTGGTCGTGCCGGCCCAGAAGATGCGCGCCCAGCTCGCCGCCCTTCGGCAGCACCTCCCGCCGGAGGCAGTCTACGTCAGTTGCGCCAAGGGACTAGAACTGCCCAGCGGCAGGCGGATGTCTGAGGTCATCCGGGAGGAGCTGGGCCAGGCCGCGGCAAGCCAGACGGCCGCACTTTCTGGGCCGAACCTGGCTGCCGAAGTGGCTCGGGGTTTGCCCACAGCCACCGTGGTCGCGGCGCCCGACGAGCAGGTCGCCAGGTTCGTGCAGCAGAACCTGGCGATACCCCGTCTTCGCGTCTACACCAATACCGACCTGCTGGGCGTGGAGCTGGCCGGGGCACTGAAGAACATCATCGCCGTTGGCGCTGGCATTTGCGATGGGCTCGGCTTTGGCGACAACGCCAAGGCCGCGTTTCTCACCCGAGGGCTGGCCGAAATCGCCCGCCTCGGCCTGGCGTTGGGAGCCAATCCCTTGACTTTTGCCGGGTTGGCCGGGGTCGGTGACCTCATGGCCACCTGCGCCAGTAGACTTAGCCGTAATCGCTACGTCGGGGAGGAATTGGGCAAGGGGCGTTCCTTGGCGGAGATTCAGGCCGAGATGACGATGGTCGCCGAGGGAGTGCCGACGACGGCCGCGGCCAAGCAGTTGGCAGAGAGCCTGCGGGTCGAGATGCCGATCACCGAGAAGATGTTCGCGGTGCTGTTCGCCGGCGCCTCACCCCGGGAGGCGGTCGGCGAACTGATGATGCGCGACCGCAAAGACGAGCTGGATGGAATAATCCGCAGGTAGGAGGAGAGCGAGCGTGAATCGAGTTGACCTTGTGGGCAAGATCGCTGCCAGCAGTGGCCTCACCATCAAAGAAGCCAACGCGGCCCTAGTCGCTGCTTTGGACGCCGTGGCGGCAGCGCTGGCGCACGGCGAGGAAATCACCCTGCACGGGTTTGGCTCTTTCAGCGTCCGCCAGCGTCAGCCGCGCGAACTGGTCCACCCCCGCACCAAGGAACGAGTCAGGGTCGCGCCCGCTCCTACAGTCCACTTCTCCCCGGCTACCAGGCTGCGGCGGCAGCTAGCCAGCGACAGATAGCCGATGTAGCTAGCTCGTCTTGATTGACACCCCTACACCAGCTGTTATAATTTCGCATTGACCCTCTGGCGATCAGAGGTGGCTGATCTGTGTCGAAGGAGTCGTTCGGATTGTTGGCGGCAGAGTCCCATTCAGACCTCTTTGCCTTCAACGAAGAAGCCAGCGAGGGGAATGCCATGGACCAGTACAGAGCAGTGCGTGGTCTGAGCGACAGCGAGCAGGCCTTGCTCCGCAAGGTCCTTCTCGATCTGCCCTTGCTTGCCGACCTCAGCCGGTCGGACGTACTCCTCTACGGAGTCACAGAAGACGAAGCGGCTGCTTTCGTCGTCGGCGAAGCCAAGCCACACACCGTGCCCCCCGTCCACGCCGAGAACCGGGTGGGCCAGAGAGTGCTCCGCTCGCACGAGCCGGTCATCTTCCGTTGCGTGGCTCGCCGCCGTCCGGTGCAGGGTGTCACCACGGTCTCGAGCCGGGGCGCGCCGATCGTCCAGTCTGCCTGGCCTGTGCGGAGTGAACGAGGTGTGATCGGCGTGCTCTCGGTCCACACCAACTTCTTGGAGCACGAGCGGCAGCGCCGCAAGAGCGCGGTATATCGTAATGCCATAGCCCAGGTTCGCCAGATGGTCATTGCCGGCTGCCTAGACGGTGCGGTTAACCTTTCGGCGCTGGGAGAACACGATGCCTCGTTGATCGTGGACGGCACCGGGATAGTCCTCTACATCAGCTCGATTGCCGAGAATCTGTATCGCAAGCTCGGCTACGCCGACAGCCTTCTAGCCCGCCGCATCCAGGAACTCAAGACCAACGAATCGGTCTTCTTCAAAGCAATGGAGGCGGGGGTTTGCGCCGAAGAGGTTGTGCAGGAGGGCGATTATACCCTAGTGAAACGCGCCATCCCGTTGATCGCCAACAGCCGGTCCGGCTGGCTCAACAACCAGTGGGTGGCCAGGGTAAAAGGCTTGCCGGCGGAGATGGACGGGGCGGTCATCGTCATCCAAGATGTCACTGAAGAGCGACACAAAGAGCAAGAGCTGCGGATCAAGTCGACGATGATTCAGGAGATCCACCACCGGGTGAAGAACAATCTGCAGACCATCGCCGCCCTGCTGCGTCTGCAAGCCCGGCGTACGACCTCTCCCGACGTCGCCGACCTATTGCAGCAGACGATCCACCGCATACTGAGCATCGCCGTGGTGCACGAGTTTCTGTCTTACGACGAGTCTTCGATCGTCAACCTGCGAGAGGTCATGCAGCGGATCGTCAACGAGGTGACGCAGGGCATTCTCGATCCAGTAAAGCGCTTCCGCTTCGCTTTCGAAGGAGAAGACGTGCTGCTGCCGGCGCAACAGGCCACTTCCTGCGCCCTCATCGTCAATGAGCTGCTGCAGAACGCGGTGGAGCACGGCTTCGCTAACCGCTCCGAGGGTCTGGTGCGGATTCGCTTGGCCGAGGAAGGCGAAGGATACGTGTTGGAAATCGCCGACGATGGCGAAGGGCTGTCGCCAGGATTCGACACCAACCACGACGGCAGTCTGGGTCTTCAGATCGTGCGCACTCTGGTGAAGGATGACCTAAGGGGTCGCTTTCAACTGGCAGATGACGGGGGCGTGCGCGCGATTGTCAGTTTCCCCAAGCTGGGAGTTGACGGGCGCTACCGCGCGCCGCAGGGCGAAGCCATCCCCGTCGCCAAAGGTGAGGAGGCCACATCGAGATGACACAGACGAGAGTCGTTATCGCCGACGACGAATCCATTATCCGCATGGACCTGCGCGAGATGCTACAGTCGCTGGGCTATTTGGTGGTTGGCGAGGCCGGCGACGGCATCAGCGCCGTCAACTTGGCGCGCGAGCTGAAGCCGGATCTCGTGATCATGGACATTAAGATGCCCGATTTGGATGGCATAGCCGCCGCCAAGATGCTGACCGAGGAGCGCATCGCGCCGGTGCTGCTGCTGACAGCCTTCAGCCAACAGGAACTGGTGGAAGGCGCCAAGGAGGCGGGAGTGGTCGGCTACATCGTCAAGCCCTTCCGCGAATCGGAACTGGTGCCGGCCATCGAGGTCGCGCTCGCCCGCTTCAAGGAGTTCCGCTCGCTGGAGCGGGAGGCAGCCGACCTCAAGGATACGCTGGAGACCCGCAAGCTGGTGGAACGCGCCAAGGGCGTCCTGATGGATACGCAGGGCCTGAAAGAGGCGGAGGCATTCCGCAAGATTCAGAAGCTCTCGATGAACAGCCGCAAGTCGATGCGCCAGATCGCCGAGGCCATACTTCTGGCGCACGAGGTCGAAAAGGAGAGCCTCTAGCATGGCTTTGCCCGCCGGGGATCAGCGCCAGCTCGGCGAGGAAGTGCTGGCGCAGGTTGAGCGCGAACGCATCCGTTACGTCCATCTGCAGTTCGTCGACATAGCCGGGATCGTGAAGAGCGTCACCATCCCCAGTCACGAACTCGCGGACTGCATCGACAACGGCAAGTGGTTCGACGGTTCTTCCATCGAAGGCTTTGCCCGGGTGGCCGAGAGCGACATGTTCTTGAAGCCCGACCTGAGCACTTTCGCTGTTGTCCCCTGGCAACGCAGCGAGACGGCCAACGCCCGCGTCTTGTGCTGGGTGTACACACCGAACGGCGAGCATTTCCCCGGCGATCCGCGCGTCGTGCTGCGCCGTGCTCTGAGTGAGGCGGAACAACTGGGTTTCTCTTTCTACGCCGGTCTAGAATTTGAGTTCTTCGTCTTCGGGTTGGACGACACCGGCGGGCCCCCGCCCCAGGACCGCGCCGGCTACTTCGACCACTCTACCGACGTTACCGCCTACCTGCGCGAAGAGATGGTCAGCGCCCTCGAGGACCTGGCAATACCGGTGGACTCCAGCCATCACGAGACGGCGGGCGGTCAGCACGAGATCGACATGAAGTACGCCGGCGCCCTGACCGCGGCGGACAGCGCGGCGACCCTCAAGTACGTGGTCAAAGCCATAGCCCAGCGACACGGCCTGCACGTGTCCTTCATGCCCAAACCACTGCTCGGGGTCGCCGGCTCAGGCATGCACGTTCATCAGAGCCTCTTCCAGTCCGGCGGGCAGCAGAACGTCTTCTACTCTCAGGATGATCCCTACGGCCTCTCCGAGATCGCCAAGCGCTTCATCGCCGGCCAGCTATACCACGCGCGCGGGATGTGCGCCATCAACTCGCCGCTGACCAACTCCTACAAGAGGCTGGTGCCCGGCTATGAAGCACCGGTTTACATCACCTGGGCTCGCATCAACCGTTCTGGATTGATCCGCATTCCCAAATTCAGTCCGGCCAATGCGCGGGGCGCACGCATCGAGCTGCGCTGCCCAGACCCGAGCTGCAACCCCTATCTAGCCCTGGCCGTGATGCTGAAGTGCGGCTTGGATGGCGTGCGGCGCGAGCTACCTCTGCCGCCTCCGGTCGAGGAGAATCTCTACCAGTTCGACCGCAAGCGCCTCAAGCAGCGCGAGGTGGAGTTGCTGCCATCGTCATTGGGCGAGGCTCTGGAGGAGCTGCAGCACGACGGCATCGTTCAGGAGGCGCTAGGCGAGCACGTCTACCAGCGCTTCCTAGAAGCGAAGCAGCTAGAGTGGGATGACTATCGCAAACAGGTTACACCCTGGGAGGTGCGTCACTACTTCCCGCTGTATTGAAGTGGCTCGGCCAGCACCTCCAGACGCCGCCCGCTGCTCTCGTCTTCCACCTGCGCCAGCAGGCCCTCGGCTCCGCTCTGGAGAGCAGCCAATACCGCGGCCGCTTCGACCTGGTTTCCCAAGCCCCAGAGCGCGTCCAGGCGCAGACCGAGCTGCGCCGCCGACTCGAGCAGAGCGCGCGGCACCAGCACGTCGGTCTTGACCCAGCCAGAGTCCGTCTCCACGACCCTGATGCGAACCGCAGGCTTGGCTCGGCTCTCGCCGCCCGTCAGGGCGCCGAGCAGGCGGCCCGCCTCACGGGCGTTGATCTCGCCCCTCTCTAGCGCCTCCAGGATACGATCGCGTGCCCCGTCCAGCGCACACCTCCCGGGGAGTGGAATGCATCCGCTTGCCGCGGCCCAGCGTAGGCTACGCCTCGCTTGCTGTCAAGCGGGCTTGGCTGACAAACCGCAAGTACCGTTGGCTGCCGGCGTCCTCCGCACTAGTGGACTAGGGAGGGCAGGTGGCAACTGGCCCGCGCTTGCGCCGCGCCCGACGGTGGGCTATAACTAAGGACGCCCGGCGTGCTTCGCCGGGTGTTCGCTGAGGAGAGGTTGCAGCGTGTCCGAACCAGGCAAGGGGCTGATCTTCGATATTCAACGCTACAGCATTCACGACGGTCCAGGCATTCGCACGCTGGTCTTCCTCAAAGGCTGCCCGTTGCGCTGCCAGTGGTGCTGCAACCCCGAGTCCCAAAGATTCGCGCCGGAGGTAGAGTTTCGCTCCTCTCTCTGTCAGCAGTGCGGCCGCTGTCTGACGGTCTGCCCCCGCGACGCCATCAACCGCGACCTCGCCGTGGTCAACGGCGCCAAAATCGACAAGTCCCTCTGCGACGTCTGCGGGCTGTGCGCCGAGAGTTGTCCCACCGGGACGCTGCGTGTCGTCGGGCGCTGGCGGACGGTGGAAGAGGTGTTGGCCGAGGTATTGCGGGACGCCGCCTTCTACAGGCGCTCGGGCGGAGGCGTCACGCTGTCCGGCGGCGAGCCCCTGGCTCAGGCTGCCTTTGCCGGCGAACTGCTGAAGGCCTGCTACCTGCAGAACGTGGGCACGGCCGTCGAAACCTCAGGCCTGGTAGGCTGGCCGGTTTTCGAGCGCATTCTGCCCCACACCGAACTGTTCCTTTACGACCTGAAACACCTCGACCCCGACGAGCACGAGCGTCTTACCGGCGTCTCCAATCGCCTCATTCTGGAGAACGCTCAGCGCCTCGTCGCCGCCGGGGCGCGGCTAGTGCCCCGGGTGCCGCTGATCCCACCGCTGAACACTTCGCCGGAGAACCTGGCCGCCACCGCCGATTTCGTGGCCTCGCTCGGCCTCAAGGAAGTCCACCTGATGCCTTTCCACCAGCTAGGCAAGGACAAATACCGGCGCCTGGGCCGCGACTACCAGCTGGGCGAGGCGCGAGGGTTGCGAGATACGCCCGAGGGCGGCGCGCTGCTTCGCCTGGCACGGACTGCCTTCGCCAGGCGAGGGATAGAGGTGCATATCGGCGGCTAGGCCGGGGTCGCGCCACCGAACAGGCTGGTTGCCGCCCACCGCTGTCGCTTCGTCAGAGGAGAGGAGACTGACTCTCCGGCTTGGGTCGAGATAGGGCGGGCTCGGGGCGCCAGAAGTGGCGCACCATGTCCACCCTACCATCGGGGAGAAAGCGAACGTCCTCCAGTTCCAGAAGATGGCGCTGGACCTCAGGGCCGCCGAAAGCCCAGCCGCCGCTGAGAGCACCTTCCCGATTTACCACCCGGTGGCAGGGAACGTCCAGACCCTCGGGCGTAGCCTTCAGCGCCCAGCCCACTTCACGCGCCTTGCGCGGATCGCCCAGCGCCGCCGCCAAGGCACCGTAGGAAGTCACCTTACCCTCAGGCACCAACCGCACCAGAGCGTAGACCCTGGCGTTGAAGCCGGAGATGTCCTCCATCGTCTGCCCCTAGCGCTTGCCCCTGACGATCTGGCCGAGGCGGGCGATACCTTCGTCAATGTCGGCAATGCTCAGGCTACAGAACGGAATGCGCACGAAGACACGTTCAGGCGGTTCGGTGAAGAAACCCTCGCCGTTGGTCAGGGTGAGGTTAGCGCGGCCCGCGGCCACGAGCAGGTCGGCCGTGGTCAAGTTCTCCGGCAGAGTGACGCCGGCGAAGTAGCCGCCCTGCGGCTCGGCGTAACCGGCACCCGGCAGCTCGCGCCGCAAGGCCGCCAGCGTCGCGTCCAGCTTCGGCCGGTAGAGGTCGCAGAGGCGGGCGATGTTCTCCTCTAGCAAGCCTCGGCGGCAGTATTCGTAGATGATGCCCTCCGTGGGCAGGGCGGGCGTGATGTACGTGTCTTCGGCCAACTTCGCGACCTCGCCGACCACCTCGACCGCGCCCAGCAGGTAGCCGGTGCGCAGCCCGGGGCTGAGCAGCTTGCTGAACGACGACAGCTGCATCACCCGGTCGGGCGCCAGCGAGAAGAGTGTCGGCTGCTCCTCACCATAGTAGCGCAGCCGGCGGTAAGGCACGTCCTCGATCACCCAGAAACCGAAACGCTGCGCCATCTCGACGATGGCCCGGCGCTTGGCCAGCGCGGTGGTGACGCCGGCAGGGTTCTGGAAATCGGGGATGATGTAGAGGACCTTGGGATGGTACTGCTCGGCCGCCGCTGCCAACGCCTCCAGGTTGACGCCGTCCCCCTCCAGAGGCACCCCTACCACCTCGACGCCGTTGCGGCAGAAGGTAGTGATGGTACGGTCGTAGGTGGGCGACTCAACCAACGCCACGTCGCCTGGATTGGTGAGCTCGACTGTGAGAAACTCCATCAGCTGCAGCGAACCGTTACTGAGGAGCACTTGCTCAACCGGCACGTCGTGCTGATCGGCTAGCCACCGGCGCAGGGGGAGATAGCCGGAGGACTTGCCGTACTGGAGGAGGATGTTAGGATCCTCGCGCAAGACCGAGGCCGCGCAATCGGCGACCTCAGCCACGGGAAAAGCCTCCACCGGCGGTACGCCGCGGGTAAAGGCGATGGGACGCAGTGAGCTCACCGCGCAGCCTCCTTCTACCGAGACTCGCGCGACCGCGGAGGGCCGCGCGGGATATTGGCTGCATGGTAGCATCGCCGCTACCGCCGGTCAAGTTGCGCCTGCTAACCTACTAGTTGCCCCTGCACCGTCACCGTCAGGTCGCGTACGGGCAGGTCCTTGCCAGCCCGCCGCAGGGCCTCACCCACCGCTCGGGAGAGGCCGAAGCAGCACGGCACTTCCATGTGGGCGATTGTGATGCTCTTGACCTCGTTATCGTGTAGGAGGGTCGCCAGCTTCTCAACATAGAACTGGACATCGTCCAGCTTCGGGCAACCGACCACGACCACTCGGCCGCGCAGCAGGTCCTGGTGAAAACCCGGGTAAGCGAAGGGCACGCAGTCAGCACAGATGAGCAGGTCGGCCCCACGCAGGTAGGGGGCGCGCAGGGGCAGAAGTGTCAGTTGCACCGGCCAATTCGCTAGCTCGGAAGGTTCGCTGGTCGCCTCTTCGGAGGCGAGAGCGGCCGGGCGCTCCAGGGTCAGCGCCCGCGAGCCCGGGCAGCCACCGGCGTGCGCGGTCAGGGCTGCCGGCACGGCCGCGAGCGGTTCCGCGGGACGGGCGCTGGCCGCCAGGTGCGCCTTGGCCGCTACCTCGTCAAAAGGCACCGTCTCCCGCTCTTCCACCGTGAGCGCGCCGCGTGGGCACTCCCCCAGGCAGGCGCCCAGGCCGTCGCAAAGCGCGTCGCTCGTCAAGCGCGCCTTGCCGTCGACAATCCGCAGCGCCCCCTCGACGCAGTTGGGCACGCAGGCCCCGCAACCGTCGCACCTCTCTTCGTCTATGCTGACTATCAGTCGTTTCATGCCCGCTCCTTCACCCGGCGTTGTTGAGCGAATTGTGCCCGCACTAGGCCGAGCGAGGCTGTGACTTAGGTCACAGAATCAGCATCGCGTCGCCGAAGCTGTAAAAACGGTAGCGCTCCGCCACGGCGCGCCGGTAGGCCCGCAGCACGAACTCGCGACCGGCGAAGGCGGAGACCAGCATCAGCAGGCTGGACCGGGGCAGATGGAAATTGGTCACCAGGCAATCGACGGCCCGAAACTGGTAGCCAGGGTAGATGAACAGGTTCGTCCAGCCAGAGTATGGCGCCACGGTGTCGCCGGGAGCGGCCTGGGCCGCGGCCGACTCCAGGGTCCGCACGGCGGTGGTGCCCACGGCTACCACCCTGCCGCCAGCCGCGCGCGCGGCGTTGACGGCTGCCGCCGCCTCGGCAGTCAGCGTACAAGACTCGGAATGTATTTGATGCTGCTCCACTTCCTCGCTTGCCACCGGCCGGAACGTGTCCAGGCCGATGTGCAGCGTGGTGAAAGCAAAGCCGATGCCCATTTCTGCCAGCTCGCCCATCAGCCGCGGCGTGAAGTGCAGCCCGGCGGTCGGAGCGGCGACCGAGCCTCGCTCGCGGGCATAGACCGTCTGGTAGCGCTCAGGGTCAGCCAGCGGCGCCTTTATGTAAGGCGGCAAAGGGGTAACGCCTATACGCTCCCAGCGGTCGGCGTCCCCACCGGCAAAACGCAGGAGGCGCCCGCCACTCGCCGTGCGGCCCACGACCTCTGCGCAAACGACCGTGTCGCCGGAGCCGAACTCGACGACCGCGCCCTCCAGAAGGCGCCTGCCGGGACGGACTAACGCCTCCCATGTATTCTGACCACGCGGCACTAGGAGCAGCGCCTCCACCTTGCCGCCGCTGCCGGCGCGCCGGCCGTAGAGTCGCGCCGGCACGACCCGGCTATCGTTGGCCACCAACAAATCGCCCGGACGCAGGTACTGGGGCAGATCGCGGAAAGTGCGCTGCTCCAGGCTCTGTGCGTCTCGGCGCAGCACGAGCAGGCGGGAAGAATCGCGCGGCTCCAGGGGCGTCTGGGCGATCAGTTCCTCGGGGAGCTCGTAGGCGAAGTCGCTGGTCTTCATCGGGTTAGTGGCCCAGCAGGGCTGAGCGCCGGAGTCAGCGCGGCATTGCGGGGAGCCACTAGAACAGCAGGTTTTGCCGCTGTTCGGCACCCTCGGGGTACGGCTCGCCCAGGTGTGCGTAAGCGAGGCGGGTGGCCGCGCGGCCACGTGGCGTGCGCTGGATGAAGCCCAGCTGCAATAGATAGGGCTCATAGACGTCCATGATCGTGTCGGACTCCTCACCCACCGAGGCGGCGATGGTCTCCAGGCCGACGGGGCCGCCGCCGAACTTGCGCACGATGGACAGGAGCACCTTGCGGTCGATCTCGTCCAGGCCCAGCTCGTCCACTTCCAGCAAGGCCAGCGCGTCGGCGGCGACCGACTTGGTGACCACGCCATTGGCCTTCACCTGGGCGAAGTCGCGCACGCGTTTGAGGAGTCGGTTGGCCACGCGCGGCGTGCCCCGGCCCCGTCGCGCAATCTGCCAGAGCCCGTCCTCGTCGATGCTGACGCCGAGAATGCGCGCGGAGCGGCGCACGATCTGGTACATAGAGGCTTCGTCGTAGAAGTCGAGCCTGTAAGTGGCGCCGAAGCGGTCACGCAGTGGCGCGCTGAGCATCGCGTAGCGGGTGGTCGCGCCGATGATAGTGAAGTGCTGCAGGTGCAGGCGAATGCTCTTGGCAGCCATCCCTTTGCCCAGCACCATGTCCCAGGCGAAATCCTCCATCGCCGGGTAGAGAGCCTCTTCGACCAGCCGGCTGAGCCGGTGCACCTCGTCCACGAATAGGATATCGCCCTTCTGTAGCGAAGTCAGGGTCGAGGCCAGGTCGCCGGGTATCACGATGGCCGGGCCGGAGGTGATCTTAATGTTCACGCCCATTTCGGTGGCGATGATATTGGCCAAGGTGGTCTTGCCCAGACCCGGCGGGCCGTAAAGCAGAACGTGGTCCAGCGCCTCGTCGCGGGCTTTCGCCGCCTCTACGAGAATGCGCAGGTTCTCCTTGATCCTATCCTGGCCGATGTATTCGGTGAGCCAGCGCGGCCGGAGGCTAGTGTCGAGGCCGCCGTCGTCGTCGTGGTGCTGGGGAGAGACCAATCTATCGATCATCGCCGTTCCTGATTATGTACTGCCGCGCGCATTATACCAGACCGCCTGCCGGGCGCACAGGGGCGCGCATTTCGGCAGCGCGCCGCATAGCACGCTCCGTGCACCCTCGGGGGCACTGGCCATCTCTTGGCTTAGCGAAGGGTCTTCGCCATGTTCCGCAAAGCGGCGTAGGCCGGGCGCGGCGAGTAGTCGCCGTTGAGAACGACGTACCAACGCATCGGCTCGCAGGTGGAATAGTAGACCCACGGCCGCTAACAACAGTGTGTAATCTCAATGTAGGAGAGCTAGCGCAGATACCGCGTGATCTCTCGCAGGCTGGCGATGTGCGGGCAGCCGTCGAGATGCCCCAACATGCCGTAGCGATCGAGAAGCAGGGGCTGGATGCCAGCGGCGAGAGCCCCGGCCACGTCCGACTTGTACTGGTCGCCGACGTGAATCGCCTCGTGCGGCGCGACGCCCGCTTTCTCTAAGGCCAGCTGGAAGATGCGCGGGTCGGGCTTTTCGAAACCCACCAGACAGGAGCTGAGCACGAAGTCGAAATGTTCGGCCACGCCCAGCTCGGCGCACATCGGCCCGGCGTCCCGGTCGGTATTGGAGATCAGACCGACCACAAGCCCCCGCCCTCGCAGCTCACGCAACGTCGGCCCCACGTCGTCGAAGATGCTGAGCGAGCGCTCCATCCGCGAGTAACGTCTGTAGATCTCCAGGGCCTGCTCGCGGTTGACTTCCAGCCCCGCCGCCCGCAGTAGGACCTGCTCGTAGGCAGCGTAGAACGCCTCCGACTCCGCGGGGCTGCGCTTGGCGATGGCATAGCGGGCGTTCGCCTCAGTCCAGTAATCCTCGCCCACCACATAGGCGCGCCAGAACGCCTCCGGCTTGACTGCGTGGCCGAACTCGCGGCAAGCCTGCGCCTGCCGTTCGTCGCGCGAGGGGACGAAATAGCAGATAGTGTTGTAGAAGTCGAGAAAAACGGCCTTGATCATCATTACGCCCTAGGGGCGCCCGGGCGCCCCTAGGGAAATTGTAGCCTCAGCCGTTGGCTGGCGTCAAAGCCGCGGCGGCCGTCGCCCGCCGCGCCGCCAGCAACTTGTTGAGGGCGTTCATGTACGCCTCGGCGGCGGCCATCACGATATCGGTGGAGGCGCCCCGGCCCGAGAAGACGTGGCCGTCGTCGCGCACCTTCACCGTCACCTCGCCCACCGCGTCGATGCCCGCGGTCACCGCTTGCACCGAGAACTCGCTGAGGACGTTCGGCACGTCGATTAGCCGATTGATCGCCTTGTAGATGGCGTCGATCGGGCCGTCGCCGTGCGCGGCGTCGATCAACTCCTGCCCATCCGGATCTATCAACTTGACGGTAGCCGTCGGAATGGAGGAGGTGCCGCTCGTGAAGTGCACCTGGTCCAGGTGGTAGATCTCAACCGGCCGGCGCACTTCGCTGGCGACGATCGCCTCGAGGTCCCGATCGCCAATGTCCCGCTTGCGGTCGGCGAGCTCCTTGAACTTGGCGAAGGCCTGCTGTAGCTCATCGGCACTGAGCTCGTAGCCGAGCTCCGCCAGACGCTCGCGGAAGGCATGCCTGCCACTCAACTTCCCCAGCACCAGTTTGCTGTCCGCTAGGCCGACCGAGCGAGCGTCCATAATCTCGTAGGTCGTGCGATGCTTGAGCACGCCGTCCTGGTGGATGCCCGATTCGTGGGCAAAGGCATTGGCGCCGACGATGGCTTTGTTGGGCTGCACGCTCATGCCGGTGTAGTTGCTCACCATCCGGCTGGTCTTGAACAGCTGCGTGGTGTCGAGAGTGGTGGCGACGCCGTAGACGTCGAAGCGCGTCTGCAGCGCCATCACAACCTCCTCCATGGCCGCGTTGCCGGCCCTCTCGCCGATGCCATTGATCGTGCACTCCACCTGGCGCGCCCCGCACCTGACGGCGGCCAGGCTGTTAGCGGTGGCCATGCCCAGGTCGTTGTGGCAGTGCACGGAGATTATGGCCCGTCGAACGTTGGGCACGTTCTCGAAGAGGCCGCGGATGAGGGCCGAGAACTCCTCTGGTGTGGTGTAGCCAACCGTGTCCGGGATGTTGACGGTCGTGGCGCCAGCGTCGATAGCCGCCTCCACCACCCGGTAGAGGTAGGCCGGGTCGGTGCGGGTAGCATCCATGGGCGAGAACTCGATGTCAGGCGTGTAGGACTTCGCGCGGCGCACCATCTCCCGGCAAATATCGAGCGCCTCCTCCCGCGTCCTGTGAAACTGGTGCTCCAGGTGTATGTCGGAAGTGGACATGAACACGTGCAGGCGCGGGCGCTCCGCGACCTGCACGGCTTCCCAGGCGCGATCGATATCTGCCGCGACCACGCGCGCCAGCCCGGCGATCACGGGGCCCTTGATCTCCTCGGCGATGCGCCGTACGGCGGCGAAGTCCCCGGGAGACGTGATGGGGAAGCCCGCCTCGATCACATCGACCCGCAATCTCGCCAACTGGCGGGCGATGTCCAGCTTCTCCTCGATGTTGAGCGACGCGCCCGGCGACTGCTCGCCGTCGCGCAGCGTGGTGTCAAAGATGATTACCCGGTCTCCCACGGCTGAGCTACCTCCTCCAGACCAGAGCTGCCGGCCGTCTTTGGCCGGAAAGGCTAGGCGCTACTTGCGGCGCTTCAGCCAGGGCATCATCGCGCGCAGCTCGGCGCCGACACGCTCGATCTCGTGCTCCGCGTGCTGCCGTCGCGTCGCCAAGAAATTGGGGCGTCCCGCCTTGTTCTCCAGAATCCAATCGCGGGCGAAGACGCCGTTCTGGATGTCGTCGAGCAGCTTCTTCATCGCCTTCTTGGTATCGTCGTTTATGACCTTGGGCCCGGCGTAGTAGTCGCCGTACTCCGCGGTGTCGCTCACGGAGTAGCGCATGTAGCCCAGACCACCGGCGTAGATGAGGTCGACGATCAGCTTCATCTCGTGCAGGCACTCGAAGTAAGCCATCTCCGGCTGATAGCCGGCCTCGACGAGCGTGTCGAAGCCAGCCTGGATCAGGTGGCTGACGCCGCCGCAAAGCACGGCCTGCTCGCCGAAGAGGTCGGTTTCGGTCTCTTCCTTGAAGGTCGTCTCGACAATGCCTGCCTTGCTGCAGCCGATGCCGCGCCCGTAGGCCAGCGCTAGATCCTTGGCGCGGCCGGTGGCATCCTGATGAACCGCCACCAGACCGGGCACGCCCACGCCCTGGGTGAAAAGATCCCGCATGGTATGCCCGGGGCTCTTGGGGGCGATCATCGTTACGTCGACCTCGGCCGGCGGCACGATCTGCTGATAGTGGATATTGAAGCCGTGGGCGAACATCAGCATCTTGCCCGGGGCGAGTCCCGGCCGCACGTCCGCTTCGTAGACTTCCTTCTGCACCTGATCGGGCACGACCATCATTATGATGTCGGCTTCTTTGGCCGCCTCGGCCACGGTCTTGACCGTCAGCCCGGCCTCCTGCGCCGCCTCCCAGGACTTGCTGCCCCGGTAGAGGCCCACCATTACCTTGCAGCCACTCTCCTTGAGGTTGAGCGCGTGGGCGTGGCCCTGGCTACCGTAGCCGATGACGGCTATCTGCTTGTTCTCCAGTAGCCCGAGATTCGCGTCCGCGTCGTAGTACATCTTCGCCATGTGCTTTCCTCGATCCTCCTCTTGCCTTGCTATTCCTCGGCCTTGGTGACGCCGGCCGTGCCCCGCAGCATGGCCACGCGGCCAGTGCGCACGATCTCCTTGATACCGAAACGCCGGACCAACTCGATCAACGAGTCGATCTTCTCTTCGTGGCCCGTGATCTCGATCATCACCGAGTCGGTCGCCAGATCGACGATCTTGCCCCGGTAGATGTCGGCTATCTGCATCAGCTCGGCCCGGGTAGAGGCGGTGGCATTGACCTTGAGCAAGGCCAGCTCGCGCACCACTACGCGGTCGTCACTTAGATCGCTGACTTTCACGACCTCCACGAGCTTGTAGAGTTGTTTGACCACCTGCTCGATGATGCTGTCGTCGCCGGCCACGACCATAGTCAAACGACTAATGCCCTTCATCTCGCTGTGGCCGACGGTCAGGCTCTCGATGTTGTAACCGCGCCGCCGTAGCAGGCTCACGACCCTGTTGAGCACGCCCGGGTGATCCTCCAGCAGGGCCACTAGGGTGTGGCGGGCCGCCTCCAGTTCGGTTTGGGTTCTTACCATCTTGCCTGCCTCCCTAGCCCTCGATCATGTCTTCCAGCGACTTGCCGGCCGGCACGATCGGGTAGACATTTTCCTCGGGCTCGATCACGAACTCCACCAGCACGGGGCCGTCCGTGGTCCGGGCCCATTGAAACGCCGCGGCGATCTCGTCGTTGTGCTCCACCCGCCGCGCGGGCACGCCGTAGGCGTCCGCTACCTTGACGAAGTCAGGCCCGAGCAGGGCCGTGCCGTAGTAGCGCCGCTCGTGGAACAGCTCTTGTAGCTGGCGGACCATGCCCAGGTAGCCGTTGTTCAGCAGGGCGATCTTCACGTCCGCGCCTTCCTGAACGACAGTGGCCAGTTCCTGGATGTTCATCTGCAAGCCCCCGTCGCCGCAGACCGCCCAGACCTCGGACTCCGGCCGTCCGATCTTGGCCCCCAGAGCAGCGGGGAGGCCAAAGCCCATGGTGCCCAGGCCGCCGGAGGAGATGAAACTGTTGGCTCGTTCGTAGACGTAGTTCTGCGCTGCCCATAACTGGTGCTGGCCGACGTCGGTAACGATGGTAGCTCCCCCGTGGCTCTGCACGTCCAGCTCGTGGATTACCTCTTGTGGGCTGACGTGGCCGTTGCGTCGCCGGGGTGACTCCAGGGCCTCCTCGCGCCAGCGCCGCAGGTCCGCCAGCCACTCGGGACGCTGCCCCTCGATGCCCTCTCGTGCCAGAGCCTCTAGCACCAAGCGCACGTCGCCTACGATCGGGATGTCGACGCCGATGTTCTTGCCGATCTCGGCGGGATCGACGTCGATGTGCACCACCTTGGCCTGGCCGGCAAATGCCGAGGTCTTGCCGGTGGTCCGGTCGCTCAACCGGGTGCCGACGGCAATCACCAGATCGCAAGTCGACAACGCCCGGTTGGCGTAGTTGACACCGTGCATGCCGATGAGGCCGTAGAATAGCGGGTGCGACCCGGGAAACGATCCCAGGCCCAGCAGCGTCGAGAGCACCGGGATGTTCCCCTGCTCCGCCAAGGTCCGCAGTTCCCCCCCGGCCAGCGCCAGATTCACGCCTCGGCCCATCAGAATCAGCGGCCGCTCGGCGGCACGGATCAGCGCCGCCGCCTGGCGGATCTGGCGGGCGTTGCCCGCCACGCTGGGCCGGTAGCCGCGCAACTCGACCGACGTGGGATAGTGGAAAGGCGCCTTGGCCATCTGCACATCTTTCGGCAAGTCGACCAACACGGGCCCGGGCCGCCCGGTGCGGGCAAGGTGGAAGGCCTCCTTCATCGCCCGGGCCACGTCCTTGACGTCCAGCACCAGGAAATTATGCTTGGTGATCGGCAGCGTGATGCCCGTGATGTCGATTTCCTGGAACGAGTCCTTGCCGATCATCGCGGTAGGCACCTGGCCGGTGATGGCCACGACGGGCGAGGAGTCGAGGTAGGCCGTGGCGATGCCGGTGACCAGGTTGGTGGCACCGGGGCCGGACGTGGCCACGCAGACGCCCGCCCTGCCAGTGGCTCGCGCGTAGCCGTCGGCGGCGTGGGCGGCAGCCTGCTCGTGGCGCACGAGCACGTGGCGCAACGGGTAGTCGTGCAGAGCGTGGTAGAAGGGCGTAATGGCCCCCCCCGGATAGCCGAAGAGGACTTCGACCCCTTCGTGCAGCAGCGCCTCGCAGGCAATCTGCGCACCGTTGAGGACGCGCCTCTCCTTCACCGGGTGGTGCGGCTCGGGCTGCGACCGCCCCTTGCTCATCATCACCACTTCTCCTCGCTCCTTTCAAGCCACCGGCGGAGAATCTCCCGTCTGGCGACCTGGTCGTGAATGCCCTCTAGCCGATCCTAGCCGTCCGGCCGTAGGGGCCGGGCTCCGTACCGGCCCGCAGGCGGCCGCAGCCGCAGGCGACATGCCCCAGGCAGGATTATGGGCCCTGAGGGGCCTGGCGGGCGGGTACGGAGCCCCGCCCCTACGATTCCTGACCCATCACCTGCCTAATTCGCATCACCCTTCACCATAGGGCACGGGCAAGGTTCGGTCCGCCAGTTTGGGTTGGGCCGACTAGCACCGATCCTAGCCCTCGGAAAAGACCGCGCCCGTGCTGGCCGAGGTCACGTAGCGGGCGTAGCGGCGCAGGTAGCCGGTCTTGACCCGGGGCTCGAACTCGGGCAGCGCGGCCAGCCGCTTCTGAATCTCCGCTTCGGCCACATCAACGTCGAGCCGTCGCCCCGGCACGTCGATGCTGACGATGTCGCCCTCTTGCACCGCGGCTATGGGGCCGCGCAGGGCCGCTTCCGGAGAGACGTGCCCGATCGCCGCACCCCGCGAGGCGCCCGAGAAGCGGCCGTCGGTGATCAGCGCCACCTTGTCGTCCAAACGGAGGCCCGAAAGGATGGAGGTCGAGGTCAGCATCTCGCGCATGCCGGGACCGCCGCGCGGGCCCTCATAGCGGATGATGACCACGTCGCCGGCGACGATTTTGCCGGCGGCCATCGCCTCGATCGCGGCTCGCTCGTCGTCGAAGGGCTTGGCCGGGCCGCGGTGTTGCAGCATCCTGGGGTCCATGGCCCCCTTCTTGACCACGGCGCCATCCGGCGCCAGCGAGCCAAAGAGAATCGCCAGGCCGCCCCCGGCCGAGTAGGCGTTGTCCAGGGTCCGGATCACCTGGTCGTCGCGGATGCGGGCGACCTCGAGATTGTCGCGCAGGCTGCGCCCGTTGGCCGTGGGCACGTCCAGGTTCAGCTGGCTGGCCACCCTCTTCATCACGGCCTGGATGCCGCCCGCGTGGAAGAGGTCCTCGATGTGGTGTTTACCGGCCGGCGCTATCTTACAGACCTGGGGCACCGCGGCCGAAATCTCGTTGAGCGACGCCAGGGGGAAGGTGATGCCGGCCTCGTGGGCTACCGCCAGCAGGTGGAGAACCGAGTTGGTCGAGCCCCCCAGGGCCATGTCGACCACGAAGGCGTTGCACAGGGATTCATCGGTGATGATGTCGCGGGGCCGCAGGTTGTTCTTGAGGTTCTCGACCACCTGCCCGCCGGCATCCTTGGCCAGGGCCAGGCGGGCGCCGTAGACTGCCGGCACGGTGCCGTTGCCGGGCAGGCCCAGGCCCAGCGCCTCGGTGAGGCAGTTCATGGTGTTGGCGGTGTACAGGCCGGCGCACGAGCCGCAGCCGGGGCAGGCCACGCGCTCCAGCTCGTCCAGTTCCTCCATGGTCATGCTGCCGCCCATCACCTGGCCCACGGCCTGGAAGATGTTGGACAGGCTGACCGCCTCTCCCTGGAAGTGCCCGGCCAGCATCGGCCCGCCCGAGACGAAGACGCTGGGCAGGTTGAGCCGCAAGGCGGCCATCAGCATGCCGGGGACGATCTTGTCGCAGTTGGGCACGAAGACCAGGGCGTCGAAGGGATGGCCCTGAGCCACCAACTCGATGGAGTCGGCGATGATCTCGCGGCTCGGCAGCGAGAAGTACATCCCCTGGTGGCCCATGGCGATGCCGTCACAGATGCCGATGGTGTTGAACTCGAGCGGCGTGCCGCCCGCCATCCGGACGCCGGCCTTGACGGCGTCGGCAATCTGCCTTAGGTGGGCGTGGCCGGGAATGATCTCGCTGTAGGAGTTGACTATGCCCACCAAGGGCTGCGCCAGCTCGCGGTCGTTCAGGCCCAAGGCCCGCATTAACGACCTATGAGGGGCACGCTCGGGATCGTTGCGCAGAATGTCGCTTCGCAAGCCCAACCTCCTCTGACCAACCAGGGACCGGATATAAATAAAAACGCTCTCGCCTGCTAAGGGACGAGAGCACCCCCGTGGTACCACCCTTATTGGCGCCGCCAGTGACGCGCCGACCGCCGTGTCGGCGCCCCGCACCACAAAAAAAGCCCCGTCCTGCGAGGGACGGGAACCATTCCCGCGGTGCCACCCTTCGTTGGTGAGGCCAATAGCGTACACCCACTCACGCGCTCTAACGGGCGCCACGCGGGACGATCCTACTGGAGGGGCAGCCTCGTTGGGACCGCCGGTTCAGGGGCGAGTTGGAGAGGCCAGCGTCGCCGGGCTCGCACCAGTTACCCGACTCTCTGCGGACCTCGAGCCTCTCTACTACTCCCCGTCAGCACCTTTTTCTAGTAGATTGGCGGGATTCTAGCACAGGCCAAGCGGGAATGTCAACAACAACTCACGGTCGGGTTCCACCACAAGTCGGAAGGCAAGCTGACTAGGCGAGCCGTCCACGGCCGTGTCGTTCCGAGGCCGCTTCTAGCGGCCGAGGAATCTGAAGAGTACCAGGACGGGCCTCTCCCGCCAGGCCAACGGCAGTAGTAGGCTATCAACCCGCCAGCGAGCAGATTCTTCGCCCGCCCCCCTTGCGGGGAACATGGCCTTACGGCGTGATTAGAATGACAAATGGCTCGCCTGACTAATAGGACAGCCACCGGTTGTTGGCGGAACCTAACGGTCGTAATTGGCCAATACGTCACCGCTGGCATCCGTCAGCGCCCGCGTGCTGCCCAGGCCGTCGCCCAGGAAGTAGTGCTGGTTGCCACCGCCGTCCGTCTGGCTGATCAGCCCCAGGCCATAGACGTAGGTGTTGGCGCCGTCCCGCAGCACCACCGGCAGGCCCCAGGCTCAGTCATCCAAGTGCCAGGCGCCTTCCTCCCACCTCTTGATGGATTCGGAAGCCCCGAAACCCGCAAGCCCAGGCATTGTGGCGACCTCACGCAGTACCGCCAGTGCCTCATCGGTCCGGTACTTGAGTAAAAATGTGGCTGCCATTGCCCTCACATCGGGCCGGGTGTCAACAAACAGTGCACACAGGGCTCCCAGCCCTTTGTCCCCCATTTCTCGCAGCTGTCTATATGCCAGAATGTAGCGCTTGGCGTACCTGTTGCCGGTGCGAGCGTCTCCCGCCACGATGGCATTTGTCTGTGCTGCTACACTTGCTGCAAAGGTCTCCGTCAGTCTGTCTTCCCTCGACCTAGACCCCGACGCCACTATCTACACCTCCACTACCAGACGCCTGACTCCACATGCCTTAAAGCCTTCAGACCGAATTCGTACTGGACGTCGTAACTCAGGCCGCTGAGCCATTGCCTCACCGTGAGAGAAGTCGAGCCTGTGATGTCAGGCCTGATGGACGAGTATATAGCGTTCAGCCTCAAATTGACCGAGCTGGCAACGCGGACAACATTGGCACTGTTGTGTATCATCTCGGCGCCGAACCTTGATTCCTGGCATTGCTCGACAATGTGGTGCCAGGCCTGCCCGGATCCGGCGGGGCCCATCGCTGCCTTGAAACTATCGAACGACCTGAATGCCTGCACAGCTTGTGGTATCCGCCCGACCGCAGCGGCGACAGGTGCGGCCGATACTGTCGCTGTGCCGACGCCAGCTATCTGAGCGACAGCGCCAACGCCAGAGAGCAACAGCGCCCCGCCTACCGCATACCGCCCTGCTTCACCCCAGTCCACCTCACCCTGGCTAACCTGATCCCAGTGGGTTGCCGCATACAAGCCCGCTCCGCCAATGAACCCGATTCCCGCCCCAATGAGCGCCCACGGGGTCTCGCCCGAGGGGTCGGTTACATCTGTTGGGTTGTTCTGAGCGTAGACGTAGCGGTGTTGACTGGAAGGATTGCTGAGCGACCCCGGGAACGGGTCCCGGCTGATGAACCTGCCCGTGGCCGGGTCGTAGTAGCGGGCCCGCAGGTACTGGTAGCCCAGGGCGGCGTCGTCCTGCTGGCCGGTGAAGCGGTACTCGGTGCTCCCCGTGCCCGTGCCGGCACGCGGGGCGCCGAAGACATTGCCGCTGCCCGATACCTGCCACCGACTGAACGCTTACCGCCCAACCCCGGCCCATCCTATTGACCGCAGCAGGTAGGACTTCCCGCCCGTGCCTCTGAGCCGGCGCATATCTAGCCTGCTTGCCGCGCCTTGTCGATCTTGGCCAGCGCCTTCCTTGCCTCCCGCCTCACCCACGCCTTGGAATGGGCAAGAAACGGCTCTATATAAGGCCGGGCCGCTTGGGCTCGCAGCTTGCCGAGCGCCATCACGGCGTGACCGGCTACCTCTTCGTCGTCTAGTAGCTCAATCAGGACCTCGACCGCTTGTGGGTTGCGCATATTGGCGAGGGCCAACATGAGCATCTCTCGCGCGCGCCCGTGTCGCCTGTCTTGGGCCAGACTGGTTATCTCCCCGAAGACCGTGTCGTCCGCCACCACGGAAAGGGCGGCGGCAACTTGCCATTTGAGAAACCCGGTCGGATCCTCCCCTCGTTCGAACTCGTCAACTAGCGGCCTGGCCGCTGCCGGTTTGGCCCACTTCGCCGAGAGCGCGCGGAGGATCCCGAACTTGACCCAGTAGTTCCTAGCCCTGGGTAACCAATAGAGAAGAACATGCATCGCCTTGGCCGTCTCGGGCGCTCTGGAATCAAGGTCTGTGACCCACCGCACCCTCAGACCTACTCTCGACAGATCTGCGATTATTGGGGCTGTCTCTCTCTCACGCTGCTCGATCTCCCTCCGTGCACTTTCGTCCAAGTACCGCCTCCCTGCCACAGGCCGGGCGCCTCTCAGCTAACCCCGGTCACGGCCGTACTCACTTCTGCTGGCCGCCAACACACACCGACCCACCTGCACGGGCATTACCGGCCGTTCGGGTGCCAGCCGATCCGTGCCCCCAACCACCAATGTCGAGGCTCTACAAAGAGAACCAGCAGGAGGCAGCCATCGCCGATTCGGCCCACGAACCAAGTCGTGACAATGGCTACCGGAAAAACGGGAGCACTTGCACGCCATTGCTGGAGACCCAATTACTGAAACTGTCGGACATGGTAGTGCTGGCGCGAACAAACAGGTAGAGCTCTCCCCCAGACCCCCTAGACAGTTCCAGATAGTCCCGAAGCTGATCGGTTACGGTCGTCAATTGCTGGACATACTTGCAGTCAGCGATGTATGGACGGCCGCTAGCAAGGGACCCCGCAAAATCCGGCACGCGATAGTTGGCTGTCAATGATGGGCTCTGGAACTGGAGCGTGTTCTTTGCCTGATTGATAAACTGCCCTGCTGCCTGCTCTGCCTGCCGCCAGTTCGACGCAGCCAGCGGGACTGCCGGAGCCGCACCACCCCACCCACTAGCCACGGCCACCGAGCCACCCAACAGCTCGGCCACGGCGCCCACACCCGAGCCTGCCAGTGCACCGGCTCCGGCGTAGACAGCGGCCTCACCCCAGTTGACGTCGCCACGTTGTATCTGCTCCCAGTGCGTCACCGCGTAGGTGCCAGCACCAAGCGCGCCGCCGATCAGCGCTCCGGCCACCACCCAGGCCAATTTGCCGGTCGGATCGGCGTAGTTCGAAGGATTGTTCAGCCCATATGCGTACCGGTGCAGGCTCCCTGGAGTGCCGACGGACCCCTGGAACGGGTCCCTGCTGATGAACCTGCCCGTGGCCGGATCGTAGTACCTGGCCCGCAGGTACTGGTAGCCCAGGCTGGCGTCGTCCTGCTGGCCGGTGAAGCGGTACTCGGTGCTCCCCGTGCCCGTGCCGGCACGCGGGGCCCCGAAGACGTTGCCGCTGCCCGATACCTGCCACCGACTGAACGCTTACCGCCCAACCCCGGCCCATCCTATTGACCGCAGCAGGTAGGACTTCCCGCCCGTGCCTCTGAGCCGGCGCATATCTAGCCTGCTTGCCGCGCCTTGTCGATCTTGGCCAGCGCCTTCCTTGCCTCCCGCCTCACCCACGCCTTGGAATGGGCAAGAAACGGCTCTATATAAGGCCGGGCCGCTTGGGCTCGCAGCTTGCCGAGCGCCATCACGGCGTGACCGGCTACCTCTTCGTCGTCTAGTAGCTCAATCAGGACCTCGACCGCTTGTGGGTTGCGCATATTGGCGAGGGCCAACATGAGCATCTCTCGCGCGCGCCCGTGTCGCCTGTCTTGGGCCAGACTGGTTATCTCCCCGAAGACCGTGTCGTCCGCCACCACGGAAAGGGCGGCGGCAACTTGCCATTTGAGAAACCCGGTCGGATCCTCCCCTCGTTCGAACTCGTCAACTAGCGGCCTGGCCGCTGCCGGTTTGGCCCACTTCGCCGAGAGCGCGCGGAGGATCCCGAACTTGACCCAGTAGTTCCTAGCCCTGGGTAACCAATAGAGAAGAACATGCATCGCCTTGGCCGTCTCGGGCGCTCTGGAATCAAGGTCTGTGACCCACCGCACCCTCAGACCTACTCTCGACAGATCTGCGATTATTGGGGCTGTCTCTCTCTCACGCTGCTCGATCTCCCTCCGTGCACTTTCGTCCAAGTACCGCCTCCCTGCCACAGGCCGGGCGCCTCTCAGCTAACCCCGGTCACGGCCGTACTCACTTCTGCTGGCCGCCAACACACACCGACCCACCTGCACGGGCATTACCGGCCGTTCGGGTGCCAGCCGATCCGTGCCCCCAACCACCAATGTCGAGGCTCTACAAAGAGAACCAGCAGGAGGCAGCCATCGCCGATTCGGCCCACGAACCAAGTCGTGACAATGGCTACCGGAAAAACGGGAGCACTTGCACGCCATTGCTGGAGACCCAATTACTGAAACTGTCGGACATGGTAGTGCTGGCGCGAACAAACAGGTAGAGCTCTCCCCCAGACCCCCTAGACAGTTCCAGATAGTCCCGAAGCTGATCGGTTACGGTCGTCAATTGCTGGACATACTTGCAGTCAGCGATGTATGGACGGCCGCTAGCAAGGGACCCCGCAAAATCCGGCACGCGATAGTTGGCTGTCAATGATGGGCTCTGGAACTGGAGCGTGTTCTTTGCCTGATTGATAAACTGCCCTGCTGCCTGCTCTGCCTGCCGCCAGTTCGACGCAGCCAGCGGGACTGCCGGAGCCGCACCACCCCACCCACTAGCCACGGCCACCGAGCCACCCAACAGCTCGGCCACGGCGCCCACACCCGAGCCTGCCAGTGCACCGGCTCCGGCGTAGACAGCGGCCTCACCCCAGTTGACGTCGCCACGTTGTATCTGCTCCCAGTGCGTCACCGCGTAGGTGCCAGCACCAAGCGCGCCGCCGATCAGCGCTCCGGCCACCACCCAGGCCAATTTGCCGGTCGGATCGGCGTAGTTCGAAGGATTGTTCAGCCCATATGCGTACCGGTGCAGGCTCCCTGGAGTGCCGACGGACCCCTGGAACGGGTCCCTGCTGATGAACCTGCCGGTGGCCGGGTCGTAGTACCTGGCCCGCAGGTACTGGTAGCCCAGGGCGGCGTCGTCCTGCTGGCCGGTGAAGCGGTACTCCGTGCTCCCCGTGCCCGTGCCGGCACGCGGGGCCCCAAAGACGTCGTAGTCATAGGTAGCCACCACCTCGCCCGCGGCATCCGTCAGCGCCCGCGTGCTGCCCAGCCCGTCGCCCAGGAAGTAGGTCTGATTCCCCAAATCGTCCGTCTGGCTGATCAGCCCCAGGCCGTAGACGTAGGTGTTGGCGCCGTCCCGCAGCACCACCGGCAGGCCCGCGTTCAGGTCCCAGGTGTAGGTGGTGGTGCTGCCGCCCTCCGTCTTGCCGCCCCGCAGGCCGTCGCCCCGGTAGCTGTAGGTGTTGCTCAGGCTGCCCACGCCGTTGCGCACGACCTGGATGCCCTGCACTGTGGCGTCGGCCACCACTTTGCTGAACTGAAGGTTCAGGACTCCATCGCTCACGTTGACGGTGAAAGTACGGTCGTGGGCGATGAACCGCCCCCCAGCCGCCGCGAAGACGTCGAAGTCCTGGAGCACGGTGGCCCCCTCTACTGCCACGTTGAACTTGCGGCAGTTGGCGCTCGTGCAGTAGAGTTCGGCGAACTTCAGCGTCAGCGTGTACTCGCCGTTCGGCATGGGAAGCGCGTAGCTGAAGGCGCCGTAGCGTTCGGTCTGATACAGCGCGTCGTCGTCAGTGCCGGCGATGGCCGAGGCGCTGGTAAGGGTGGAGCCGCCCGTGTAGCCCCAGTCCGCCGACCACTGGTTGCCCGCCGTGTCGGCGTAGGTGCCGACCCCGGCGTTGATTCGCAGCACCGTCGGGCAAGGGGCCGCGTCCGTGGTCTCCGCCAGCCGATTCAGCGCGTCCCAGCAGTAGTAGGTGGTCGCGCCCCCCCGCGTGCGACTGGCCTGGTTGCCGTTATCGTCGTAGGTGTAGGTCGCCCCCGCCCCCGCCGTCAGCCTGTCCGCCTCGTCATAGGCGTAGGTGTGGTCGAAGGGCACCGGCTGCCCCTGGTCGTCGTAGGTCACGCCGCTCAGGCCCGAGCGGTTGCCCACGGCGTCGTAGCTGTAGGTCTGGGTGGCGTTGTCGGCATAGGTGGCCCCCGTCAGCCGGTACAGGTCGTCGTAGTTGTAGGTCTCGCTGCCGGCAAGGTCCTGCACGGCCGCGCGCACCCCGGCGTCGTCGAGAGCGTAGGCGAAGCTGGTGAGAGTGGTGCCGTTCCTGGCGGCGGCTAGGCTCGTCAACTGGTTGGCGTTGTTGTAGGCCAGGGTCTCGACCACGCCGTTGGGCAGGGAGGTCGTTACCAGCCGCCCGGCGTCATCGTACGTGTAGCTCGTGACCCGGTTGAGCCAGTCGGTCACGGTGCTCATCCGGTTGGCGTCGTCGTAGGCGTAATCGACGACCTTGTTGTCCGGGTAGGCGAGGCGCGTGCGGTTGCCCGCGGCGTCGTACTGGTAGCCCACCACCCTGTTGCCCGGCTGGGTCACGGAGGTCAGCCGGTCGAGCTCGTCGTAGGCGTATGCGGTCGCGCCCGTGGCGTCGGTCAGCGAGGTGCGCAGGTTGGCGGCGTTGTAGGCGTAGACGATGTAGCCTGTGGGGAAGCTGACCGAGGTCAGCCTGCTGATCGTATCGTAGGCGTAGAGGGTCACCGCCCCCATCGGATCTATGCGCTTGGCGCGGTTGCCGGCGCCATCGTATTCGTAGGTCGTGACCTTGCCCAGGGCGTCGGTTTCGCTGAGCACGCGGTTGAGCTTGCCATAGGTCCAAGTTCGGGCGTGGTTGTTGGCGTCGGTGATTGAGAGCAGGTTGTCGTTGGCGTCGTACGCGTAGGTCGTGATACCGTTGGCCGCGTCGGTGAGCGAAACCAGCCGATTCTTCTCGTCGTAGGCGTACGTCGTCACCTTCAGGTTGGGGTCGGTGACGGCGGTGCGGTTGCCGGCGTCGTCGTAGGCGTAGGTGGTCGTCTTGTCCCGGCCGTCGGTCGCGCTCAGCAGGTTACCCGCGGCGTCGTAGTCGAACGAGGCAGAGTGGCTCAGGGGGTCGCTGACCCCGGTCTTGCGCCCGGCCAGGTCGTAGGTCGAGGTCCAGATCTTGTCGTAGGGGTCGGTCAGCGTCGTCTGGTTGCCGTAGGTGTCGTAGGCGAAGGTCGTGACCTTGTTACGGGCATCGCTGACCGAGGTGAGTTGCCCGTAGGCGTCGTAGCCGAAGGTCGTCTGCTCGTTCTTGGCATTGGTGACGCTCGTCAGGTTGCCCGGCGTGTCGTAACCGTAGGTTGTCGCGTGGTTGAGCGGGTCCCGCGCGGTCGTTACGTCGTTGAAGGCGTTGTATGTGTAGGTCCAGACGTTGTAAAGGCCGTTCGTACGGGTGAGTACGTTGCCATAGGCGTCGTACGTATAGTATGTGTTCTCCTCGACGGACTTGCGCTGGTCACGGAGGCGCGTCAGATTGTTGGCGGTGTCCCAGTATTGGTAAACCTCTTTGCCATCGGCGTCGACAATCTTGGTCACGCGATACAGGGTGTCAAACTGGTAGGTCGTGCTGTCGCCGCGCGGGTCGACGGCCGAGTTGACGCCGACGCCGTAGTTGAAGACGGTCTCGACGTTCTTGGCATCCTTCTGGTTCTTCACCCGGCCCAGCGAGCCGTAGGTGTTGGCGAGCACGGTATGGCTGTGGGGATCGACCTTGGTCAAGAGGCGGTGGGCATCGTCGTAGGTGTAGGTCCAGACCTTGCCCCGTACGTCGGTGACCGTGCTCAGGTCGCCAGCGGGGCTGTAAGTATAGCCGACCGACCGACCGAGCGCGTCCGTGAGGCTGGCGAGGCGCTGGCCGTTATAGGTGAAGCTGAGGGCCCGTCCTGCCGGATCCGTGATCGAGGACAACCGGCCGTTCTCGTCGTAGGCCAGGGAAACGGTGTTGCCGTTGCGGTCGGCCAGACTGACGAGATTGCCCGCGGGCGAGAAGGTCTGCCTGACCTGATTACGCTCGGTGAGCGTCCAGCTGCCGTCCTGGTTGTGCGCCAGCGTGACGAACCTGCCCGGCGGCGCCGTGTAGCCGCCGCCCGAAGCTGGGGTATAGAGATCGTTGCGGCCGGAGCCGTCGACGATTATTACTTGGCCGCCTGCAAACACCGTCAGCCGCGTGTCGTAGTCATGGGTCCAGCCGTAGCCCAAGGGCCCATCGACCAGCCGCCCGGAGTTGTAGGTGCGCGTGAAGGCCACACCCAGGCCGCGGCCCGACACGGCGACATCGGTCTCGGGCAGGGTGAAGTTGCCCGTGGTCGTGCTTACCGGGTCGGCCCGGTAGCAGGACCAGCAGACGTTGCCCAGCTGGCTCTGCACTTCAGCCCCCGCCGGCACGGCAGTGATGGGCCCGCCCGGCAGGTCGCTCCAGAAGACCTGCGCCCCGTAGGTATCACTGCCGCCCACGGAGCCGGCGCTCATGTCCCAGAAGGCGCGCACCGCCCCCGCGTCGTCCAGCGCCAGGTTAGTGTTGCCCGCCCACACGTCTTGCCAGCCATCCGTAGGTCGGCTAGGCTCGTAGCCAAAGATCGTTCGCTCCGACCAGGTAGCCCCGCCGTCGCCGCTGGTGCGGTAGTAGGCGTAGGAATCCCAGCGGTAGCCGTGGGTGTAGCCCAGGTAGAGCGTACCCCCGCCAGCCACGGCGAGGCTCATTCCCCCGGAGCCGGCGTCGGAATAGGGCCAGGTGGCCTCGTGCACGTTGGCCCAGTTCGTCGAGGATAGATCGGGCGAGGAGCCGAACCAGGCCACCGGGTAGGAGGCGTTGTAGGCCGCGCCGGGGAAGTCCTCCACCGTGGAGACATCGCGCCAGACCAGACACCAGTCGCCCGAGGGCGAACGCTCGATGTCGAAAGAGGGGTCCACGGAGAGGACGGTGGACCCGATGGCTCGGCCTACCAGCGAGGCGGCGCTCCAGTTCACCAGGTCGGTCGAGGTTCGGTACCACAGCTGCCGCGAGGAGTTGCTCAGGCTCCAGAAGAGGTAGGCTGTGTCGCCGTCGATCACAGCCTGGACCTGATAGACGTCGACCGTCTCGCCCGTCAATTGTTGTGGCGCCGACCAGGTGGCACCGTAGTCGGTAGAGGTGCGCACAAAGGCCTGTCTGTAAGTCCCGGACACCTTTCGGTATACGGCCACCAGGGTGTCACCCAGGCGAACCAAAGCCGGCTTGTCGGCGCTCGTCTCAATCGTCACGGCGCCTAGCCAGTAGTCGGGGCCCTGGCTGGGCAGACTGCGCCTAAACAGGACGTTGGCCCCATCCGAGTAGGCAACCCCCCAACCCCCATCGCCCAGCTGCACGCCCGCCGGGTCAGTGGGGTCCCAGCCCTCGGGGTTAGCTTCCTGGGCGCCGTCGACCACCACGACCACCGCGGGCAGCTCAGCGAGCTCCAGCGAGAGGGTGCTAGTGGCTCTGTCGAAGGCCGAGCCAACGGCCTCCCAGCCCTTCTGGGTGCGCAACAGCGCCTCTGGCTTGGCCAAGCGCTCCTTGGGCACCGAGGCACGGTCCAAGTTCAAGCGCAGGGTGAGCGCCCGCTCGAGACGGGTGACGGCTTTGCCGGCCGGCTCAGCCCTCGCCGAGATCTCGAAGGGGTCTGTGATTGGGTGCAGCCGCGCCAGACCCGCCTCGCTACGCGACCGACCCATCGACAGGCCAAAGCGTGCCCGTCCGGTGAGTGCGCCCGATGGCACGACCAGGGTGCCCTCGCCAGGCAGCGTCAGGCTGGCACCCGCCCCATCGGCCACGAGACCGGCGGCGGGCACAGCCGGGGTGACGGTTGGCGTGGAAGTTGGCGCGACGGTAGGAGTGGCAGGGGCGAACGTAGCGGTGGGCGTCGGGGTTGCGATAGCGGGTGCCCGTGAAGGACTCGGTGCGGGCGTCGGCGGTGGTAGGCTGGCCTTTGCCGTCGCGCTGGGCGTGGCAGCGGCCGTCGGCGTGGGAGTGGGCGCTCCCAGGGCCACGCCGGGCAGCAGATTGATCAGCAGGGCCACGACCAGGAACAGATTGAGTGCCAGCCGGCGAGCGCGTGCTCCGTTCGCCATCACCATACCTCCTCGTACGAATGCGCTTGGCTTCCTGGCAACACTGCCATAGAACGTAGCTACGTTGAGCACAATCATACTACCAAGGCGTGCCATTGTAAACTAGTACGTTTTGGCTATTTCGCGAAGGGGGGAGGATAGCGTTGAGTGAAGCCTCGGCCACGCTCGCGGCCAGCCTAAATGCCTAGCTCGTCCAGGTGGTCGTCGTCGATGCCAAAGTGGTGGGCGAACTCATGCACGACTGTGCGGCGCACTTCCCACCGCATCTCCCGCCGGGAACGGCAGAAGCGCTCGATGGGCCCCCGGAAGATGGTTATCTTGTCCGGCAAGACCATACCGTAGCCGCTGCCCCGGGCGGTGAGGGGCGTGCCCTGGTAGAGCCCAAAGAGAGGCTCGGACTGGTCGTGCCCCGTCTCATCCTGCTCCTCGGGACTGGGCTCGTCTTCGACGACGACCGCGACGTTGGCCAGGCGCTGGCGGAAGCGCTCGGGCAAACCGTCTAGAGATTCCGCCACCAGCCGTTCGAACTCGTACGCGCTCTGGCTAGTCCGGCGGCGCCGCGTCGCCCGGCGAGGGCCTCTGTCATTGGCCATCGACCTGTCACCGGGCTCCGCTTCGCGACACCGCCGTCGTGACCCCTAGTTGGCGTTGGCGCGAGAGAATTTGCGCAGGAAAGCCGGGATCTCCATGTCTTGTTCGGCGAACTCGGGCAGCTTCGTCTCCCGCTTGGGACTGGCGGCAGCCGCGGCCGCGGGGATGTGGGGCATATTGCTGCTGTTCGTCTGGCTAGCGGCCGCCCGCAAACCCGAGATGGCACTGGACGGTTTGCTGTTGAAGCCTGCCGCCAGAAGCGTGATCTTGATCTCGCCCTTCATCTCCGGGTCGATGACCGCCCCGAAGATGATGTTCGCCTCCGGGTCGGCAGCCTTGTAGATCACCTGCGCGGCCTCGTTGACCTCCCAGAGGGTCATGTCCGGGCCGCCGGTGACGTTGAAGAGCACGCCGCGGGCCCCGTCGACCGTGACGTCGAGAAGCGGGCTGGCGATGGCAGCCTTGGCAGCCTCGACCGCGCGGTCGTCGCCGCTGGCACGCCCAATAGCCATCAAGGCCGAGCCGGCCTGCGACATTATCGAGCGCACGTCCGCAAAGTCGCGATTGATAAGACCGGGCACGGTGATGATCTCAGAAATACCCTGGATGCCCTGGCGAAGCACATCGTCGACGGTGCGGAAAGCCTCTTCGATGGAGGTCTCTTTGCCCACCACCTGCAGCAAGCGATCGTTGGGGATGGTGATGAGCGTATCCACCTTGTCCTTGAGCTGCATGATGCCCTCTTCGGCAACCAGCCGCCGCTTGTTGCCTTCGAAGGCGAAGGGCTTGGTCACCACGCCCACGGTGAGCGCGCCCACTTCCTTAGCGATCTGCGCCACCACCGGGGCCGCGCCCGTGCCGGTGCCGCCGCCCATGCCGGCCGTGATGAAGACCATGTCGGCATCTTTCAGCGCGTCGTACAGCTCCGTGCTGTTCTCGTCGGCCGCGGACTTACCCACCATGGGCACCCCGCCCGCGCCCAGTCCCTTGCCAAGGCGAATCCTCTTGCTGGCAGGGTTGGCAAGGAGAGACTGGGCGTCGGTATTGACGCAAATGAAGTCGACGCCTTTCACGCCTGTCTGGATCATACGATTGACCGCGTTGGTGCCGCCACCGCCCACGCCCACGACTTTGATGGAAGCCTTAACCTCGAGCAGCTCGGTATCTTCCTGCGACCCTTCCGGTCGTTGTTCCCAGGTTGCCACTTCTTCCTCCTGCGGTCCCCTTGCGCTTGTCACTCTAGCACTCCAGCCCTCGCGCTACAATAGACTGTCCGAACTTTCGAACGGATACCGTCCTGCATCGAATACTTGGCGACCATTCGTCGCCTCAGCCGCGGACCCGCTGCCGCGGCCGGCAATTGCCGCACTACGGGAGGAATGACCGTAGCCAGACTCCCACACGGCCGGCGGACTTGGCCAGGACGGCCCTTCTGCCATCGGCTCGCCCGGTCGGGACTGGCTTGCCCACGCTGGCGGCCGCCGCCGGCGAGTACTCCGCCTGGGCGCCCCAGAGCAGCAGACCGACGCCGGCGGCATATCCCGGGCCGCGAGCCAGATCGCCGAGCCCGCTAACACCGTGCGGCCGGCCCGTGCGCACCGGCAGGCGGCAGATTTCCTGGGCAAGGGTCTCGATGCCAGGCGTTTCCGCCACCCCACCGGTG
This sequence comes from Chloroflexota bacterium, assembly GCA_023473795.1. Taxonomy (GTDB): domain Bacteria; phylum Chloroflexota; class UBA6077; order FW602-bin22; family JAMCYS01; genus JAMCYS01. The sequence continues at coordinate 55,881 of JAMCYS010000127.1, read as the reverse complement.
AGCACCACGCCGGCCGGCAGCAGCCCGTCATAGCCGGAACGGACGACCTCGCCGGCGATCGCCGTGCAGACCTCCTCCAGACGCGCTTCTACGATCTCGCACAGTCGACGACGACTCACCTCGCTGCCACCGCCGCCGAAACCTGGAATACGCACCACTTCGTCTGGCGCCACCTCGGCGTACAGCGCCTGACCGGCCGCCAGTTTCAGTTCCTCGGCGCTGCCCAGCGGCGTGCGCAAGCCAACGGCGATGTCGTTGGTCACGTGCCCGCCACCCAAGGGCGCCACGGACGTGTGACAGACGCTGCCTTCCATGAAAGCCACCAGATTGGTAGTGCCGCCGCCAATGTCGGCCAGGGCCACCCCCATTTCGCGCTCTTCGTCGCTGAGTACCGCCGCCGCCGAGGCGAGAGGCTCGAATACGAGGCCGGCTACTTCCACGCCGGCACGGCTCAGGCAGCGTGCCATGTTCTGGATGGCAGTCGTCCCGCCCGTGATCACGTGGGCGTCGACCTCCAACCGATAGCCGGCCATGCCGGCGGGATTGTGTACACCGTCCTGGCCGTCGACGACGAAGGACCGCGGAATGACGTGCACGATCTGGCGATCGGCCGGCAGGGAGATGACCCTGGCCGCCTCCACCGCCCGCTGCACGTCTTCCTCCCGAATGATGCGCTCCTCCCCCGCGACGCCCACGACCCCCCGGTTGTTGAGCGAGGCGATGTGGGCCCCGGACACGGTAACGTAGGCGCTGACTATCTTGTAGCCCGAGGCCCGCTCGGCCTTGGCCACGGCCGCGGAGATCGCCTCCACCGCTTGTTCGATGTTGACCACGACGCCGCGGCGGATGCCCTTGCTGGGCACGACGCCCACTCCCAGCACGTGCACCCGACCCTCCCGTTGCACCTCCCCCAGCAGCGCGCAGATCTTACTGCTGCCGATGTCGATGCCGGCCACCACGGCGTCCTTACTCACCCGTAACTCCTCCAGATAAGACTTGGCCGCCCTAGCGGCCCCTCTCCACGGCATCGCCACCCCGAAAAAGCAGACGGCGGCGAATCATCGCCATGTTGTTAAACATACGCACGCCGAAGGAGACGATGGCCGCGATGTACAGCTCCACGCCCAAACGGTCGCCCAGAAATGTCAGCAGGCCTGCCAGCAGCATGTTGACCGCCACCCCGCTGACAAACACCCTGTTGCTGTAGTGTCCCTCGAGCTCGGCACGTGCCGCGCCCAGTACCGAGTCCATGGCCGCCAGTATCGCGATCGCGGTGTAGCGGGCGTAGTTTTCGGGCACCGACAGCTGGAACAGCAGGCCAACCATCACTCCCAAGAGCAGGCCCGCGACCGGCAGCCACATAGCTCTCCCTACCCCTCACTTGAAATACGGTCGTTCGGGCAAGCTAACATCTATGTAACTGGGCAGATTGTCCGAACCACGTTTGTCGAAGACGGCGGCCAAAGCCAGCACCTTCGCCTCCAAATCGGCGCCGGACCCCAGATCGGCTCGCCATTTGCCGCCGTTCAGCGCCAATCCACCCTTGCTCAGTTCCATACCGGGATATGCTCCCAGCCAAGTAGGCCACAGGTTCTTGAGCCGCGCCGCCGCCTGCAAAGCCTCGAGGTTAACCCGCTCGCCGCGCCGCCTGGGCTTGCCGTCGAGCTCCTTCAGGCCCGGCAACGGCGCTGGCGCGGCAGCCTGCGCCAGTACTACCCCGCGCTCGTCGACCAGGTAGGGGACTTCGCCGACCTGCCAGATGTACCTGGGCTCGTATTCCTCCACCAACAGGCTCACGGCGTTAGGCAGCGACAGCCTTACTTCCACGCTTTTCACCGTCCCCAGGCCGAGCACCTTCCTAGCCACCTGCTGCCTGTCCAGGCTGAGTAGGTTTTGCCCCAAGACACCGGCCGTCTGGTTGATCTCGTCGCGCGTCAGTAGGTAGTTGCCCTTGACGTCGACCCGATCGACCCGAAAGGCGGCGGCTGTCAGCAGCTGCCAAAGCAGGCCAGCCAAGCCGACCGCGAACAATAAGCAGCACAGCCGGTAGGCGATGGCCCAGAGGCTCCGCGCGGCTCGCGTGCGTGGCGGGCGTGCCGGAAGAGCCCTCGCCCCCGCTCGCTGTCTGTTCGCGCCCCTAACCGCCACCGCCCCCTCCAGATGCGTCCTCTCGCCCAACCAAGAGAGACAACTACAGCCCCTCCGCCTCGTATGTCGTCGCCGAGGCGTGCTTGTCTTCATATCGGTCCAGCGCCAGCTGCACCAAACGATGCAGCAGCTCGGAGTAAGGTATGCCCGTCGCCTCCCACAGCTTGGGGTACATACTGATGTTGGTGAAACCGGGAATCGTGTTAATCTCGTTGACGTAGACGCGCCCGCTGTCACGGTCCAGGAAGAAATCGATCCGGCCCATGCCGGCAGCGTCGACCGCCTGGAAGGCTCGCACCGCCAGCGCCCGCACTTGCGCCGCCGTGGCGTCGTCGAGCGGCGCCGGTATGAGCAGTCTGGAACCCTCGTCGATGTACTTGGCGGCGTAGTCGTAGAATTCGCGGCTGGGAACGATCTCGCCCGGCACGGAGGCGATGGGCTCGTCGTTGCCCAAGACGCTACACTCTATCTCCCTGGCATTGACGGCCTGCTCCACCAGTAGTTTGCGATCGTAGCGAGCGGCGAGCGCCAGCGCCCGTTCCAGCTCGCTTCGGTTGTGCGCCTTGGACACGCCCACGCTGGATCCCAGGTTCGCCGGCTTGACGAAGCAGGGGTAACCAAAGCGCTCCTCAACCAGGGACAGCACCGTCTCGGGCTCCGCCCGCCATTGGCGACGCAGGTAATGGGCGGCATCGACCACGGGCAGGCCCGCCTGGCGGAACAGGTTGCGCATCAACACCTTGTCCATTCCCACCGCCGAGGCGGCTACACCCGCCCCCACGTAGGGCACGTCCGCCATTTCGAAAAGGCCTTGAATTGTGCCGTCTTCGCCGAAAGTGCCGTGCAGCACGGGGAAGAAGACGTCCACGCGCTCCCGGCTCACGCTGCCGCCCCGGGGGTCGACCGCGACGAGACCGTTGGCGGGGTCGGCCGGGAGCACCAGCCGCGCCGACGCCGGCACGGGTCTGCCGGCCAGGAGCGCCGCCGCGTCCTCCCCCAGCAGCCAGCGCCCGGCTTTGTCGATGCCGACGAGCACCACTTCGTACTTGTCCTTGGGAAGAGCGGCGATGACCGAGGCTGCCGAGTGCAACGAGACTTCGTGCTCGCCCGACTTGCCGCCAAAGACCACCGCTACCCGTTGTCTATCGCTCATTTGGCTTCACTGTGGTTATGTTCACTAGTGATTACTCGGCCGGGAGGCGCCGCAGCACCTCCTCGCCCACGCGAAAAACGTCGCCGGCGCCCATCGTCAGCAGCAGGTCGCCCGGCGTCAGGTGGCCAAGCAAGTATGCCACCGCGTCGTCCAGGCCCCCGACATAGTGCGCGTCGGGGTGGTTCATCAGGCGCACGATGTCGCCCGCGCTGACGCCGAGCGTATCGACTTCGCGCCCCGCCGGCATGTAGACGTCAGTCACCGCCACTACGTCGGCCGCCGCCAGGGCGCGCGCGAAGTCCGGCAGGAACGACTTCGTCCGATGGTAGGTATGTGGCTGGAAGACGACCACCAGCCGTTTCGGGTTCCTGGTGCGCGCCGCCGCCAGCGAGGCCACGATTTCGGTGGGATGGTGGCCATAGTCGTCCACCACCACGACGCCTCCGGCCCTGCCCTTCTCCTCGAAGCGTCGCCCGGCACCCCTATACTCGGCCAGCGCCTCGCGGGCGGCAGCCAACGGCACGCCGGCCTCCCGGCTGGCGGCCAACGCTCCCAAAGCGTTGGCCACGTTGTGCAACCCCGGCATGCGCAGGGTGAAGTCGCCCAAGCGCTCTCCCTCGCGCACGGCCGTGAAATGGCTGCCGGTCTCGTCCAAGCGCACTTGGTCGGCGCGCCACTCGGCCTCGGCGCTGAGTCCGTAGGAGATCCTCCTGGCCGTGGCATCCGCCATGACCCGCCGCACGGTCGGGTAGTCGGCACAGCCAATCACGGCGCCCGCGGCGGGCACCAGGGCCACGAATCGGTGGAAAGCCTCGATCACGTTCTCCAGACTGCCGTAGTAATCCAGGTGGTCGGCCTCAATGCTGGTCACCACGGCGACGCGCGGCGCGAAACGCAGGAACGAGCCATCGAATTCGTCCGCTTCCGCCACCAGCCATTCGCCGGTTCCCCAATGGCCGCTTCCCGCCAGGTCGATGACGTGGCCCCCGACCATATAGGAAGGATCGAGGCCCGCCGTCGCGAGGATGACCGCGCACATGGCAGAGGTCGTGGTCTTCCCGTGCGTGCCGGCCACGGCGATCGTCTGGCGCTCACGCGTCAACAGACCCAGCACCTCGGCCCGCTTGAGCACGGGCAGCCCGCGCTCGCGGGCGTGGACAAGTTCCGGGTTGTCTGCCGGCACGGCGGAGGAGGCCACAACCAGCTCGGCCTCGCCCACGTTCTCCGCTCGGTGGCCGCGCTGGACGGGAATCCCCGCCTCGCGCAGCCAGGCGGTGGCGCCCGACTCGTTGAGGTCGGAGCCGGTCACCTGGCAGCCGGCCTCCCGCAGCATGCGGGCCAGCGGCGCCATGCCGGTGCCGCCGACGCCGACGAAGTGGACGCGCCCGTACTTGCCGCCCAGCACTCCAGTCGTCATGCCGCCCTCCGCCCGGCCAGCGCCAACAGTAAGTCGGCGATATCCTGGGCCGCATTGGGCTTCGCCAACTCCCGCGCCGCCGCCCGCATCGCGGCCAGGCGTTCCGGGTCGGCCAGGAGCTGGCGCACGGCGAGACCCAGGGCACCTGACGGTAGTTCCCCGTCGTTCACGATCAGAGCTGCCCCTTGGGCGACCAATTGCCGGGCGTTGAGCACCTGATGACCTCCCGCGTAGGGGTAGGGCACCAATACACTGGCTACGCCGACGGCAGGATATTCCCCCATAATGGAAGCCCCGGCGCGTGAGACGGCAATGTCGGCCGCAGCGAGAGCTTGCGGCAATTCCTCGTGCAGATAGGCGTACAGGTGGTAATGGGCGTGCAGCTCGGCCGACAGGTCCTGCGCCTCCTTCGCCAGCCACGGCTCGTCCAGCAAACCCGCGACGTGGAGGATGTGACAGACAGGCAACAGCTCCGACCAAGCCGCGCGCACGGCCCGGTTGATGGAGCGAGAGCCCCGGCTGCCGCCCAGCACTACAACCACCGGCAAACCATCGTGCAGGCCAAGGGCCTGCCGTGCGGCGGCCCGGTCCACCCCGAACAGCTCCTCCCGCACTGGGTAGCCGGTGACGACCGTCCTCTCCGCGGGCAGCCAGCGCTGGGTGTCGGCAAACGTGACTGCCACCTTGGCGGCGAAGCGAGAGAGGAAGCGCACTGCCAGCCCGGGCGTGACATCGGGCAGGTAGATCAAAGACGGCACGCCGGCCAGGCGCGCCGCCAGCACCGCCGGCACGGCGACATACCCACCGGTGGCCAGCAACACCTGCGGCCGGAAGCCCCTGATGAGCCGCCAGCTGGCCAGAGTGCCGGCCACCGTGCGCACCAGGTTCGTCAGCACGGCGAGCGGCGAGCGACCGACAACGGCGCCAGTAGGCACTGTGCGAAAAGGCAAACCGGCCCGCTTCACGATGCCTTCCTCCAGCCCGCCCCGGCTGCCCAGGTAGAGTACCTGCACGTTGCCCTCATTGCGCTTCGCCAGACCCCGACGAAGCGCCGCCAGAATGGAAAGAGCCGGGTAGACGTGACCGCCCGTGCCGCCGCCCGTCACCAGCAACCGCACCAACTCACCTCGCCGCAGCAGGCGCGCTTGCCTGACGCGAGACGCTCAAGAGGCAGCCGACAGCTACCATCGAGACCACAAGCGAAGAGCCGCCCGAACTGATAAATGGCAGGGTGATGCCTGTAAACGGCAACACAGCCGCGACCACCCCGATGTTGATCGCCGCCTGAAACACCAGGAGGCAGGTGGAACCAACCGCCAGGAGAGCGCCGAACTGGTCTGGCGCCCGTCGGGCGATGGAGAAACCGCGCTGCGCCAGCACGCCGAACAGCGCCAGCACCGCCAGGCAGCCGATGAAGCCCAACTCCTCCCCTATGATCGAGTAGATCGCATCCGTATGCGCGCCCGGTACCCAGTAGAACTTCTGCCTGCTTTCCCCCAGGCCGAGCCCGAAGAGCCCCCCTGACCCGAGAGCGATGCTCGTCTGAATGGTATGCCAGCCAGCGCCCGTCGGGTCGTCCTGAGGATTGAGGAAGGCGATGAAGCGGCTCCAGCGGTAGCCCGAGACGCGGATAAGCATGGCCAATGCTGCGCCACCCAGGGCTAGACCGCCGCTGAAATGTGCCAGGTGCGCCCCGCCGACGAAGAAGACGGCAACGGCGCTGGCCACGATCACCGTGCTCGTGCCGAGATCGGGCTGCAGCATCACCAAGGCCACGATCACCACCAGAATGATGGCGAAGGGCAGCGAGCCGTAGGTAAGGTCACGCACGTTTTCACCCTTGCGGGAGAGCCAATCGGCGAAATAGACCACCACCGCCAGCTTGGCCAGCTCGCTGGGCTGGATGGGAGGCAGCGGGCCCAGCTTCAACCACCGCTGGGCGCCGTACTCCACGTGCCCAATTCCCGGTACAAGCACCGCGAACAGCATGACCACGGAGACGGCCAGCAGAAGCACGGAGTAGCGCTGCATGACGTGATAGTCGGACCGAGCGACCAACAGCATCGCCACGGCGCCGATGACGGCGAACATTACCTGACGCACCATGAAGTAGCTGTCGCTGTCGTAGAGGGTGCTGTTGTGCGCCAAGACAAAGCTGGCGCTATAGACCATGTCGATGCCCAACACCAGTAAAGCCAGCACCACCGCGAGCAGCGGCAGGTCAATGCCTCCCGCCGGACCAGCTCGTCGGCGAGCAGCCACTCTAACGGCCACGGCGCACCTCCGCCAGCGTGTCCGGCAACTCGTTCACCAGTCGCTTGAATTCGCGGCCGCGCTCCTCGAAGTCGCGAAACTGGTCGTAGCTTGTGAAAGCGGGGGAGAGCAACACCACGTCTCCCGGGGCAGCCAAGGCCGCGGCCAGGGGCACCGCCTCCGCCAGGTTGGACACGTGGTGAATTGGCGGCGGGGGTGCCCCCGCGCGGCCCAGGGCCTCTTCCAGCAGCCCGGCAGCCTCGCCGAACAGTACGAGATCCCGCACCCGCGCCCGCACCAGCTGGGCGAACTCGTCCAAGGGTAGGTGCTTGTCCCGTCCACCGGCCAGCAATACGACTGGCTCCGCGAAAGAGCGCAGGGCCGCCGCCGCCCGCTCCGGCGCCGTCGCGATGGAGTCGTTGACGAACTGCACGCCGTCAATGGTGCGCACCGGCTCCAGGCGATGCTCGATGCCGGCAAAAGAGGCGGTAACATGCCGCATGGCCTCCACCGGCACGCCCACGGCGGCAGTGATGGCCACGGCGGCGGTCACGTTCTCCAGATTATGACGGCCGCGCAGCCGTATCTCCGCCAGATCAAGGACTCTTCGCCGTTCGCCCCCCAGGCGGAGCCAGACTGCCCCGTCGGCGCAGAACGCGCCATCGCCCTCTACTTCGTCCACGCCAAAGTAGAGCCGTCTGGCGGCACAGGAACGGCCATAAGCCCTGGTCAGGTCGTTGGCATAGCCCAGAATCGCCCAATCATCAGCCGACTGGTTGCGGATAATGTTGCGCTTGGACTCGGCGTAGTGCTCCATCGAGGGATGCCGGTCTAGGTGATTGGGTGTTATGTTGAGTATCGCCGCGACGTGTGGGCTGCGGCGCATGGCCTCGAGCTGGAAGCTGGAGAGTTCCAGCACGATCCAATCGCTGGGACGTAGGTCGTCGATCTTGTCGATTAGCGGCGTGCCCAGATTGCCCCCCACGTAGACAGTTAGCCCGGCGGCGAGCATGATCTCGCCCACCAGGGTCGTCGTCGTGCTTTTGCCACTGGAGCCGGTGATGCCGACGATGGGCGCCGGGCACAGGGCAAACAGCAGCTCGATCTCGGAACTGACCGGCACGCCCTTCTCGACCGCGGCGACAACCGCCGGCAGGTCACGCGGTGCCCCCGGGGTGACGAAGACGACGTCGGCGCCGACCGTATCCTCAACCCGGTTGGCGCCCAGGGAGAGCCGCACCGGCAGGTTGCCCAGCAGGGCGATCTCCTGGCGCAGCTGATCGGCCGGCTTGCGGTCGCTGATGGTCAGCAGCGCCCCCCGAGAAACGAGGAAGCGCGCCAGAGCCACGTTTGTCCGCGTGCCCAGGCCAATCAGCGTGGCCTTCAGCCCTCTTAGGTTGTGCTCCCAGTTCTCAGCCATGTCCCCTACGCCAAGAAGAGCGCCAGGCCCAGCCCGGCGGCGAGCAATCCGACCAGCCAGAAGCGCTGCACCGTCTGCACCTCGGTCCAGCCGCTCAGCTCGAAGTGATGGTGCAGCGGCGACATCTTGAACAGGCGCCTGCCGTGGGTCAGCCGGAAGTAGGCCACCTGCAGCAGCACCGAGGCGGTCTCGGCCACGAAGACGAGGCCGATGACCAGCACCAGTAGCACCTGCCCGGCCACGAGCGCCACCGTGGCCAAGCCCGCGCCCAAAGCCAGCGCACCGGCGTCACCCATGAACATGCGAGCCGGGTTGACGTTGAACCACAAGAACCCCAGGGCCGAACCCACCAGCACCAGACAGAAGGCCGCCAAGTCCGCCTGCCCGTTGCGCAGAGCGATCACCCCGTAAGCGGCAAAGGCTATGGCCGCCAATCCCGCCGCCAGACCGTCCAGACCGTCCGCCTCGTTGACCGCCGCCGCCGTGCTGAAGATGGCCAGCGCCGCCAGAGGCACGTACCAGGCGCCGATGTCGACGTTGCCGAGGGCGGGTAGCCAGACGCTGTGCAGGCCCAGCCAGGAGTAGAGCAGAAGCGCCAGGCCTAGGGAGATGGCGCCGTGCAGGGGGAACTTCCAGCGCACCTGGAAGCCGTGGCCACTGCGCGAACGCATATTGGCCAGGTCATCCAGTGAGCCGATGACGGCGAAGATTAGCGCCGCCGCCAACGGTAGAGCTGTCTGGGGCCAATCGCGCAGCAGCGCCAGCGACAGGAGGGCCGTCGTGCCCACCATTAGCCAGCCACCCATCGTGGGCGTGCCGGTCTTGCCCATATGGCTTTGCGGCCCCTCCTCGCGAATGCGCTTGCCGAACTTCAGCCGCCGCAGCCAGGCGATGAGGAACGGTCCCCAGGCCACAGCCACGGCGAACGCCAGCAAACCGAGCAGCAGAGCGCGCGCGCTAGCGGTCACGCTCTCGCCCCGCCCGCAGCTTCTCTACCACCTTCTCCATGAACATCGAGCGCGAGCCCTTGACTAAAACGTGCTCACCGGCGTGCGGTTCGTAGGTCACCGCCTCGCTATCTGGCGCGTAAGTGACATCGGCAAGGCCACTCTCAGTCGCCGCCTCGCCGATGAGCCGCGCCCGCGGGCCGACGGCCACCAGCCGCTGCACGACCTCGGCGGCACGCCGGCCGACCTCGCGGTGTCCCTCTTCCTCATAACTACCCAGCTCCAGCATGTCGCCCAAGATGGCCGTCCGTTGGCCGGGCAGCTGGCCCAGCAAGTCAAGAGCCGCCAACATCGAGGCCGGGCTGGCGTTGTAGGTGTCGTCGATGATGTTCGAGTCCCCGCGTCCGGGCACCACCACGAGGCGCAATCCGCTCGACAAACTCGCCAGGCCCTCCAGCACCTCGTCCCAGTCCAAGCCGGAGGCGAAGCCGACCGCCGCACCGGCCAGAGCGTTGTAGACGTTGTGGCGACCGGCCAGCCGTAGCGAGACGCGGGCCTCTCGGCCCAAGGCGTGGAGAGTGAAGCGCACACCCTCCAGCCCCAGAGACTCAACCTCGCTCGCCCGCACCCGGCAATCTTCCGCGAAGCCGTAGAAAACGCTGCCGGCGGGCGTCCGCTCCGCCATCGCCCTCACCCGGTGGTCATCGCCGTTGAGCACGGCCAGGCCGCTGCTCGGCAGGGCAGCCACGAGCTCCGACTTCGCCAGCGCGATGTTCTCGATGGTGCCCAGCCGTTCCAGGTGCACAGGCCCCACGTTGGTGACTACGCCGACGGTCGGCAGCGCCAGGGCGCAGAGGTCGCGAATCTCCCCCAGGCCGTACATTCCCATCTCGAGCACGGCCTTCTGGTAGGTGCCGTCCAGCTGCAGCAGGGTTAGCGGCAAACCGATCTCGTTGTTGTAGTTCTTCTCGTTCTTCAGCACCCGGAAGCGTCGCCCGAGAACCCCGGCCACGACCTCCTTGGTGCTCGTCTTGCCGACGCTGCCGGTGATGCCCACGACCTCGACGTCCTGGCGCCCGCGCCACCAACGGGCAAGTCGCTGCAGGGCGCGCAGGGAGTCATCCACTGTGATGAAGGCGACCGGGCGCCCGCCCGCGCGCTCCAGCCACTGACTTTCCGGCAGCAGCCGCTCGCCGATGATGCCACTGGCGCCCCGTGCCACGGCGTCCGTCACGAAGTTCAGGCCGTCCCTCTCTCCCTTAAGAGCGACGAAGAGTGAACCGGGAACCACGAGCCGAGAGTCGTGTACGACGTTGGCAAATGCCAGGTCGGGGCCCGCGTTGCCGTGCACTTGGCAAGGAGCAGCCCCCTGTTCTACCTCGGCCAGCGTTAGAACCCGCACTGCCATTTTCATTGTCCGTCAAGGGCCGGCGCCACCCCGGCGTGCGCCAGCAAGTCCTGCATGATTGTGGCGAAGATAGGCGCCGCCACCGCCTCACCCCAGATATTGTCCTTCGGCCGAGTGACCGCCACCAGCACGAGAAACCGCGGATCGTCCGCCGGCGCGAAGCCCACAAAAGAGGCCACCGTATCGTTGGGCGCATAGCGCCCATCGACCAGAATCTCGGCCGTACCGGACTTGCCAGCGACTCGGTAGCCATTCAGCTTGGCCAGGCCCACCACACTCTTATCCACCGCGTTGACCATCATGTTGGTCAAGATGCTGGCGGTCTTGGGAGAGATCACCCGGCGGACGGTCTGCGGAGCGATGTGTCGGACGCCACCGGCCGACCGAACCTCACGCACGATCTGTGGCTGCATCAGCAGCCCCCCGTTGGCCACCACTGCCACACCCCGCGCCATTTGCAGTGGCGTCACGGCGATGCCCTGACCAAAGGAATTCGTCAGGAGGTCGCTGCCAGACCAGCCGCTGGCCTTGTTGTCACGCACCAGTCCGGCTGCCTCGCCAGGCAGGTCGACAGCGGTCGGCTCACCGAAGCCAAAAGCGCGCACATACTGGTAGAAGCGGTCGGGCCCCAGCTTCCTAGCAACGTAGGACGACCCCGTGTTCAGCGACTTTTGCAGGATTTCGGCCATGGTCTGAATGCCTCGGCCAATGCCGTCCGCGTTCCTAATCGTCACGTCCCCCTCGACGACGTAGCCCTTGTCGTCGTAGGTTTCGTCCGGTTGCACGGCGCCAGAGTCGATGCCGGCAGACATGGTGATCACCTTGAAGACCGAACCCGGCTCGTAGACATCGCTGACCGCCGGGATGCGGTAGAGAGGCTCGTTCTCAGGCTCCAAGTAGTCTGGATCAGCCAGCGAGTAGCTGGGGCGCGTGGCCATGGCCAATATGGCGCCGGTGCGTGGCTCCAGCACGATGATGGTCGCCGATTCTGGATTGTGGGCTTCCACCGCCGCATTCAGCTGCTGTTCCACCAGGCGCTGGGTATAGCGGTCGATAGTCGTCAAGAGGTCCGCGCCGCTCACCGGCGCCACGTAGTCCAGGGCACCGAGGGCGATGGCGTCGCCGGCCGTGTCGACCTCAGCTTCGACGCTGCCTAGCCGGCCACCCAGTTCATCGTTCCAGGCCATCTCCAACCCAGCCAGGCCGGCGTAGTCCCGGCCCACGAAGCCCAGCACCTGGCTGGCCAGCCCCCCTTCCGGGTGCAGGCGCAGCGGTTCGGTTTCGAAGTAGACGTTCAGCAAGTGCAGTCCCCGCACGCGGTCGGCCTGCTCGGCGCTCAGGCTGCTCTGCAGCATGGCAGGCTTGTCACCCGCGGTCGTCAGTTTGGCCGCAAGGCTTGCCTGGTTCCCGCCCAGGGCTGTGGCCAGCCGCCGTGCCACATCGCCCTTGTCTGTCATGTGAGTGGCGTCCGCCAGCAAGGTCTCGTAAGGCACGCTCACCGCCAGCGGCGCCCCGTCGCGGGCGAGGACCGTGCCTCGCTGCGGCTGCAGCTGGCGCACGCTCCGGTGCTCCTCCGTTGCCAGGCCTAGGTAGTAGCCATGCTGTACGATCTGCATCAAGAAAAGCTTCCCCACGACGACGATGGCGAAAACCGCCAGCAGAACCACAACCGCCGAGAGACGCCAGGGGCTTTCGCCCAACTGGTTGGCATAGTAACGTCCGGCCCGTCCACCCATCGTGCCGCCTGCGCCCCCGGCTAGCGGACCCGCGCCCGCAGATACAAGATCTCCTTGGTCGGCGCCATCTTGAGCGTCTCCCGCGCCTCTTGCTCGACGCGAACCAGCGAAGACAGTTCAGCCGCCTTGTAGGAAATCTGCTGGTTGGCGATCTGCCAACGCGAACGCTCGTTCTCCAATTTCAGCACATCGTAACCGCCAGTCGCCACACTGCTCGCCAGGCGAAGATACAGTAGACCAACCGCCAGGACCGCCACGGCGAGCATGGCCAGCCCCGCCGCCAGGAGCCATTCGTCACCGCGCGGCCGCCGCTGCACGGTCGCCCGCACCGGTATCGCCTGCGCCCTCATGCCGCCACCGCCAACCGCTCCGCCACCCGCAGTTTGGCACTGCGGCTGCGCGGGTTCTCCGCGGCCTCTTCCGCCGAGGCCACCACGGGCTTCTTGGTTAGGATCGCCAAACGCGGCTGATGTCCGCAGACGCATTGCGGCAATTCCGGCGGACATAGACAGCCCGCCGCCTCTCGCTGGAAGAACCGCTTGACGAGTCGGTCCTCGAGCGAGTGAAAGGCGATCACCGCCAGCCGCCCGCCGGGCCGCAAGATCTCGAGGGCCTGGGGCAACACCGACTCCACGTTCGCCAGCTCGCCATTGACGGCAATGCGCAGCGCCTGGAACGCCCTGGTCGCGGGATGGATTCCGCCCGGCCGACCGTGCACGACCCTCGCCACGAGCGAGGCGAACTCAGTCGTCGTGGTGATGGGTCGTCGCCTGCGCTCCGCCACAACGGCTCGGGCCAGAGCCCGCGACCGGCGCTCCTCGCCGTACAAGTAGAAGATGTCGGCCAATTCCTGCTCGCCGAGGGTGGCAAGAAGGCCGGCAGCCGTCGTCGCCTGGCGCTGGTCGAACCGCATATCGAGTGGCGCCTCCCGCTGGAAGCTGAAGCCGCGCGCCGCGTCATTCAGCTGATATGACGACAACCCTAGGTCGAGCAGGACTCCATCGGCCGGCTCGAAACCATTCTCCTGTGCCAGGCCAGCCAACTCTGTGTAGCTGGCATTCACTACCAGCGCCCGCTGGCCGAAGGGCGCCAGGATGTCTCGCGCTCGTTGCGCGGCTTCCTCGTCTACGTCCAATCCGAGCAGCCTCCCCGAAGGCCCGGAGGCCTCGAGGATCGCCGCGGCGTGTCCACCCCCGCCAATCGTGCCGTCCACGTACTTGCCGCCGGCTTGGGGCCGCAAGTAGGCCACCACGGCGTTCAGCAGTACTGGCTTGTGGTCGCCTGTGGAAAACATCGATGAGGGAAGCGCTAGATGCCGAGTGCCGCGAGATGCTCGGCAGTCAGCGCGCTCTCCTCCTCGGCCTGACTCACGGTCTGCTGCCAGCTCTGCTGGTCCCAAACCTCGAGCCTGGTGTTGACGCCTATGATGACGACGTTCTCTTTGACGTTGGCATACTCGCGGAGATAGCCGGGGATCACCACTCGGCCCTGGCGGTCGAGCTGCACGTCCATGGCGCCCGAGAAGAGAAAGCGAGTGAAGGCGCGCGCGTCCGATTGCGTCAGTGGCAATTTGGCGATGCGCTCGGCGAGCGAAGCCCAGTCAGACGCCGTGTAGACGAGCAGGCAGCGCTCCAGACCGCGGGTAACCACCAGGCCGTCGGCGAAGTAGGTGCGAAAGCGCGCGGGGATGGCCACCCTGCCCTTATCGTCCACTGTGTGGTCATACTGACCCATAAACACGGACTTATCCCCACCCGCCTCGACTTATCCCCAGGACAGCCCCACTTGTCCCCACTTCTACCCACGTGAGCCCATTCTAGCGCACCAGCAAGGCAAAATCAAGGGGATCATTAAGGGATTATTAAGTGACTTTGCCACGGGTTGTTGGATTGGCGGCGAGACGGTTGCCGGTCTTGTGAGCAGGCGAGGGAACGGCTAGGCTTGCCGGCGTGCCTGGAGAGCACCCTTGATGGCCCCGGCGGCAAGAGCATCGGCCCGGGAGTTTTGAGACCGGGGCACGTGGCGGACGGCGACTTTGGGGAACGACGTCAGCAGAGCCAGGGCACGAGTGTACAGTTGGTACAAATGGGCGGCGCGCACGCGGTAGGAACCGTTCAGCTGGCTGACCACAAGCTCGCTGTCCAGCCGGATGTCGAGTTCCTCGATTCCCAGGGAGCGGGCTTTCTCCAAACCGGCGATCAGGGCCCGGTACTCGGCGACGTTGTTGGTGGCCTTGCCGATGTATCGGGCCTCGGCAGCCAGCTCGCGGCCGCGCCCATCCTTGAGGACGTAGGCGATGCCGGATTCGCCGGGATTGCCCCAGCTGGCGCCGTCGCTGTGCAGAATCGCGGTTCGCTGTCCGCCGCTTGTCTGTGGGTCAGTGAGGGACATAGAGAATGCGGCCACAGCTGCTGCAGAAGGTGAGTCCGGGGTTGCCGCGGGCCCGCTGTACCTGCTGCAGGGCCATCGAGATGCGGCAACCGGTGCACAGGCTCTGTTCCACGCGGGCGACAGCCCGACCGCCTTTCTGGCGGCGCAGACCCTCATACACGACCAGTTGGGCGGGGTCGGCCAGCCCCGCCAACTCCGACCGCGTCCGTTCCAGCTCAGCCTTCTCCCCCAGGAGTGTCTCGCGCTGGGCAGTCAAGTCCTGTTGCTCCTGGCGCCAAGCGACCTCTGCCTCGCTCAACTCCTGCCGCAACCGCCGCAGGTCGGCCTGCAATGCCTCCACGCTGTCCATGTCGGCGAGCGCCAGGTCCTCGGCCTTGCCGCGCTGCTGCAGGAGCAGGTCGGCTTCCTTCTGAAGATTGGACAGTTCCTTCGTGGTCTGTTTGGGATTGGACTTGTAAAGGACGGCGTTGACTTCTTTCAGCTTGCCTTCAACGCGAGCGACGAGGAACTCGTGCTCGCGCAACTCGGCCTCCCCCCGCTGCCGGGCAGCCTCGCCTGCCCGGCAAGCCTCGCGGGCGGCGAGCAGCTCGGGGCTCTCGCCCAGCCGCGCCTCGACATCCTGCAAGCGACACCCTTTCTCTTCGAGGTCCAGATCTACAACCTGCAATCGATAGAGTATTTCGACTTTCCGCATAGCCAATCCCCCCGACGAACCTGCAGCCTCGGCTCGGGGATTGTAGCACGGCGCCAACGCGTTGGCGAGAGCCGCACCTTGCTTGTTCCCTATTAATGCGCCTGCTACAATTCGAAAGTAGTCGCACGGGGCGGTGAGGAGACCGGGGTCGATGCAGGTGGACCGGGTCAGCTTCTTGTTCGGGCTCGTATTCGGCCTGGCGCTGGCGACGCTGACCGTCGCCGCCTCGGTCATGTTCGCGCCACGCGATCCGCCCACGGTGGCCGCTCCCCAGACGGCTACCGTGCTAGTGGCGCCGACGCGCACACCCGTTCGCGAAATCCCCAGCCCCACGGCGACCCGCCCGCCAAGCCCAACGCCCATGCCAACGCCGCCACCGCTGCCCACCAACCCGCCGGCCAGGCCGACCGCCACGCCCCTGCCGGAGACCGTGCGGCACGAGACGGTCGAAGTGCCACCGCGCCGGCAGGTACAGCTATCCATCGCCGCGCTCCCAGGCCAGACTCTAGACCTCGCCATCACGGTAGACAGCGACGTCGACCTAACGATAGTCGACCCGGGCGGGACGACCGTTTACGGACCGCAGCGCATCAGACGCTCCTATAGCACGCAGCTGCCCAGTTCGGCCGCGGGCAATTTCACCGTCAAACTGGACAACTCCTTCTCCATCATCTCTACCAAGCAGGTATTGGTACAATACCGGCTGCTGAATTCAAGGCCCTAGCCGGAGTGGCGCGGAAGCCAAACCGCACTCGCTAAGGGCCGCGCCGACGCCCGAACCTTCCCCCGGGGGCCAGAGGATGCCCCGGATGGCGCCGTCATCCTCCGCCGGCATCCGGCGCTGCCCGTGCCCGGTCGAGCGCCGCGGCATGCTACCTGCTTTTTGGCTCCGCAGCGGGATGAATGCCACAAAGAGTCGAAGTCGCGAGGCTGAGCAAGCATGGGGCAGGACGGAGAAGCAACTGAGTTGCAGCGACTTGCCGATAGGATCGTGGCGGCCCTGGCGGAGCGCGCCGAGCGGGACGCCGGACCGACAGTTGAGCAGGTCCAACGGCTCCTGGTGCTGCGAGTCAGAAGCGACGCTCAAGCAGCCGGCGTGTCGCCGCGGGAATTGATGTCGGCCGTCTGGCGCTCGTGGCTGCGCCACGACCAGCCACCAATGCTAGGCGAGCACGAATCTTGGCAGATTGTGGATAGTCTGGTGGAGAAAGGATTCCTCATGCGCGAGGAAACCGGCGGCGGGACCCCAGTGATTCGCTGGTCCGGACTGTCCCCTGAGGAAGTGGAACGGCGATCGTCCGAACTCAGCCACGACGAGCGCCTATTCGTCCGTGGGGTGCTCCGTTTCCTCGCCCGACCGCACTCCGGTCCTCATCGGGATCGTCCACGCTGAGCGTTACATCCGACAATTGGCCCGCGCTGCTGGGGTCGGCGAGCGTGAGGACAACGGCGCGTTTGCCGTATGAGAGCTTCAGGTCGCGCGGCGTGCCGCCGGCGACGATGAACGAGAGACGCTGGCAGAGATGGTCAGCCTCGTCCAGAAGGTGCGTGGTCAGCAGGATGGTAGTCCCTTCCTGACGCAACTGCTCGATGGTGCCACGCACATCGCGGGCGGCGACTGGGTCGAGCCCGCGGGTCGGCTCGTCGAGGAACAGCACCGGCGGCTTGTGCGGCAGGGCCCGGGCAATCATCAATCGCTGCTTCATGCTGTTCGAATATGTCCGCACAGGGTCTTTGGCTCGCTCCCGCAGTCCCGCTAGTTCCAGCATCTCCTCGATACGGCGTTCGGGCAGGTCATAGAGCCAGCAGTTGAAGCGCAGATTGTTGCGTGCCGAAAGCCGCTCGTACAGATTCTGCTCTTCGAACACCACCCCGATGAGCCTCTTGAGCCGCGCTGGCCAGGCCGGCTTACTCCGGCGAAGCCGCCTCCCGGTCACCCCCGTTTGGCTCGCCGTCGCGGGGGAGCCGTTTTCGGCGCCGCCTTTCGTCGACCGCCCGCCGCAGAACGAACTCGATCTGGGCGTTGACGCTGCGGAGGTCCTGGGCCGCCCAACGGTTGATTTCCTCCCAGAGCTCCGGGCTGAGGCGTAGAAGGAACCTTTTCTTCTCCGCCACGGCCGCGCGCCTACTGGTACAACGTGCCGGTGTTGATAACGGGCGTCGTCGACGACTCACTGCACAGGACGACGAGTAGGTTGCTGACCATCGCCGCCTTGCGCTCCTCGTCCAGCTGCACTGTGTGCTTGGCCTCCAGCCGCGCCAGGGCGAGTTCCACCATACCAACCGCTCCCTCGACGATCTGCGTGCGAGCCGCGACCACGGCGGTGGCCTGCTGGCGGCGCAGCATCGCCTCGGCAATCTCGGGCGCGTAGGCTAGGTGAGTCAGACGGGCCTCTATCACCCTGACTCCCGCCCGGTCGAAGCGTTCGCTCAACTCCCGCTCCAGCACTTCGGACACGCGGTCGCCGCCGCCTCGCAAAGTGAGCGTCTCTTCGTCGTGCTCCCCGAAGGTGTCGTAGGGATACGAGCCCGCCAGATGGCGCACCGCCGCTTCACTTTGCACGTTCACATAATGCTCGTAGTTGTCCACGTCGAACGAGGCGCGGAAGGTGTCTGCCACCTGCCAGACGAGCACGGCGGCGATCTCGATGGGGTTGCCGGTCTTGTCGTTAACCTTGATCTTCTCGCCGTTCAGGTTACGCGCCCTGAGGGTCACCTTCTTCTTGACGTAGAAGGGATTGGCCCAGCAGAAGCCGTTCTGCTTGACCGTGCCGGCATACGAACCAAACAGCACCAGTACCTTGGCATCGTTGGGGTTGACGATGAACAGGCCCGCCAGCGCCAAACTGCCAACTAGCACCAGAACGAAGAACGGTACCAGGAACCAGAGGTTGTCGCCGCTGGCCCCTAGATACAGCATCCAGGCGCTTAGCAGAACCAAGACAATCCCTACTGCCAGCATCAGGTAGCCGTTACCTGGCTTGACCACGCGCTCCTTGTCCACGACTCTCCTCCCAGCACTTATCTGTGATATCGATATGATATCACTTTGATGGCAGGAAGTCAAGCGTTTGCAGGCCGTTGACCAGGTCCTGCAGACCCCGAAGATCGACGGCCATTTCCCCCTCCTTCGCAGTGGACTTGCGGGCAAAGGCCGCGCAGGTACCGTACCCAGGGCAAAAGAAAACGGCCGAGGCCCTGACCTCGGCCGAACCGGCCAGCGCGCGTCGCGCTAGCGAACGACCTCGACGCCGCCCATGTAGGGGCGCAGCACCTCTGGCACCACTACGCTGCCGTCGGGCTGTTGGTAAGACTCCAGAATGGCGATGATGGTGCGTGGCGCCGCCAGGCCGGAGCCGTTGAGGGTATGCACGTACTCCAGATGGGCGCCGGGGGCACGACGGAAGCGAATGTTCTCGCGCCGCGCCTGGAACTCCTCGAAGTTGCTGCACGAAGAGACTTCGAGCCACCGTTGCACGCCGGGAGCCCAGACCTCCAGGTCATACTTCTTCGTCTGACCAAACCCCAGATCGGCGGTGCACATCGTGAGCACCCGGTAAGGCAGGCGGAGCAGCTGCAGCACCTCTTCGGCGTTGGCGGTGAGCTTCTCCAACTCGTCGTAGGAGGTCTCGGGCAAGACGTACTTGACCATCTCGACTTTGTTGAACTGGTGCACCCGCAGCAAGCCACGGGTATCCTTGCCGGCTGAGCCGGCCTCTTTGCGGAAACAGGCTGAGTAGCCGGTGTAGTAGATCGGCAACTTCTCCACCGAGATGACCTCATCCCGGTGAGCGTTGGTCAGCGGCACCTCGGCGGTGGGGATGAGAAAGAGGTCCTCGTCCTCGACCTTGTACATATCGAACTCGAACTTCGGTATCTGAGTGGTGCCGACCATACTGGCGCGGTTAGCCAGGAAGGGCGGAAACGCCTCCACGTAGCCATGCTTCTCCACGTGCAGGTCGATCATCCAGTTGAGTAGCGCCCGTTCCAGGCGCGCGCCCAACCCCAAATAGAGAATGAAACCGCTGCCGGCGATTTTGGCCCCGCGTTCGAAGTCGATTATGCCCAGCTCCCGGGCGATGTCCCAGTGCGGGCGCAGAGGGAAGTCGGGCGCCCCGCCGAAACCCGGCAGCACCGATCTGTCGCCCCACGTGCGGCTGACGACGTTGTCCTCTTCGCTGGCGCCCTCGGGGACGCTCGGGTGAGGCACGTTGGGTACGTAGAGAAGCAGCCGTTCCAGCTCAGACTCAACCTGGCCGACCTCCGCGTCCAGCACCTTGATCCGGTCGCTCGTCCGCCGCATCTCCTCGAACAGGGCCGTCGGCCTTTCCTTCATCTTGGCGATCTGCTGAGAGGTCTGGTTGCGCACCGCTTTCAGCTGCTCCGACTCGGTGAGCAATGCCCGGCGGCGCTCGTCCAGGGCCAGAATCTCGTCGATGGGCGCCGTGTCGCGGCGCTTGGCCACCGCCTGGCGCACGAGGCCGGGGTTTTCGCGAATGAACTTCAGGCTCAACATCGAAGAAGCACCTCCAACCGTCGACGGCGGCTAGGAAAGAGTGAAGGAAACGTAGCCGAGCCGGGGCAGAACCTCGGCCAGCACTTCCCCCTTGGCCACGGTGGCAAGCAGGTCCACCTCGTCGCCCAGATGCAAACCAATGTCCGCCAGGGGCAGACAGACCTCGACGGCGTGGGGGCCGACGGCCACGAGTGACAGCTGTTTGCTCAGCTCCCAAACGTCGCCGCCCAGGGCGGAGCTCAAACTAGCCTGTTCGGCGCCCGGCAGCAGACTGACCTCCCAGGCGAAGGCCAGGTCGGGGGGGGTGAAGTCCGCTTTGCTGGGCAGGAAACGAATCTGAGCGCCCGGCCCGCTCTGGCTGGGGCTGGTGAGGTAGAAGGACACCTGGTAGCGCGAGACATCCTCGTTAGCCTCCAACCTCAAGAACAGAGCGGCTGGGTTCGAGCCGAAGTATAGCCGGCGCAGTAACGAGGCGCCCATCTGCATTGTACCCGACGAGGTGACAGGTTCCACATAGCCAGCGCCGGCCCACTCCAGCGAGGCTTCCTGTTGACCCGAGAGACGCGGCGAAATCTTGCCACTCACGGGGCGGTACTGCGGCCGCTCTCCGGGAGTGGCGATCGGCTCCTTCAGCCACTGCGGGGGTGGCTGCCCCATCACGGCATAGATGTCCGCCAGATGGCCCCGGTACTCGACGTCGAAGAGCTGCTCGTGCCCCGTCTTGTTGTGGCTGTAGTACCACCAGAACCAATCGCTGCCCTCGGCGATGTACACCTGTTCCCAGGCGTTCGCCAGGGTGTCCGGGTCGGCCAAGGCATACTGGTTCTGCCAGGCGATCAGGCGAGACCGCGCCCGCGCCAGGTACTCCCAGGCTCGATTCTGATCGCTCTCGCCGATCCACGTTTCGAGGTTCTGGTTGATCCAGGAACCGGAGAAGAGCGAGCTGAGTTTCTGCCGCGCCGGGAATCGCTCCAGATATTCCCCGATCGTCACCGTCCGCAGAGTGCTGTCGGCGGCCAGCCGTCCGTACAGATGGCGCAAGAAGTCGTTGCCGTTGTTGGCGTAGCCCTCCCAGCAATTCTCGCCGTCAAGGATGATCGGAATGAGGTAAGGGTTCTCACCGTCATTCAGCGTCTCCCGGACATGGTGCAGGCGACCGATTAGGTCTTCCGCGGCCTCACGAGCGTCCATGTGCTGGTAGACGAAACCAATACGGTCGGAGAGCACGCGGTCGCGGAAGACGAGAGTCGTGTTGCCCTCCGGCGCCAGGTAGGGCTGGTAGAGGCGTCGCGCGTCGAGGACGTGCCCGTAGCCATCCCTGTCGAACCAGGCCCCTTGCGAGCGGGCCAGAATTGCCTCATCGGAGGCCACCCAGTTGAAGGTTCGCCTGCCCTTCAGCAGCGCGACCGCACCGGGAGAGATGGCGCCTTCCGATGGCCAGAGCCCGCGCGGTGCTCTGCCGAATAGATCCTGGTACTTCTCCATGCCCCGGCGCAACTGCTCCGCCGCGTCCTCCGGCCAGCGGACGTTAGCATCCGGCAGCGACAGATTGGGACTCGCCATCAGGGCCGAGCTCTCGTCTACCAGAAGCGGCAGGATCGGGTGGAAGTAGGGCGAAGTCGTCAATTCCACCTGGCCCGCCCCCTGCAAACGCCGGAAGAGTGGCAGTATCTCCCGCAGAATGGCGTAGTGTTTGGCGACAATGGCACGCACGTCGGCCAGGTTGTAGCCGTGGCCCCGCTCGCGCAACGCCCGCAACTCAGGGTCGGCGGCCACGATCTCGGGATCGATCCAGGCGAGGTTGAACCAGGCCGCTAGATCGCGCCAAAACTGGCGCGACAGCAGGGTGCTGTCCTCGCCAGCAGCGTTGGCCACTTGCAGCAGGCGCCAGTAGTGAGAGTTCGGCTTGACGACCCGATCCCAGTTGATGCTGAAGAACTGCGCCAGCATAAAGCGCTTGTCTTCGGCGGTCAGCGACTCCTTGACACTGACTTCCAACCAGCGGTCTGTGGCCTCGTTGTCGCAGTAATCCAGAATCTGCTCGAGCAGCGAGGGGACAAAATTGAAGGTCTGGTGAATGGTCGGGTAGTCCAGCAACAGCCGGCCCATGTGCAGGTAGTCCTTGGTCCCGTGCAAACGTACCCAAGGCAGCTTATAGTCGCCGGTGAGCAAATTACGGTACAGGGGCTGATGCATGTGCCAGAAGATGGCAACATACAGCGGATGCGGCATTAGTCTAGGCCTTTGTGCGCAGCTGCGGGAAGAGAATGACCTCGCGAATTGACTGCCTGTCGGTGAGCAGCATGACCAACCGGTCCACGCCCATGCCCAATCCGCCGGTGGGGGGCATGCCGTGCTCCAGGGCCACCAGGTAATCCTCGTCCATCACCTGGGTCTCTTCGTCGCCCATCTCCCGCAGGCGCAGTTGCTCGAGGAAGCGCTGGCGCTGGTCACGAGGATCGTTCAGCTCGCTGAAGGCATTGGCTATTTCCATGCCACCGACGAAGGCTTCGAAACGCTCTACGGTCGTGGCATCCTCAGGCTTGCGCTTGGCGAAGGGCGATAGTTCCACCGGGTAGTCGAACAGGAACGTCGGTTGAATGAGCTTGGGCTCCACGAACTCGCTCAGCAGGTTGTCGATCAGCTTGCCCCGGCCGGCCGCCGCATCCACGGTAATCCCCTTGGCACGCATCGCCTCGGCCAGGCTCTCGCGCTCCGGATACTCGACGTAGTCGATGCCCGCGCCTTCCCGGATGGCCTCCCGGAGAGTCAGCCGCCGCCAGGGGGGAGTGACGTCTATCGTTTCGCCCTTGAAGGCGAACTGGCGAGTCCCGAGGACCTCGGCGGCGATGCTGGAGACCATCATCTCCACCATCTGGGCTACGTCTTTGTAGTCCGCGTAGGCCTGGTAGCACTCCATCATCGTGAACTCTGGGTTGTGCTTGGTGGAAATGCCCTCGTTGCGGAAGTCCTTGCCGATCTCGTAGACGCGGTCCAAGCCGCCGACGATGAGGCGCTTCAGGTAGAGCTCGACCGCGATGCGCAAGAAAAGGGTCTGGTCGAGAGCGTTGTGGTACGTGACGAACGGCTTCGCCGCGGCGCCGCCGTAGATCGGCTGCAAAGCGGGAGTCTCGACCTCAATGAAGCCTCGCTCCTCCAGGAAGCGCCGCATCGACGAAATGACGCGACTGCGCGTGACGAAGACCTGCTTGACCTCGTCGTTGGCGATCAGATCCAAGTAGCGCTGCCGGTAGCGCTTCTCGGTATCCTGCAAACCGTGCCATTTCTCCGGCAGGGGGCGCAGCGACTTGGCGAGCAGCTCCAAACGCTTGACCTCGAGCGTGACCTCACCGGTGCGCGTGCGGAAGAGGGTGCCCTCCGCCCCCACTATGTCGCCCAAATCCAGGGTCTTGGTGACAAAGTCGTAGGCTTCCGTGCCGAGGACATCGCGCCGGAGATACAGCTGAAGGCGGCCCGAGACGTCAGCGACGTGGCAGAAAGTGGCCTTGCCCATGCCGCGCCAACTGACGAGGCGCCCCGCCACTCTTATCTCTCGGCCGGTCAGGGAGTCGAAGCGGGCAATGGCACCCGCTGCCAAATGAGTGCGCTCGTAGCGCCGCGGGTAGGGCTCGACGTGCGCCTCATCTAGGCGGGCCAGTTTCTCCAGGCGGGGCGCCATCACTTCGTCAACGTGCTGCTCTACCATAACTAACGCCTGCTTCTCCGCTCGCGCTTGACCGGCTCGGAATGGGGTCTGATATCGCGCAACAAAAATGGCTGAGAGGCATCGGCCCTCACTTCAGCCGTGGCCTAGATTATAGGTTAAGGTCAACCGTATGTAAAGCGCGGCCCGCCCGCTAAGGGCGTTACCCTCTGCCCTGCGTAGTGAGCAGGGGACGACAGACAGGTCGTGGGCCCGCGTTCGCGTCCTCCCGAACGCCCATCGGTGCCGCGCCGTCCTGGGGAGTCGATTTTCGACGCCCTGGCGTTGGACCGAAGGGCCTTCGACTTGACACCACCTGGCCCCGTGCCTAACATAGCCGCAGCCCCGCAAACAACCAGTCCCAAACGAGGTGGCGCTGTGCAGCCTCTGGCAGGCATGATGGTCCTGGATCTGACGCGCGCCCTTTCCGGGCCGTACTGCGCCATGATGTTGGCCGACGCCGGAGCCGACGTTATCAAGATCGAGCAGCCCGGGAAAGGCGACGAGTCTCGCGGCTGGGGCCCGCCATTCCTGGGCAGCGAGAGCACCTACTTTCTCAGCATCAACCGCGGCAAGAAGAGCCTGACGCTCAACCTCAAGCACCCCGCTGGCAAGGAGGTGCTGCGCAAGCTCGCGCGACAAGCCGATGTGTTGCTGGAGAACTTCACGCCGGGAACCATCGCCCGTCTCGGTTTCGGCTATGACACGGTTCGGCAGCTCAACCCGCGCCTGGTCTTCTGCTCCATCTCCGGCTTCGGCCAAGATGGCCCCGGCCACGACCTGCCGGCCTACGATCTGATCGTGCAGGGCCTGAGCGGCTGGATGAGCCTGACCGGGGAGCCGGGAGGCGAGCCGTTCCGTCCCGGCGTACCGACGGGCGACATCAACGCCGGCATGTTTGCCGCCTATGCCGTGGCGCTCGCCCTATTACGGAGGGAACGGACGGGTGAGGGCGCCTACGTCGAAACCAGCATGTTCGAGGCGATGGTCGCCCAGCTGACACACCAGGCCGGCCGTTACTTCGCCACCGGGGTCGTACCCGAGGCGGTTGGGCATCTTCACCCCAGCATCGCCCCTTACGGCACGTTCCGCACGGCCGATGGTTACGTCAACATTTCCGCCGGCAACGACACGCACTTTCGCCGCTGCTGCCTGGCTTTGGCGCTAACCGAGCTAGCCGACAATCTGGCCTATGACGTTATCAAGATCGAGCAGCCCGGGAAAGGCGACGAGTCTCGCGGCTGGGGCCCGCCATTCCTGGGCAGCGAGAGCACCTACTTTCTCAGCATCAACCGCGGCAAGAAGAGCCTGACGCTCAACCTCAAGCACCCCGCTGGCAAGGAGGTGCTGCGCAAGCTCGCGCGACAAGCCGATGTGTTGCTGGAGAACTTCACGCCGGGAACCATCGCCCGTCTCGGTTTCGGCTATGACACGGTTCGGCAGCTCAACCCGCGCCTGGTCTTCTGCTCCATCTCCGGCTTCGGCCAAGATGGCCCCGGCCACGACCTGCCGGCCTACGATCTGATCGTGCAGGGCCTGAGCGGCTGGATGAGCCTGACCGGGGAGCCGGGAGGCGAGCCGTTCCGTCCCGGCGTACCGACGGGCGACATCAACGCCGGCATGTTTGCCGCCTATGCCGTGGCGCTCGCCCTATTACGGAGGGAACGGACGGGTGAGGGCGCCTACGTCGAAACCAGCATGTTCGAGGCGATGGTCGCCCAGCTGACACACCAGGCCGGCCGTTACTTCGCCACCGGGGTCGTACCCGAGGCGGTTGGGCATCTTCACCCCAGCATCGCCCCTTACGGCACGTTCCGCACGGCCGATGGTTACGTCAACATTTCCGCCGGCAACGACACGCACTTTCGCCGCTGCTGCCTGGCTTTGGCGCTAACCGAGCTAGCCGACAATCTGGCCTATGCCACCAACCGGGGGCGAGCCGCCGACCGCGACCGTATCGTGGCCATCATCGAGCATAGGCTGGCCGAGATGCCAACCACTGAGGTGGTACGAAGCCTAAGGGAGGCCGGCGTTCCCTGCGGCCCCGTGAACAATCTGGAACAGGTCTTTGCCGACCCGCAGGCCCAGCACCTGGGCCTGCGCTGCCGCGTGCCTCACGCCACTCTCGGCCACGTGGAGCTGGTGCCACCGCCTTGGCAGGTCGCCGGCGAAGAGTCCGCAATGCTCGCCCCGCCAACTCTGGGCCAGCACACGGATGAGCTGCTCCGAGAGCTGGGCTACACCCCGGACGACATCGCCTCGCTTCGCTCCGAGGGCGCCATCTAGCGGCCAATAGCTGAGTGCAGCCCTGGGCGCAGAATCCCCTCAACCGTCGCGGCGGTCATCCCCACAGCCAAACTCCTTTCCCCGCGCCAGTCACCAGGCCTTCACCGTCGCCACCCGAAGGCGTGATGGCCCAATAGGAAACACTCGCTATTGATTGGGGCCTGGCGGCGTGCTAACGTCTGTCTTGGGAGTAAGACTTCAGTCGCCGTTAGCTGCGGAGGTTGCGATGCGTAGAGTCGCCGCGCGTTGGGATCTGGCTGGGGTGCTGGCAACGGTGCTCTTCGTCTGTCTGCTGCTGCTAGGAGTTCTGCTCAACCGGGGCTAGTCCACCCGGGGCCCCTTCGTCTCCAAGGAGCTACTAAGCGTGAACGCCTTAGACCTAGTACTTGTGACCGTTGTCGCCACATTCACCTGCGTGGGCTACACGCAGGGCTTCCTCCGCCAGGCTGTCAACCTCGGCGCCGTCTATCTTTCGCTGGTGCTGGCGGCGCAGTATCATCTGCTCGTGGGCAGATGGCTTAGCTGGTTCTTCAGCGCTGACGCCACGCCCCGGGCGGCCGTTGGTTTCCTGCTCGTGTTCCTCTGGGCCAGTCTGTTCCTTGGCTGGGTCATCCGGCGAGTGTATCCAACGATGCGCGTGTTGAGCTTGGGCATCATGGACAACAGCGCGGGCGCTGCCGTCGGCCTGCTAACCGGGTTGGGCGTGGCCTGCATGGCAACCATTATCCTCGGTTTCCTGCTCGCCGTTCCTTGGCCCGACTCGGATCCCCTACGCACCGCGCTTGCCGGCGCGACCAAGGGCTCCAATGTGTTGCCGCTGGTGGCTCTGTGCGCGCCCGTTCTGCAACACTCCCTAAGCCTCTGGTTCCCCAGCGGCGTGCCGGCGATCTTCTCCTTCTTTTCCTAGACTTTGCCTCGCTCGCTCACCACGGTCTTGCCTACTTTTTAGGCACTAGTGGTAGGTAGATCTGGTAAGTGGATAGGCTCACATTGTCGACAAAGGCCGTGAACGCCTCCTCCTGGCCGGCGACTGTGAATGTGATCGTTAGCACCTTGCCGGCGTAAGATCTGAGATCCAGCCGCCGCGTCACCCAGTCCGTGCCCAACGTCTCCATCAGCAACGCCTTTTCCGGCTCGCCGGGCGCCCGCGCCGTGACCTTGAACGTGGACTGGCGCTGCTCTGCCAAGCCCCTGGACTGTGCCGTGAAGATGGCATAGGAGAAGGTCAGTAACGGCTTGCCGTCCGCGGGGACGATGATGCTCTGTCGCATCTGCGAGATTCCACCAACCGGCGGGCTCACCTTGAGGCTGGCGGCGTAGCGGCCGGTCCGCGACAAGGGAGCGAGCATCGGCGGCGAACCCTCGGTGATCCAGGCGGCGAAGCGGGGCTGCATTTCGAAGCCGCCGTTGATCAACTGCCCGCTCGCCGGCGCGTCCGCCAGTTCCACCAGGACGTAGGTTCTGCCGCCGACGATGAAGTTCGGCGGTTCCCCGGAGGGGGCATCGTTGTCCGTCGCCGGAGGCAGGTTGAGCGTGTAGGCGCCCTTGTTGTTGGGCCGCACCAGCAGGGTGGCGCCGCTTTGGTCAACCAGTAGCGCTGGCCTGGTCAGCGGTAAGTCGACACTGAAGGCGCTGGACGACTTGTTCCAGGCCACGATGACTCGCAGACCGCCATCAACCTCAAACGTAGCCACGTTGGCCTTGCCATCCGGCCCCGCCGTGAACAGCCGGCTCGATTTGATGTCGCGCAAGTAGGCCGCGGCCACCTTGTAGGCGGCGTAGCCGGGACGCGGCCGCCCGTCCGCCGCACAATCATCGATCTTGTACGGGCCGGGAGGATTGCGGACCAGCCCGTAGTGCTCGCCCCACTGCCAACAGTCGTCATAGAGCATGAAAGTAAACACCTTGTCCGCGCCACCGGCGAAGGCATAAGCGTAAGCCTGCAGTGTGAAGGATGCCTGTTCTTCAGGCGAGCCACGGTGGCTACCTGGGTCAACCATGGCAGGGGTTGAGTCCCCCCAGACCGGGATGTTGGTCTCGTTGATCCAGACTTGTTTGTTGGCCAGATGGCGATCCGCCAGCAGTTTGCGAGTCCATGAGGCCCTGATGTACAGGTCCAGCGGCCGACTGTACACATGCCAGGCGATGACGTCGAAATACTGGTTGCGAGCACCACTGGCCGGATCGGCGGCAATGGCGTTGAGCAGGTCCTCCAACCAGCTTTCGCGGCCCCAGTAACTAAGACCACCTATGATTAGCACAGCTTCCGGATCGGCCGCTTTGGCAGCCAAGTAGGCCACCTTGAGTAACCTGAAGTAGTCCCGCACTTCCGTGTTGGGTCCCCGGGCCGACCAATAGAAGGTCACGTCTGGCTCGTTCCAGATCTCCCAGTAGCGCACGCCCACGCCCTTGGGCAGCAGACCTTCGGCGCTCAGGCCCCCCCCGGGCCGGTAGCGCTGCACCGTGCTATTGACAAAGCGAGCCCAGTAGTTGTCGGGGTTAATCTGCTTGCCCGGGGCCAGGTTGTCGCTGCCGTCGGCAAAGACCGGCTGGTCCAGGTTGGGTGGCGTCGCTGCCTGTGAGTAGGGGGGAGGCTCGGCGGCTTGGGCGGGTTCGCTGGGCCCTGCCGCTGGTGTCTGGCCTGCCACTGGAGTAGGGATCGCCGCACTGGCGGTCAGCGTGGGCGACGCGGGCGTTGGCGAGGGCGGCGCAGGCGTGGGCTTCGGTTTGCCGGTTGGAGCGAAATCCTTCGGCGTTCCCATCAGTACCAAGTCGAGGTTGGTGCCCCTGATCGCGTCTTCCGCGACCGCGCGGTCGTAGGCGGAGTAGTCTAGACCCTTGCCATTCTCGACAAGATACCAGTATAGTGGCCAGCGGTTCCAGGAGGCACCGGCCTGCGCGCTCAGCCCCTGCTGATAGCCGGGCTGCACATCGGCGCCGAAGCTCGCTCGGCTGAGCCCGAAGCGGAAGTTCGGTGGCAGGAGGAGATCGGCGACGCTCGTCTCCTCAACCGGTGCAGTCTGGCCGTTGGCCACCATGGGCAACAGGGTCGCGATAATGAGTATCGACGCCAGAGTGGCACCCACCCACCTTGTTCCGCGTGTCGGCACAGGCCCTCCCCCGGCAGCTTGTGGGCATATCCTACCGCCTGCACCAGGACCCAGTCAAACGCTCAGATTCGGCTCTGAACGGTATTATGTAGATTGGCCCTCAAAGCACTAGATTTTCCGGCTAGGTGAGTGTAGAATAGGCTCGACCCGCTGGCCCCGAGGTAACCTGGCCGTGGATTGCTACTCTTGGGGCCGCGCCGTGGGACCGGGACCGCCCGGTGGCAGTGCGGAAAGGAGAGGCTGATGCAGCTGGACATAGAGGGCTTCCTCGGTTTCCTGGCGACGGAGAAGAGTTTCTCCAAGAACACCATCGCCGCCTATCACAACGATCTGGCCCAGTTCTCCGAGTTCGCGGAGCGCCAGGTAGGCGACACCGTGGATCGGGAAACGGTCCTGTCTTTCGTTCTGGACCTGAAGGACAAGCGCTATGCGGCCACCACGGTCGCCCGCAAGATAGCTGCCATCCGCTCGTACTTTCATTACCTCTTGGCCAAAGGAGAGCTGCGAGAAGACCCGACGGAGGACCTCGATTCTCCCAAGATAGGCCGCGCTTTGCCCCACGCTATCTCGGTTAGCGAAGTCGACAGGTTACTGGCCGCCACGGAAGAGGCCAGCGGACCGGAATCTCTCCGAGACCGGGCCATGCTCGAACTGCTGTATGCCACCGGTATGCGGGTGACTGAACTGGTCTCCCTCGACGTAGACGATATCAACCTGCAGCCGGGCAACGTTCGCTGCTCGGGACGTGGCGGTCGTGAACGCATTATCCCTGTGAGCTACGACCGAATGGCAGCGGTGGAACGGTACGCCCAGGAAGCCCGCCCGCAGTTGCTGCGCCGGCCCGACCAGGGCGCGCTCTTTCTCAATCACCGGGGTGAGCGACTGACGCGCCAGGGATTCTGGCTGATCATCAAAGGCTACGCCAAGCGCGCCCAGATAGAATCGTCCATCACTCCTCACGTTCTTCGCCATTCCTTCGCCGCGCACCTCATCTCCAGCGGCGCCGAGCTAAGGGCGGTTCAGGAGATTATGGGCCACGCGAGTATCTCTTCAACCCAAGTCTACACCCAGATCAACCCGGAACGATTGCGTCGAGAGTGGGAGCGAGCGCACCCGCTGGCGCGTTAGGATCTGGGCCCAGAACGCAGATTACCGGCAGGTAACCATACATCGCCTCGCCCGTCTAGTCAGACGGGCGAGGCGATACTCGTTCTGCCAACTGACTGCCTCCTACTCACGGTCTTGTATTGAGACACGGCGTCGACCGTGCTAGAATGGCGCCGTTAGGTGGGGCAGGCGATCGGCCGTACGGGACCGGCGCGCCTGATTATTGCGAGGGAGGGGATGGTAGAGTTGCGCAAGTTTTCACCGGTAGTGGTCGTGGTCCTTGTCGCACTGCTCCTGGGCGCCACGCCGATGCTCGGCCAGGCGCAGACGGCGGCGCGGGACTATGCCATAGCCAACGGTCATTTTTTCACCCAAACCAACGGCCAACCCGCTGGTAGCAGTCCGGCCGGCTACGCGGTAACCAACAACGATGGGGCGCCCTTCTGGGACGAGTTCCAGAGGCAGGGCGGTACCCAGATTGTGGGCTACCCGATGAGCCGGCGCTTCATGTGGGACGGATTCACGACCCAGGTCTTCCAGAAGGCCGTCTTCCAGTGGAAGCCTATCGAGCAGCGCGTAGATTTCATCAACGTCTTCGACCAGATGTCCTTGTCAGGCAAGGATGACTGGCTGTCGAATTCCAAGTCCACGCCCAAGCCGCTGGACGCGGGCACTTTCGACGCCGGCAAGAACTGGAACCAGGTCGTTGCGGCCCGGCAAGGGTTGCTGGACACCAACCCGGCCATCAAGTCCGTCTACTTCTCCGTAGCGGACCCAATGCGGCTCTTTGGCCTGCCAACGTCGGCCGTGGTGGATAACGGCAACCACTACGCCATCCGCCTGCAGCGGGCCGTGATCCAGCAATGGAAGGTTGCCATGCCCTGGGCCGCCGCCGGCCAGGTAACCATTGCCAACGGCGGCGACGTCTCGGTGCAGGCCGGGATGTTCGCCTCGGACGTCGTTTCACCCGAGTACCCGCCAGGCATGACTCCGCCCTCAACGCCGACCCCCACGGCGACGCCCAGGCCGGCCGTAACCTACAGCCAGTCTGGCAGCGTCCGCTATGAGAACAACTGCGGCAACCAGTGGATCGAAGGCAAGATCCTAAATCCGGATGGCTCCGGCAAGAACGGGGTGCGGGTCAAGGTGGTTGGTCGCGACGGCTACACCATCATTTCGCGGCCTACCGGCGGCGAGTGGCGGCCCGACCCGGTTGGGGTCTTCGTCGTGATGCTGCAATCCGGCGAGAACAACTTCATGGACTACAGCTGGACGGTGGAAGTGTACGACGATAACGGTACGACGGTGACTAGCGATCGCGTCACCGTGTACACTGACAAGGACTGCTCCAGTTACGACAAGCGCCAGGTACCGTTCGTAAACTTCATTCACAACTAGCTGCGCTTCCTTCACACTGCCCTCAAAGAGGGCCGGGACGCAACGTCCCGGCCCTCTTTGTCTGTCACTGGCATATATCCTGCGAACTATCTGCACAGGCAATCAAGTAAGCTAACTGCCTGATGGCTGGCAGGAGAGAATATGCGAGGCAGCGTCAAGGTCGTCCGTTTGTCCGGCATTGATATTCAAATCCACTTCTCTTGGTTCCTGATTTTCGCGGCAGTCACCTGGTCCCTGGCGACGTTCTACTTTCCCTTGCGCAGCCACACCCTTGCGGCCGGGCCGCAGTGGGCCGCCGGCAGCACCGCCAGTGTATTGTTCTTCCTCTCGGTGCTCGCTCACGAACTCAGTCACGCCGCCGTGGCCAAACGGCTTGGCTACGAAGTGGAAGGCATCACACTCTTCATACTGGGCGGCATGGCCTCGATCTCCCGGGAAGCGGAGAGAGCGCGAGAGGAGTTCTGGATCGCCGTCGCCGGACCCCTGTCAAGCTTAGCGCTTGGCTTATTGTTCGGCGCGTTCTGGGTGGCGACCAGGAACGCGGGGGCGACTTTCTCCTCCACCGGCAGTATAGCGCTCTGGTTGGCCGAAATGAACGTGCTACTAGCGCTGTTCAACCTCGTCCCGGGCTATCCGATGGACGGCGGTCGCGTTCTACGGGCTGTGGTATGGGGTGTCTCCGGCAACGGCTGGCTGGCCACACGGGTCGCCGCCTGGGTCGGCAGGCTGTTTGCCTACACCCTCGTTCTGGGAGGGGTGTATTTCTTGGTGCAGGGCGCCATTGCCAGCGCCGTCTGGCTGATCGCCGTCGGCTGGTTTCTGCACAGCACCGCCTCCAGCAGCTACCGCCAGGCCGCGGTACGCGAGCGGCTGAAAGGCGTGGCCGTGGGCCAGGCGATGAGTCGGGAGTACCCCACGATAGCACCGTCGCTAACTTTGCGCGACGCGTTCGACCGCATCCTGCAGCCTTATCATCTGGCGGCAGTGCCGGTTGTGACGGATGACAATAGCCTTGTCGGCGTTCTTACCCGCTCGAGCCTCAGCGCCATCCCCGAGATGGATTGGGCGGTCACCCCGGCTGCCCGCGCCATGAGCCAACCCGGCGCGCTGGAAACGGTCGCGCCAGAGGAACCACTGGGAGAGCTGGTGGAAAACCTGGACAATCGCAAGATCGAGGCGCTGCCGGTTGTCGACGGCGGCCGGCTTGTGGGCATGCTCACGCGCAAAGGCGTGCGCGACGTGCTACGACGACCGATAGTGGCCCCGACGAAGACTGAGTCGTCCTAGATCGCTTCTGAGACAGGGATGCTTCACCACTGCCCAGGCAAAGCCGGGCCAGCGAACGCTTGACCGGGCCAAGGCAAGGTGAAGGGGGTGGGATGATGAAGATCTTGCAGGTTGCCCCGCTCTGGGAGAGGGTACCGCCACCCGCCTACGGTGGCATAGAGTATGTAGTCAGCGTCCTCACTGAGGAACTGGTCAGACTAGGCCACCAGGTGACGCTGGCCGCGTCCGGCGATTCACAGACCAAGGCGCACCTGCTCGCCAGCTACGAACGCAGCCTGCGCACGGCCGAAGGGGTGAGAGACCCAGCCCCGTACAACTACGTGCACGTCGCCGCAGCATTGCAGTCGGCGGCCGACTTCGATATCGTCCACAACCACACGGGTGAAATGGCAATGGCCATGCAGCCGCTATCGCCTACCCCCATGCTGACTACCGTCCACAACCTTGTTACCCCGGACGGGAGCGCCGTTTGGGACAAGTACACCGGACACTTCAATACCCCCAGCGAAGCGGCGCGCGCCGGCATGGAGCGGTATCCTGGCTTTGCCGGGGTCGTCTATCACGGTATCGACGTGGATTCGTTCCCATTCCAGGCCGCCAAAGAGGACTTCATGCTGTTTCTCAGCCGGATGTCGCCAGAGAAGGGGCCGGTTGAAGCCATCGAAGTGGCGAAGCGTCTGGGCAAGAAGCTGGTAATGGCCGGCAAGGTAGACGACAAGGACCACGAGTATTTCTGGTCGGAAGTGGCGCCGCTGATCGACGGCCGCCTGGTGCAGTACGTAGGCGAGGCCGACGCGATGTTGAAGAGAGAGCTGTTCCGCGGGGCCTGCTGCGTGCTCTTCCCCATCCGCTGGAACGAGCCGTTCGGACTCGTCTTGGTCGAGGCGATGGCGTGCGGCACGCCGGCCATCGCCTTTCGCCAGGGCGCGGCCCCGGAGATAATCGCCGACGGGTTGTCCGGCTACTTGGTGAACGACACGGCTGAAATGGCCGAGATGGTCAAGCGTGCGGACAGGCTGGATGCGACGGCGATTCGCGCCTACGTGGAGCGGCGCTTCAGCGCCCGGGCGATGGCGCAAGCGTATCTGCGCACCTACACCCGCATCCTTGAACGAGAGGATGCCCAGCGGCGCGATGACCTAGGCTGGCTGCGCTCTGGCCACAAGCTGGCCGGCTAGACCGCCGCCGGCCGGGGACGGAAGCGGCGCTACTATCTTCCGACCGTTCAGCCTATCGAGAAAGCCCCCGACCTGAAGTTCGGGGGCTTTCTCTGGCAGCGGGACGGCGGCTGGCCCGCCTAGGCTATAGCACAGGGGTCGTAGCCCTTGCGGACGCACGCCTGCGCGTGGGCCACGCGAATGGCATAGATGAGGCTCTCCTCGTTGGCCGTGCCCTGGCCGGCCTCGCGGAAGAACGTGCCGTGGTCCACCGAGGTGCGGATGATCGGCAGCCCTAAAGTGGTGTTCACGCCCTTCTCGAACGCCGCCACCTTGGCCGCGATGTGGCCCTGGTCGTGGTACTGCGCCACCACCCCGTCGAAGCGTCCCTTGAGCGCACGCCAGAAGACGGTGTCCGGCGGCCAGGGGCCGCTGGCGTCGATGCCTTCCTTGCGGGCTTCTTCGATCGCCGGCTGGATCTCGTCCACGTCCTCGTCGCCAAACAGCCTATCCTCGCCGGCATGCGGGTTGATACCCGCCACCGCAATACGGGGCTTCTCTACACCCAGCTCGCGGCAGGCATTGTAAGCGAGCCGGATCGTGGCCAACACGCGGGGTTTCTTGCACCGCTCGATCGCCTGGCGCAGGCTGACGTGGGTGGATACGTGAACGATGCGCAGGTTACCGGCGACCAGCATCATCGCGAAGTCCTTGGTGCCCGTCGCCTCCCCGAGAATCTCGGTATGGCCGGCATAGTGGAAGCCGGCCTTGTTCATCGACTCCTTGTTCAGCGGGGCGGTAACGATGCCATCCACCTCGCCGTCCTGGGCCATTTTGATGCCCTTGCGCACGTACTCGACCGCCGCCTTGCCACACATCGGGCTCACCTGGCCGTACTGCAGCTGGGCAACGTCGATGTTGTGCAGGTCGAGCACGTCCATCGTGCCGAGCTGGTAAAGCCCGTCGCTTGGCCGCTCGACGACATTGACTTTGAGGTCCTTCTGGCAGATCTCAATGGCCTTACGCATCACACCGGCATCGCCGATGACGAGGGGGCGGCAGGTCTTATAGACCTCGTCCCAGGTCAGGGCTTTGGCGGTGATTTCTGGACCGACGCCGGCCGGGTCGCCGATGGTGATGGCCAGCAGTGGCCGGTTCTCCTTGCTCACTTGATCCTCCCTCTTATGAAGGTAATCGCCTTGGCAATTGCCTCCGGCGAGCCGAAGCCGCCGGCTTTCGTAACAACCAACAGGCCGGCCAGCGGGCCCTGCAGCAGCCGTCCGCACGGCACGCCCGGCTCCACCTCGCCCTCGATCTCCAGCGCATTGGCGCCCAGGGCCTCACAGAGACTGATGGCCGTGTCGCCGCCGGTCATCACCAAACCCGACCACTGGTGGCGGGCCACGGCCTCGGCGACCACTGGCCCGAGGGCCTCGGCGACCGCCGAGTTCCGTTCCTGCAAGGACGTCTCAGGGCTGGCGGACAAGGGCACGGTGGCGATCAGCAGGTCGCGCCCCTCGTCCAGAGACTCCTGACAAGCCTGTTCCAGGCGCGACCGCTGGACCGCTGGGTCGCGCGCCAGACTGGCCGGCAGGATCTCCACCACCCGCGGGGCCAGGGTCTTCTGAGCGTGCCGCACCTGCTGGATGGTGACCGGGTTGACCGTGCCCGCCACGACCAGGACTGGCTTATTGGGAACAGCGCGGGCTATGCGGCCCACCGTCTGCCCGCTGACGATGCCCAGGGCGGCGGGCAGTTCCTCGGCCAAACCACCTGAGCCACAGATAACCTGGTCCAGGCCGGCCCCTGCCAGCGCCCGGGCTATCACCCCCAGGTCGGCCGCGTCCGCGGCGTCCGCGACGATGATGCCGGCCCCGCGACCGGCCAACTCCCGCAAGCGCGCGGCAAGAGTATCCTCGCCTCTGCTCACCTCGGCCAGCTCCACGCTGGCCGCAAGACGCCGGCTGCCGACAACGTCCGCCACGCAGGACGTCGCCGCCCCTGGCGGTGCATACTGCGTCCTTTCCCAGGGCACGCCGTTGACCAACAACAGCCCGCCGACCACGCTCCGGCCCACGGCAGGGAAGGCAGGGGTCATCAGCGCGGTGGGGACCCCCCAGGCGTCAAGCAAGGCATCGAGCTCCGCGCCGATATTGCCGCGCAGGGTGGAATCGATCTTCTTGTAAGCCCTGCGCACGCCCAGTTCACGCACGTAGCGGCCACAGGCCAGCACCTTGCGGCCTGCTTCCTCGGGTGAGTCCTGGCGGCTGTTCGTGTTGAGCACGAGCACATCGGCGCCACCAAACACGCCCGCCGCCAACCGGTCGACCAGGCTGACCACCGTGCGCAGACCGCGTTTGGCAAACTGGACGCCCGTGTCCATCGAACCGGTCAGGTCGTCGGCGATGATGGCCAGCTGGAACATCTGAACCACGTTCTCCAGTAAACAGGAGTAAATGACGGTCCCGCGACGGACCGCTGCCAAGCAGGCTGGCAAATTCTATGCGACTGCCCTATGTCTGTCAAGGCGCGCGGCAAGGCACTCGTCCGCTTGCCCAGTGCCTCGGCCTGGCGGCAGCGGGTGGATTGCCGAGGCACGGCGGACGGCGCTATACTTGCTTCGCCTCCGCGACGGCGGCAGAGCGCTAGTGGCTCCGCCTCGACGGGCGAGCAGCGACTGACGAGGTGAGTGGGCGTGCCACAGAAGATTACCCCCCAAGTGCTGCGCGGTATGCGCGATTTTCTGCCCGAACGCATGATTCTCCGACGCTACGTTATGGACCAGCTGCGCTCGATCTTCGAGCGCTTTGGCTTCGAGCCCCTGGAAACCCCGGCCATCGAATATGCCGAGACTCTGGAAGGCAAGTTCGGCGAAGAAGGCGACAAGCTGCTCTATCGCTTCGAGGACCGGGGCGGGCGTCGCGTGGCCCTGCGCTACGATCTCACGGTGCCACTCGCCCGGTTAGTCGCGATGCACGGCGAGTTGGTGCGCCCCTGGAAACGCTACCATATGGCGCCCGTCTGGCGTGCCGAAAAGCCCCAGAAGGGACGCTACCGCGAGTTTTGGCAATGCGACGTGGACACGGTGGGCACGGAGAGCATGTTGGCGGACGCCGAAGCCGTGAACGTCGTCTACGTCGCTTTGCGCCAACTGGGCTTCGACCGCTTCGTGGTCAAGATCAACAATCGCAAGATCTTGGCAGCGCTAGCGCGGTACGCAGGCGTGCCGGCACAGGGGGCCGCGGGAGTCTATCGGGCCATTGACCGGCTGGAGAAGGTCGGTCGAGAAGCCGTCGTAGCCGAACTTGAGGGCGAGGGCCTGAGCCCGGACATCGTAAGCCGCCTGCTCGACCTGCTAAGCGAGACCGGCAACGATGCCGCCACGCTTCAGCGCAGCCGCGAGCGTCTGGTCGCCGACGTCGAGGGCCAACGAGGCGTCACGGAGCTGGAGCAGTTGCTCTCCTATCTTGACGCTGCCGGGGTGCCGGTGGAGTACCGCCGAATCGACCTCTCCATGGTGCGCGGAATGGACTACTATACGGGACCAATCTTCGAAACGGCGGTCGAGGAGCCCAAGATCGGTTCGGTGAGCGGCGGCGGCCGCTACGACAAGCTTGTGGGCCTTTTCAGTAAGGAGGACATCCCGGCTACGGGCGTGAGCTTCGGTCTGGAGCGCATGATCGACGTGATCGAGGAGCTGGCAATGCGGCCCGCCAACGTGCGCCGAACCGTGGCGGAGGCCTTGGTCACCGTCTTCAATCCCACGCTCGTGGGCGAGTCGATCAGGCTGAGCAGCGAGCTGCGGTCCGCGGAGATCAACGTCGAGATGTACCTGGGCGAGGAACGGTTAGGCAATCAAATCCGCTACGCCGTGCGCAAGGGCATCCCGCTGGCGGTGATCGTGGGGCCGGACGAGCTGGCTCGCAACGAGGTGGTGCTGCGCGACCTATCAGCCGAGAGCCAGCGAAGCATACCTAGAACCGAACTGGCCAGCGCCCTGAGAGAAGCCTTGTCCCGCCCTTAGCATGCTTGCCTTGAGGCTGCGGGCGCGGAGGGCGCGCGATTCCTTCGCTTCGCTGGGCCAGCTTCGTGACGTGTTGCGCGCCTGGTGCCGCGTCAAATCGTTTCGTTGTCTGCCTGCCCCACACCTGCTATAATTGGCATCGCTATGAGTAGACGTAATCTCCGATTACCGTCGCTGCTCTCGTTGCTGCTGTGGCTACTGGTGACCACGACGGTCTTCGCCCAGCAGAGTCGTCCTGTGGTCTACGTTGCCCACCTGCAAGGGGTAATCAACCCGGTCACCGCGACCTACATTCAGCGAGCCCTGGCTGAAGCGAGCCAGGCCAATGCCAGTGCCCTCGTCATCGAAATGGACACCCCCGGCGGGCTCATGGATTCGATGCGCGAGATCACGGGCGCTATCCTCAACTCCCGCGTGCCGGTTGTGGTTTACGTAGCGCCGCAGGGCGCCCGCGCGGCTTCGGCCGGGGTATTCGTGACCCAAGCGGCCCACGTGGCGGCGATGGCCCCCAACACCAACGTCGGCTCCGCCCATCCCGTGGACGGACAGGGCGGGCAACTCGACCCAACCATGGCCGACAAGGTCGTCAACGATGCCGTGGCCCAGATCAAGGACGTGGCCCAGCGGCGCGGTCGCAACGCCGATTGGGTGGAAAAGGCGGTACGGGAGAGCGTCAATGCGACCTCCACCGAAGCTTATAATCTCAAAGTGGTGGACCTACTTGCCGACAACCGCACAAGCCTCTTGAACGCAATCGACGGTCGCTCGGTCATCCTGGCCGACGGTCGCACCGTCACCCTCGCGACCAAGGGCGCTGAACAGGTGCCGGTCGACATGAACCCGGTTGAATCGTTCCTGCACGTAATTACCGATCCGACCATCGCCTACTTGATGTTGAGTTTGGGCGGGCTGGCGCTGGCCTTCGAACTCACCAGCCCGGGCGCGGTGCTGCCCGGGGTGGCGGGAGTTCTGCTAGTGCTGATCGCGCTCTACGCCCTCGGCACGCTGCCGGTAAACCTGGCGGGGGTGCTCCTGGTACTGCTCGGGTTCGCGCTGATGGTCGGCGAGGTGCTGATCGTGCCGGGGCACGGGGTGATGGCAGTGGGTGGAGTCATAGCTCTGGTCATGGGATCCCTCCTGTTGATGCAGTCGTCCTCGCCGTTCCTGGCCGTCTCGCCCTACGCTGTGGCAGCCGTGGTGATTATCTCAGCAGCTTTCTTCTTCATCGCCATCAGGGGTGTAGTACGGACCTACCGAAGACGGCCCACGACGGGAATTGATGGTCTGATTGGCGCCTTTGGCGAGGCGCGCACCGAGCTGAACCCCAGCGGGATGGTCTTCGTCCAGGGCGAGCTCTGGGAAGCGACGAGCGAAGGCAGCCCGGTACCGCAGGGCGCCGCCGTTAGGGTTCTGAGAACGGTTGGCTTGCACTTGGTAGTGGCGGAGAGCAAGGGGCGCTACGAGGGCTCGTAGTACGCCGGCCGCGGGTCAGTTGGTAAGGCGCGCGGCGCAGAGGAGAGAAGTGGAGTGGACAATCTAATCAGTCTAGGGATCTTCCTGGCGATCATCGTCTTCGTGGTCTTCCCATTCATTGGCGCCGCGGTCAAGATCGTGCAGGAGTACGAGCGGGGCGTCATCTTCCGCCTGGGCAGGCTACAGGGGGCCAAAGGGCCTGGCCTGTTCTTCATCATCCCCTTCGTGGACCGAATGGTGAAGATAGACCTGCGCACGGTGACCATGGACATTCCCCCGCAGGAAGTCATCACCCGGGACAACGTGACCATCAAAGTCAACGCCGTGTTGTACTTCCGAGTGCTCGACCCCTCGATGGCCGTCACCAAGGTGCTGGACTACTTCCGGGCCACGTCCTTAATTGCCCAGACCACCCTCCGCAGCGTGCTAGGGCAGGCGGAATTGGACACGCTGTTGGCGCAACGCGACGCCATCAACGCCCGCCTGCAGCAGATCATCGACGAGCAGACCGAGCCCTGGGGCATTAAGGTCAGCGTGGTCGAGGTCAAGGACGTGGAACTACCCCAAACTATGCAGCGCGCCATGGCCCGCCAGGCCGAGGCCGAACGGGAAAAGAGGGCCAAAGTCATCCACGCCGAAGGCGAACT
Organism: Chloroflexota bacterium; assembly: GCA_023473795.1. GTDB lineage: Bacteria > Chloroflexota > UBA6077 > FW602-bin22 > JAMCYS01 > JAMCYS01. The sequence continues at coordinate 15,606 of JAMCYS010000127.1, read as the reverse complement.
GCAGGCGTCTCAGACGCTGGCCAACGCGGCCGAGATCATCGGCACCCAGCCGGCCGCGTTGCAGCTGCGGTACTTGCAGACCCTGACCGAGATTTCGGCGGAGAAGAACAGCACGATCCTCTTCCCGGTGCCGATCGACATTTTCGAGGGCTTCAGGAACGCCGCTGCCAAAACGGCACAAACCACTCAGGCCGTTCCACCGGCTGGGACAGATCAGCCAAGTTAAGCGAACCTTCGACAAGCCGGGTTCAGTCAAGAGCGAAGCGCGTCTGGCAAGAGCCCGGCGCGCTTCTTTATGTCGAACACTCGCGGCGCAAGACTGCAGCCAGCGACGTTCGCCGCACGGCCAAGCGCGCTGGTCACCGCCCACCGTCTTGCAGCCACAGACGGTGCGCTGCTCTGCTCAGGGTTCAATCAACCTGGGTAGAGGAAGAGAGATAAGAACGAAGAAAAGGCCACGGTCGCTTGGACCGTGGCCTTTCGTAATTGATGTCGGGAAATCCCGATTTGCCCTACGCCGGCTCAAGCTGAGCCGGGAACGAGGGTTCCGGAACCGCGAAGATCTCCTCGAGCGAGTGCTGTTCCAACGTTTCCTCTTTGACGAGGCGCTGGGCCAGCCGATCGAGAGTGTCGCGGTGCTCGGCTAGCACGTCTCGCGCCCGCTGATAGGCGCGGTCAATCAGCGCCCTGACCTCTTCGTCAATCATCTCGGCGACCTTCTCGCTGTAGTTCTTCTGCTCGCCGATCTCGCGGCCGAGGAAGATCAGCTCCTCTTTGTGACCGAGGGCCACCGGACCCAGTCGCTTGCTCATGCCATACTCGGTAACCATCCGGCGGGCGATCTGCGTCGCCCGCTCGATGTCGTTCTCCGAGCCGGTCGTCATCTCGCCGAAGACCATCTCCTCGGCCACGTGGCCACCCAGAGCCCAGGCCAGCGTGTCCTCGAACTGGGAGCGCGTCCAGAGGTAGCGGTCCTCTCGCGGCAAGATGCGGGTATAGCCGCCCGTCATGCCGCGGGCGATGATCGACACCTTATGCACCGGGTCGACGTTGCTGAGGTAGTGCGCCGCCAGGGCGTGGCCACCCTCGTGGTAGGCGGTGATCAGTTTCTCCCTCTCGGATATGATCCGGCTGCGTCGCTCCGGGCCTGCCACTACTCGGTCAACGGCCTCCTCAAACTCCGACATACTGACAGCCTTGAGGTTGCGCCGCGCGGCCAGAATCGCTGCCTCGTTGACCAGGTTCGCCAAGTCGGCGCCAGAGAAACCAGGCGTCTGCTTGGCCAGCGTCTCCAGCTCGATGTTCTTCTCCAGCGGCTTGCCTTTGGTGTGCACTTCCAGGATCGCCTTGCGGCCGCTGATGTCGGGCCGGTCCAGGACAACCTGGCGGTCGAAGCGGCCGGGCCGCAGCAAGGCCGGGTCCAGGATGTCCGGGCGGTTAGTGGCGGCGATCACGATGACGTTGGTGTTGGTATCGAAACCGTCCATCTCCACCAGGATCTGGTTGAGCGTTTGCTCGCGCTCGTCGTGGCTGCCGCCCAGGCCCGCGCCGCGTTGGCGGCCGACGGCGTCGATCTCGTCCACGAAGACGATGCAGGGTGCGTTGCGCTTGGCCTGTTCGAACAAGTCGCGCACCCGGCTGGCGCCCACGCCTACGAACATCTCCACAAACTCAGAGCCGCTGATGCTGAAGAACGGCACCCCGGCTTCGCCGGCCACGGCCCGCGCCAGGAGAGTCTTGCCAGTGCCGGGAGGGCCTACCAGTAGCACGCCTCGCGGGATCCGGGCTCCCAAAGCCGCGAACTTCTCGGGGTACTTGAGGAACTCTACAACTTCCTGCAATTCAACCTTGGCTTCCTCTACGCCCGCCACGTCGACGAAGGTGACGGTCGGCTTGTTCCCGAGGAACATGCGCGCCCGGCTCTTGCCAAACGACATAGCTTGGTTGTTGCTGCCCTGAGCCTGTCGCATCATGAACAGCAGGAAGCCGGCGAGGAAGATAAACGGCAGGAACTGCATAATCAGCCCCAACCAGTTGCCGAACTCCGCGGGCTTGACCACTTGGATAGAGGTTTGCCCGATAGTGTCTGCTGATACACCCGTGTCGCGCAGAGCATCGTAGATGCTCGCGTTGTCCGGTATATACGAGGTGACCGTGCTACCATCGCTCTTCAGAGTGACGGTGATGCTCCCGCCTTCGACAATTATCTCTCTGACGTTGCCCGCTTTCACCTGCTGCGCGACGTCAGTGATGCCGACGGAGTTCTTGCTGCTTCTATCGCCTTGAGGGAAGAAGGAGAAGAACAGGGCGACAGCGGCCACTAGGATCAGCAAGTAGATGAAGCTGTTCCTGAGCCACCTAGTGTCCATCTATTTGGAGCCCCCTCCCAGCCGACTAGACCTAACCACCAGGCATTATAGCGAAACGACCAGGCAAAATCAAACGGGGCTTGCTAGCTAGTCAGGAAGCAATACCCCCAAGTAGGGGAGATTACGGAACGCCTCGGCGTAGTCCAGACCGTAGCCGACTACGAACTTGTCGGGAATGGTAAAGCCGGTGTAGTCCACAACGACGTCGGCTTTGCGCTCCTTGACTTTGTCAAAGAGGGCGCAGATGCGCACGCTCGACGGGTCGTGGGCACCGATGATTTCCAGCATGTACTTGAGGGTTAGCCCAGTATCGATGATGTCCTCCACCACCAGCACGTCCTTGCCTTGCAGGCTGGCGTCGAGGTCCTTGGTTATGCGCACGACGCCGCTGGACTCGGTGCTGGCCCCATAGCTGGCTACGGCCATGAAGTCCATCGCCAGCGGCAAGTCGACCGCACGAGCCAGATCGACCATGAACGTCGCCGCCCCTTTGAGCACCCCAATCAAGATCAGGTCGCGACCCTGGTAGTCTTCGGTCACCTGGCGGCCCAGCTCCGCGACCCGTTGCTTGATCTGTTCTTCGCTCAACAGGACCTCGACTCTGCGCCCTGCCAGTCTGTTCACGTAGTCTCCCCCTCCCAGAACACTAGACAGAGAACGTGGCTCGTCTCGGCCGACGCCCGCGCCGCTTGGTCCAACGCCTGGCCAACGGCCCAGACTGCGCCGTGCAGGCCGGCAACCACCGGAACGGCGTCCCGTCGCTCACGCGGCACCTTGTTGTCCACGAAGATGTCCTGCAGCTTCTTGCTGCCCCCGCCTCGACCGAGACAAAGCCTATCCCCCGGCTGCCTACGCCGGACTACCACGGCGCCCCCGAGCCGAGTCAAGTCCAGGTCGGCGTGCAAAGCACCCCGCGATTCCTGGCACGGCCGCTCGACCAGCCTGGCCACCACCTGCCATCCCTGAACCGACGTCATTCCCGGCAGCCGCAGCGCCACCGGTTCTTCCGGCATTGACCTTGCCTCGGGCAGGCCTAGACGCAGCGTTATCGTACCATAGCCGCGGACCGCCCGCAGCCCTTCCGGCAGACAAACGACGGCCCCGGTGCGCCCGGTCACCGCCAGCCGCAAAGCGGCGTCCACGTGCCTCGCGTCTAGGTCCAGAAGGTCCCCGGCTAGTTCAGTCACCGCCCGCCGCACCAGCAGCCGCTGTAAAGCGATTGGCTGAGCGACCAGGCCCGCCAGAACAAGGGAAACTTCTCCTTGCCCAACGCCGGCCAGACCGGGCCAGGCGAGCTCAGCCGCCCGCTCCAAGGCCTCGTGGTCGTCTCTCAGCAAACGCGCGGTGCGCACCAGAGTCTCGCGAAAGGCCGGGTTGAGTAATTCCAGCTCGGGCAGCACGCGGTGGCGGACACGGTTGCGCGCCAGCGCGAGGTCGCTATTGCTGATATCCTCGCGAAACGCGAGACCGTGCTGTCGCAGGTAGGCGTCAACTTCGGGGCGGGTCACCGACAGCAGGGGTCGTAAGATCACAAGGGAGCCGCTTGTGCCTGCCAGGGCGTCACCGCGCGGCAGCGACAGACGCTGCACCACCGGCATACCGCGGAGTCCGGCGAGGCCGCTGCCGCGGACCAGGTGGAGCAACACCGTCTCCACCTGGTCGTCGGCGGTGTGCCCGACAGTCACCCCCACCGCGCCTAGCCTGGCGACCAGCCGGCCGAGGAATGAGTAGCGCAGGGCGCGCGCCGCGGCCTCCAACGATAGCCCGCGCTGGCGACGGTAGGCCAGCACGTCGGCAGTCTCCGTGGTGACCGGCAGACCCCAGGCGTCTGCCAGCTCGGCCACGAAGCGGGCATCCTCGTTAGACTCCTCGCCGCGCAACTGGTGGTTCAGGTGGGCCACGTGCAGAGAAAAACCGCGTTCCGGCGCCAGCTGGCGCAAGGCGTGCAGCAGCGCCACCGAGTCGGGCCCGCCCGAAACGGCGACGACCAAGAGCTGGCCCGGGCGGACCAACCCCACCTCGGCTAGAGAGCGCCGCGTCAGTGTCAGGAGGTCGTTACCGCTCATTCACCCTCACCAGACCCTCCAGGCCCGCCCGCCGTTCGGAATCGGCGAGTTCTCCGGGTAAGAAAGATGGCGAAAACACGTCAGAAGGCACCCACCGGCAACGCCTCCCCCAAACCGGCGGCCAGCACTCTCAGCCGCTGCCATCTACGAAAAGGGCGGCGACCGTAGTACGGCCGCCGCCCAATGGTAGCGGGGGTTGGATTCGAACCAACGACCTTCGGGTTATGAGCCCGACGAGCTGCCACTGCTCCACCCCGCGTCGACAGACGCTATTATAACCGCTGCCAGGCGCGCTGTCAACTCAGGCAATCCGCCTGGCGCACAGACCGTTGCTGTCTACCCAACGAGGCCCGACCCCAGACTAGGCCGCGCTGGCAGCGCGCGAGCGAAGGTTATCGCGGCGAATCTGGGTCCCGGCCTCGCCCGCCAGCCCGGCCAGGGCATCGTCCAGGGAGCAGATCACTGCTCTATCGCCGCCATTGCGAAGGAAACCGATGGCCGCCACCACCTTGGGGCCCATACTGCCGGCAGGGAACTCCCCTCGCCGGAATAGGCCCTCCAATTCGCCAAGGGTCACGTCGCCCAGGAAGCGCTGCTCCGGTCTGCCATAAGCGAGGGCAACGCCGGCGACGTCCGTGAGGATCAGCAACACCTGCACGGCCAGTTGTTGGGCAAGTCGCGCCGCGGCCAGGTCTTTGTCGATCACCGCCTCGACACCGGCTAACTCGGAGTCGTCGCGGTAGTACACGGGCACGCCGCCGCCGCCCGCGGCCACAACCACAGTCCCAAGGGCCAGCAACTTGGCAATGGTCGGCGCCTCCACGATCGCCAGCGGCTTGGGAGAAGGCACTACGCGTCGCCAGCCACGTCCCGAGTCTTCAGCCCAGGCTTCGCCTGACTCCCGGATCCGGCGCAGCGCCTCTTCGGCAGTAACGAAACCACCGACAGGCTTGGTGGGCCGCACAAACGCCGGGTCGTCGGGGTCGACAACGGTCTGGGTCACCACCGTCACGACCTCGTGTCGCAGACCACGCCGTCGCAGCTCGTTGCCCAGCGATTGCTGGATCATATAGCCAATCAACCCTTCGCTCTCCGCGCCGCAGGCGTCGAGAGGCATTGAGGCAACGCTTTCCCGCGCCAGCTCGTTCTGGAGCAGGATGTTGCCAACTTGGGGGCCGTTGCCGTGGCTGATCACTACTTCATTGCCGGCCGCGATCATCTCGGCGATGTAGCCGCTGCTGCGCCGCACGCTCGCCAACTGCCCGGCCATCGTACCGCGCTCGCTGGGCCTGCTGAGAGCGTTGCCACCCAGAGCCACGAGCACGCGAGCCACCTCGCCCTCCTCCGCCATTAAGGAAACTAGCCCCAGAAGATAACTTGGCCGCCCCAGCTGCTGCGCTGCGGGGGTGCTACCCCGCACCCCTCGGGGACGGCCAACAGAAGTTAGGCATTTTCCGTGCCAGGAAGCAGCAGTGGGGTCTGGGGACAAAGGGGATGCAGATTGGCGACTGCTACCGCCCGGCCAGGGTGTCGAGCCACTTCTGCCAGTTGGCCCGCGGCGTGGGCGTGGCCGTTGGCAGGTCCCGCGGCGGCCCACTGGGCCCGAAGTCCACCACGACCGCGGTCTCGCCCGGCTTCAGGTAACCGAGCTGTTGGCGAGCCAGTTCCTCGACGGCCGACGGCGTCTGCAGGCGGGCTACGGCCGTTGCGAGCCGCTCGTTCTCCGCCTTGAGCCTGACGATGTCACTCTGCACCGCCGCCTCTCGCTGGGCGAGCTGGTGACTCTGCAGGGCGAGACCGCCGAGGGAGAAGAGGAAATAGCCGAGGAAGACGACACCCGCCAAGAGGCTCAACCGTTTCGCCAAGCCCGCCTCCTCCTACGTCAGACGTTGGGCGTACTGGGCTGCCAGGGCCAGGCGGCGCCCGATGGCAGGGTGATCGTAGAGCAGCACCTCGACCCAGCGAGGCGGGTCTACGTCGGCCAGGTTCTGGTTGGCCAAACGGGTCATCGCCGCCGCAAACGCGGACGGGCTGCCCGTGGCCTCGATGGCGTAGCGGTCTGCCTGCGTTTCCAGCCAGCGAGTGAAACCGTTGGTCAACGGCATAGCCACGAAGCCGATGCCACCCACGACCAGGCCAAAGAGCGGCAAACCAGCCGGATCGGCCACGCCGCCGAGGGCCAGCTGGCCAACACCCCAGCGCAAGGCCAGGTCAGCCAACCAGAAGGATAGCACAATGACGGCCGTCTGCACTACGATTCCCTTCGGGATGTCCCGGTGCACGTGATGTCCGAGCTCGTGCGCCAGTATGGACTCGATCTCTTCTGGCGAGTACTCTCGTAGCAGGGTGTCGCCCAGCACGATGCGCCGGGTGTTGCCCAGACCCATCAAGGCGGCGTTGGCAGCAGTGGTGCGGCTGCTCATGTCCATCGTGTACACGCCCCGCACCTTCGTGCCGGCGCGCTGCGCCAGAGCGGTGAGCCGCCGCACCAGGTCCTCATCCTCCAGTGGCCGGAGCTTGTAGAACAGCGGCAGGATCAGGATCGGCGAGAGATTGGCCAGCACCACCGTGAAGAGGAGGACCGCGCCAGCGGCCCATAGCCACCAGGTGGCAGGCGCGTTGGCCAGAAGAAAGTAGATGACGTCCACCAGCACAAGCCCGAACACTAGCCCCAGAGCGGTGCTCTTGAGCAAGTCGCCGAACCAGCCAGCGGCAGATTGCACGGACAGACCGTAGCGGGTCGGCAACACGTGCCCGCTGTAGTAGGAGAGCGGCAGCGTCACCAGCTGGTAGAACAGCATCAGCAGCACGAAGTAGACGCTGACCCCCAGATAGGGCCAGCCCGCCCGCGGCGCCGGCTCTAGCCAGCGGAAGGGATTGATCGCCACCGCGAGGACTACCACCAGCGCCGACAGCACCAGACTGAGCAAGTAGAGCCGGCGCTGCCGGCCCGCGTACGCCTTGGCGGTTCGCTGGCGCTCACGGTCGATTTTGGGTGCGTCCATATCAGCCCCTAGGTCAGCCCACCTTCCGGCACGCGGCCGGGCAGGGCGACCCCTATTATGTCGTGTATGTCTTGCAGGCCCTCGCGGAGCAGGAACGCGGCCAGCCCGTCGACGACGTCGGCCGCCGCCCGGGGATTGGCAAAACTGGCCGTGCCCACTTGCACGGCAGTGGCCCCGGCCATCAGAAACTCCAGGGCATCCTCGGTGGTGGCGATGCCGCCGATGCCCACGACCGGCACCCTCACCGCCTGCGCCACCTCGTAGACCAGACGCAGGGCGATCGGCTTCACCGCGGGTCCCGAGAGGCCGGCCGTCGCCCGCGCGAACACCGGCCGCCTCCGGCGCAGGTCGATGGCCATGCCAAGGATGGTGTTGATGAGGGAGAGGCTGTGGGCGCCCGCCGCCTCCACCGCCCGCGCCACTTCTACCACGTCGGGGGCATTGGGGCTGAGCTTTACCATTACCGGCAAATCCGTCGCCTGCACGACAGCCCTCGTCACCGCCGCCGCCGTCTCCGGTCGAGCGCCGAACGCCACGTAGCCAGCATCCACGTTGGGGCAGGAGATGTTGACCTCGACTCCGGCGACGCCCGGCACCCCGTCCAGCGTCTCCGCCAGGCGGGCGAACTCATCCACCGTCTCACCGGCGATGTTCACCAATACCGGCACTTGCCAGCCAGCCCAGATGCGGGCCTTCTCGGCCACCACCGCTCGCACGCCGATGTTTTGCAGGCCGATGCTGTTGAGCAGGCCCGCCGCGGTCTCGTGCAGCCGGGGCTGCGGGTTGCCCTCGCGCGGCTCCAGAGTGGTACCCTTGCAAATGATGGCGCCCAGACGCTGGCAGTCGGCGAGGGCCGCGTACTCGGTGCCATAGCCGAAAGTGCCCGAGGCGGTCAGCACCGGGTTGCGTAAGGGTAGGCCCTGCTTATGGTTGGGAGCGAGCTCGACCGAGAGATTAGGCGGCAAAATCACAGCACCACGTCGTCCAGATTGAACACCGGCCCGTCGTGACAGACGCGCCGGCGGCCGTGCCGGGTCTCCACGACACAGCCGTAGCACACGCCCACGCCACAGCCCATCCGTTCCTCCAGCGAAACCTGAGCCCGCTTGGCAGGCGTCAGCTGGAGCAGGCGACGCAACGCCCGCAGCATCGGCCAGGGCCCACAGGCGAAGACCTGGTCCGACCAGGGCAGCAGGGCCGGCAGCAGGTCCGTGACCAGCCCCTTCTGACCCAGGGAGCCGTCCTCGGTGGCTACCGCGTACTCCACCTCTTCCGGCAGGAGCCGGGCCGGGAAAACGCCGGCGGCCGTCCGGGTGCCCATCGCCAGTGTCACCGCCAGGCCTGCCCGCACAGCCTCGTCGGCCAACATTACCAGCGGGGCCACGCCCAGGCCGCCGCCCACCAAGAGCAGGTGGCCAGCCTTCGGTTCGGGACGGAAACCTCTACCCAGGGGGCCCAGCACGTCCAACTCATCGCCAAGCCGGCGCTGCGCCAGCCAGGCCGAGCCACGTCCTACCACTTGCAGGAGCAAGGCGACCTCGTCGGGCTGCAGGCCGCCGCGGTCGGCCCCCGCCACACCCACCCGGTGTAGGCTGATGGGCCTCCTCAGCAGCGGGTCGTGGCTATCGCCACAGCGCACGTGCACAAACTGCCCCGCCCGGGCTGCCCGCGCCAGCGCGGGGGCCCGCAGGCGCAGCAACACCGTGCCGGGGGCCAGTTCATCTCTGGCGACGATCGGAAAGCGCGCTTGGATCAATGGGTGTCCTGTCTAGCGGCCTGCGGTCTGAGATACTCGTCTAGGCGCAGGACGTTATAACCTGTCTCGCCCTCCGCCGCCACTCGCACCGCGGCGGCCAGCGTATCGAGGGAGGTATAGCAGGCGACGCCGTGCTCCACGGCGGCCCGCCTGATGTCGAAGCCGTCCTTGAGGGTGCCCCGCTCGCCGGTTACGGTGTTGACCACGGCGATAACCTCGCGCGTCCGGATCACGTCCACGACGTTGGGCGAGCCCTCGTCCATCTTCTTCGTCACCATCCGTACCGGCAGACCCACGGCCTGCATCAGCACGGCGGTGCCCTCGGTAGCAAAGAAGGTGTAACCCAGTTCGTGCAGCCGGCGGACGAGCGGCAGGGTGGCGAGCTTGTCCTGGTCGGCGATGCTCAGCAACAGAGTGCCGCTCGGCTTCAGGGCCAGTCCCGCGGCGATTAGCGCCTTACGCAGAGCCGCGTCGTAGGAGTAGTCGATCCCCATCACCTCGCCGGTGGACTTCATCTCGGGTCCGAGATAGGTGTCGACTCCCACCAGTTTGGCCATCGAGAAAACAGGCGCTTTGATGCCGACCAGCTTCTGCCGCTTCCACAGTCCACCGCGATAGCCCTGCTCCGCCAGGCTGCGTCCCGTCATAATGAGCGTCGCCAGGCGAACCATCGGCACGCCGGTGACTTTGGAGAGGAACGGCACCGTGCGGCTGGCGCGGGGATTCACCTCCAGAACGTAGACCGCGCCCTCAAAGATCACGTACTGCGCGTTCATTAGCCCGCGCACACCCAGGGCCAGGGCAACGCGCGTGGTGTAGTCAACTATCGTGTCCACCTCGGCGGTGGACAGCCCCACGGCCGGATAGGCCGCGGCACTGTCGCCGCTGTGCACGCCGGCCCGCTCGATGTGCTCCATTACTCCTGGGATCAGCACCTCGCTGCCGTCGCAGATCGCGTCAACCTCGACTTCTTTGCCTTCTAGGTACTTGTCGATGAGGATCGGGCGGCGGTGGGAAATCTCGGTTGCCACGGAGACGTAGCGCACGAGCTCCGTGGCGTTCTTGACTATCTCCATCGCCCGGCCGCCGAGCACATAGGAAGGGCGAACCAACACCGGATAGCCGATCAAATCGGCCTGGCGCAGGGCCTCCTCGACTGTCGTCACGCCGCCGCCCGGCGGCTGAGGGATGCCCAGGCGATCCAGAAAGGCCTCGAACCGCCGACGGTCCTCGGCTATGTCGATCGCCTCGGCGCTGGAACCGATGATCTTGGCCCCGCTGTGGGTGAGTGGTTCGGCCAGGTTGATGGCAGTCTGGCCGCCGAACTGCACTACCGCGCTCGTCTCGGCCAGGCCCTCGTTCTCCAGCACGTCCCGCACGCTCTCCTCGTCGAGCGGCTCGAAATACAGCCGGTCCGAGGTGTCGAAGTCGGTGGAAACGGTCTCCGGGTTGCTATTGATCATGATGCTCTGCAAGCCGGCGGCTTGCAGAGCCCAGGCCGAGTGCACGGAGCAATAGTCGAACTCGATTCCCTGGCCGATGCGGATGGGACCGGAGCCAATAACGGCCGCCCGCGGCCCAGCCAGAGCCTCCGCCTCATTCTCCAGCTCGTAAGTGCTGTAGAAGTAAGGCGTCTGGGCAGCGAACTCCGCCGCGCAGGTGTCGACCATCTTGTAGACGGGCGCTATGCCCCAGGTCTGGCGCAATTCGCGGACCTGTTCGGGCAGGCGGTCGCTGAGAGTGGCTATCTGGACGTCCGAGAAGCCCAGCCGCTTTGCCTCCCGGACTAGGTCGGGGGTCAGAGACTCCGCCAGGAGGCGCCTCTCCATTAGCCCCAGCCGCTGCAGCCGGCGCAGGAACCAAGGATCGATGCCGCCGGAACGCCGCGCCAGTTCCTCGACCCCGATGCCGCGCCGCAGAGCCGCCATCAAAGCCCAGAGTCGATTGTCGTTGGCCTTCTCGATCAGCTGCCACAGCTCCTCGTTCGCCGAATCCGAGCCCTTGTCCCAGGCGGAGTCCTCCCAGAGCAGGCTGCGGCCGCCGATCTCCAGCGAACGCACCGCTTTCTGCAGGGCGGCCTCGAAGCAACGATCGATGGCCATCACCTCCCCGGTGGCCTTCATCTGAGTGCCGATGACACGGTCGCCATAGGGGAACTTGTCGAACGGCCAACGCGGGATCTTGACCACACAGTAGTCGAGCGCCGGCTCGAAGGCGGCCATCGTCTTGCCGGTGACCGCGTTGGGAATCTCGTCCAGGCGCCGGCCCACGGCAATCTTGGCGGCAACGCGGGCGATGGGATAGCCGGTAGCCTTGGAAGCAAGGGCCGAGGAGCGACTGACGCGGGGGTTGACCTCGATCACGACGTAGTCGAACGACTTCGGGTTCAAGCCGAACTGGATGTTGCAGCCGCCCTCGATGCCCAGGGCACGAATGATCTTCAAGGAAGCGGTACGCAGCAGCTGGTACTCGCGGTCGGAGAGGGTCTGGCTCGGCGCCACCACGATGCTGTCGCCCGTGTGGACGCCCATAGGGTCAATATTCTCCATGTTGCAGACGGTGATGCAGGTGTCGGCCGAGTCGCGCATCACTTCGTACTCGATTTCTTTCCAGCCCATCACCGACTGCTCCACCAGCACCTGGTGGATGGGGCTGGCCGACAGGCCGCCCGTGACGATGCGGTCGAACTCCTCCGGGGTGTGAGCGATGCCTCCCCCCGTGCCGCCGAGGGTAAAGGCCGGCCGGATAACCAAGGGCAGGCCCTGGCGCTTGGCGAAGGCGCGCGCCTCCTCCAGCGAGTAGACCGTCACGCTCTCCGGCACGGGTTCGTCGATTTCGGCCAGCATGCGCTTGAAGAGCTCGCGGTCCTCGGCCCGCTTGATCGTGGCCAGCGGCGTGCCGAGCAGCCGCACCCCGTACTTCTCCAAGATGCCGGCGTCGGCCAGCTCCACCGCCAGGTTGAGGCCCGTCTGTCCGCCCAGGGTCGGTAGCAAACCATCGGGCCGCTCGCGGGCAATCACCCGCTCCAGAACGTCCACAACCAGCGGCTCTATATAGACGTGATCGGCTATGCCGGCGTCGGTCATGATGGTGGCCGGATTGGAGTTGACGAGGACGGACGTGACTCCTTCCTCCCGCAGGGCTTTGCAGGCCTGCGTGCCGGCGTAATCGAACTCAGCCGCCTGGCCGATAACGATGGGGCCCGAGCCGATCACCAGGACCTTGCGGACGCTCGCGCTGGCCATTAAGGCTGCCTCCGGCAAGCGGCGAGGAACCTGTCGAACACGTACAGGTTGTCCTCGGGCCCCGGGCTTGCCTCCGGGTGAAATTGGACCGAGAAGACCGGCCGCGCGTCGTGGGCCAAACCCTCGACTGAGCCGTCGTTGAGATTGGTGTGGCTGACGTACCAGCCGCTGCTCGGGTCGAGCGAGCCTGCCTCCACCTGGAACTCGTGATTCTGAGACGTGATGTGCACTTTGCCCGTGCGCAGGTCCTTCACCGGATGGTTGCCGCCGTGGTGGCCAAACTTCAAGCGGCTGGTGCGTCCCCCTACAGCCAGACCCAGCATCTGGTGCCCCAGGCAGATGTCCAACTGGGGCAAGTCGGTCTGCAGCAGGTCGCGCATCGTCCCCACTACATCCAGCAGCGAGGCAGGGTCGCCGGGCCCGTTGGAGAACACCACCCCAGCGGGCCGCTCTGCCAGCACGTCGGCGGCCGTGGCCGACGCCGGCAGCACCACGACCGCGGCGCCCTTCCTCGCCAGCCAGTTGACGATGCTGGCTTTGGCGCCACAGTCGATCACCACCACCTTAGGCGGCTGGCCCGCGGCGGGGTCGCTCGGCAGCTCATAAGGTCGAGCCACCGTTACCGAGGCCACGAGCCGCTTCTCGGAAAGGGGCTGCACTTCCTTGGCCCGCTTCACCAGCGCTTCCACGTCCCCGGCGGGCTCGAGGCAGAGCACCGCCCGCATGGTGCCGTAGGTGCGCAGGTGCCGGGTGAGGGCTCGAGTGTCGACGCCAAACAAGGCGGGCACGCCAAAGTCCGCGAGGTAGGAGTGCAGGCTCGCCTCCGCCCGCCAGTTGCTGTAGTCGTCGTAGTAGTCGCGCACGATCAAGGCCTCAGCCCAGGGACGCCACGACTGCGCATCGGCGCCGACAACTCCGTAGATGCCGATCAACGGATAGGTGAGCACGACCATCTGCCCCCGGTAAGAAGGGTCGGTGACGATCTCCTGGTAGCCGGTCATCGAGGTGCAGAAGACCACCTCGCCCTCGGCATCACGCTCGGCACCAAACGAGAGCCCTTCGTACCAGGCCCCGTCCTCCAAGGCGAGCACTGCCCTCTTCACTGTTTACCTCTCCAGCGCCAGCGGCTGGGTCAGGCGCGTAGCGCCGTGAACCGCCCTACCCTCGCGCAGCGTCAGAACGACCTTGCCTTTGACCGTCTCACCAAGGAAGGGCGTATTCTTGCCCTTCGAGAACAGCGCGTCGGGCGTCACCTGCCAGGCCAAACTCGGATCGAAGACCGTCACATCCGCCACGCCACCGGGGCGCAACGATCCCAGCTCTCGCCCCAGGAGGCGGGCCGGGCCAACCGTCAGCGCCCGTATGACTTCCGCCAGACTCAGCTTGCCCTGTTCGACCAGGAGCAGGAGCGCCGGCAGGGCCGTCTCCAGGCCGCTCAGTCCCGGCGCGGCGAAGTCGTACTCGCACTCCTTGTCCAGGACGTGGTGCGGCGCGTGGTCGGTGGCAATGGCGTCGATAGTGCCATCGCGCAGCCCGGCCAGCAGCGCCTCGACATCCACTCGGGAGCGCAGCGGCGGATTCACCTTCGTATTCGTGTCGTAAGGCAGGTGGGCCGCCGCGCTGCCTGGGAATAGCGGCCACCTGCCCATCACCAGTTCGTCGGTCATAACCAGATGATGCGGCGTGGCCTCGGCGGTCACTCGCACGCCGCGCGCCTTGGCGTCGCGCACGATGGCGACCGCTCGCGCCGTGCTGATATGGCAGATGTGCGCCCACCCGCCAGTCAGCTCGGCCAGGGCCACGTCTCTGGCGACGAGAACCTCCTCCGCCGCGGCAGGCGTGCCCTTGAGGCCCAGCCTGGTCGCCACCGGGCCCTCGTTCATCTGGCCGCCCTTGGTCAGCTCGGGGTCCTCGCAGTGATCCATTATCGGTAGTCTGAGCATCCGGCTGTAGGCGAGGGCGTTGCGCAGCAACGTGTTGCTGGCCACCGGGTTGCCGTCATCGCTGAAGCCGACGGCTCCGGCCGCTGCCAATTCGCCCAGTTCTGCCAGCTCCTTGCCCTGCCTGCCCTTGGACACGGCAGCCACCACCAGCACCCTCGCCGCACCGGCGGCGGCGACGCGGCCGACGTATTCTACCATCGCCGCGCTATCGGTAGCAGGCTCCGTGTTGGGCATCGCGCAGATTGTGGTGAAGCCACCGGCCACTGCCGCCTGGCTGCCCGTGGCGATGGTCTCCTTCTCCTCGTGCCCCGGTTCGCGCAGATGCACGTGCAGATCGATGAAGCCCGGCGTCACCACCAAGCCCGCGGCGTCCAGTTCCAGAACCCCGTCGGCGTTGGGGGCTTCGCCGGCCGGCCAGAGGCGCGCAATCTTGCCGTCGCGCACGAGGAGGTCTCCCGGGGCGTCCAAGTTCTGGCTCGGATCGACTATCCGGCCGCGTCTGATCAGTGCGTCACTCACAGATTTCCTCCTCGCCTAAATCTCACTCGGCCGTCCGCCGGCCAGCAGGTAGAGCAGCGCCATCCGGATCGCCACGCCGTTGGTGACCTGCTGCTCGATCACCGACTGGGCGCCATAAGCCACCTCGGGCGCTATCTCCACACCCTCATTCATGGGGCCCGGATGCATCACCAGCGCTCCCGGTCGGGCCTTGGCCAGGCGGGCGGGGTTGAGCTGGTACAGGGCGGCATACTCGCGCAGGCTGGGCAGCAGCCCGCCCTGTTGGCGCTCCTTCTGCAAACGCAAGGCCATCACCACGTCCGCCCCCGCCAGTGCTCGGTCGCAATCTTCTTCGACCCGCACCGGCGGCACGATGCCTTCCTCGGCGCCCTGGCCGGCGGCGTAGGGCAAGAGGGTGCCGGGGCCGCAGATCGTCACCTCGGCCCCCATCTTGGCGAAGCCCCAGATGTTGGAGCGGGCCACGCGCGAATGCAGCACGTCGCCCAGAATCACCACTTTCAGCCCTGCCACGTTGCCCAGCCTCTCCCGCACGGTGTAGAGGTCCAGCAGGGCCTGGGTCGGATGGGCGTGCCAGCCGTCGCCGGCGTTGAGCACCGAGCCCGCGATGTGCTCGGCGATGAAGTAGGGGGCGCCCGATTGCGAGTGCCGCACCACGACCATATCGCCGCCCAGCGCCTGCAGGGTGCGCACCGTGTCCTTCAGC
>JAMCYS010000150.1 GCA_023473795.1 Chloroflexota bacterium | reverse complement strand
AGGGCGCGGGCAAGCCCGCGCAGTCCAGGGCTCGGCGCCACCGACCGCCTCTACGAGGAATGCCCATTTTCATTCTCGGTGGTGGCCCGCCAGGGCAATGGACGATTCTTATGAAAATGGGCACTTGCTGAGCGACCGTGGGGGCAACGTGGAGTGCGGCGGCAAGCCGCCGCCTTCCAGGGCGCGGGCAAGCCTGCGCAGTCCAGGGCCCGGCGACACCGACCGCCTCTACGAGGAATGCCCGTTTTCATTCCCAGTGGTTGCCCGTAGGGCGATGGATGATTCTTCGGCCCCTACGGAGCCTCAGAATGACAACGTAACAACCCCTCGGCGCCATTTGACTTAAGCATTTCTTGCATAGGGAGCCGGGACAAGGCGACTTGGAGGCGAAATGCTCAGAATCGACAACCTCTCCGTCTACTACGGCCGCGTGCGGGCGGTGCGCGAGGCCTGCCTGCGCGTGGAGCAGGGCGAGATCGTCACCCTGGTCGGGGCCAACGGCGCCGGCAAGACATCCCTGCTCAACGCCGTCGCCGGCCTCTCGCCTGTCTCCTCGGGCACCGTCCAGTTCGACGGCGCCGCCATCGCCGGCCTGTCGGCCCACACGCTGGCCCGCCGCGGCCTGGGCTACGTCCCGGAGGGCCGGCAGACCTTCGGCGCGATGACCGTCCGCGACAACCTCCTGCTCGGCGCCTTCGGCCAGGCCAGGGGGGCCGGGAGCCTCTTGGGACCGGCCGGACGCTTCGCCGGCACGGAGAAGGTGGCGGCCAGCCTGGAGCGGGTCTACGCCCTCTTCCCCGTGCTACGCCAGCGCTCGGCGCAGCGGGCCGGCAGCCTCTCGGGCGGCGAGCAACAAATGCTGGCGATCGGCCGGGCGCTGATGGGCTCGCCGCGTCTGCTGTTGCTGGACGAGCCGTCCATCGGCTTGGCACCACAGCTCGTGCGTGAGATAATCGCCCTCGTCGGCCGCCTGCGCGAAGCGGGGTTGACGGTGTTGCTCGTGGAGCAGGACGCCGTGGCCGCCTTGCGGGTGGCCGATCGTGGTTACGTGATGGAGCGGGGGCGCATAGTAATGGAAGGCCCGGCCGCCGAGCTGCTCGCCAGCGAGCGGGTGCGCCACGCCTACCTGGGCACGACAGGGGTCGCTAAAGCATGAAGCAACTACTCTCGGGCAATGAGGCCATCGCCCTCGGCGCCTATCACGCCGGGCTGGGGGTGGCCGCCGCCTACCCCGGCACGCCGAGCACGGAGATACTGGAGGCCATCGCCTGCCTGCGGGGCGTCTACGCCGAGTGGTCGCCCAACGAGAAGGTCGCCCTGGACGTGGCCATCGGCGCCTCCTGGAGCGGCGTGCGGGCCATGGCCTCGATGAAGCACGTTGGCCTCAACGTCGCCGCCGACCCGTTCTTCTCGGTGGCCTACAGCGGCGTCGGCGGCGGCCTGGTCGTGATCACGGCCGACGACCCGGGCATGCACAGCTCGCAGAACGAGCAGGACAACCGCCACTACGCCCGCTCTGCCAAGGTGCCACTGCTGGAGCCGGCCGACAGCCAGGAGTGCTACGACTTCACTCGCCTGGCCTTCGAGCTGAGCGAGCGCTTCAACACGCCCGTCCTCGTGCGCACCACCACCCGCGTCGCCCATTCCCGCACCGTGGTCGACGTCACCGGCGAGCGGCCGCCGCTGCCGGAGGCCAAGTTCCGCCACGACCCCGGCCGCTTCGTGCTCGTGCCGGCCAACGCCCGGCGCCTGCATCCTGGCGTGGAGGCGCGGCAACAGGCGCTGGCCGAGTATGCCTGCTCCTTCCCCGGCAACCGGGTGGAGGCCGGCGACGGCCGGCTGGGCATCGTCACCAGCGGCGTGGCCTACCACTACGCGCGCGAGGTCTTCCCGGAGGCCAGCCTCCTCAAGCTGGGCCTCAGCTATCCCACCCCGGAGACCCTCCTCCGTTCCTTCGCTGCTAGCGTGCGGCGGCTGGTCGTGGTGGAGGAGCTGGACCCCATCATGGAGGGGGAGATCAAGGCTCTGGGCTTGGCCGCCGAGGGCAAGAGCATCTTCCCCATTCTGGGCGAGTTCGACCTCGGCGTCGTGGAAGCGTCCGCCCGCCGGGCCGGACTGCTGGCGGGCGACAGTGCGGAGGCTCTACCGGCCGTTCCCGACGTTCCCTTGCCGCCCCGGCCGCCGGTGCTCTGCCCGGGTTGCCCGCACCGCTCGACCTTCTACGTGCTCAGCCTACTGGGACGGCGCCAGAAGCGGGCCGACGGTTCCAGCCAGGAGCCGCAGCTTGTCATCGCCGGCGACATCGGCTGC
This sequence comes from Chloroflexota bacterium, assembly GCA_023473795.1. Classification (GTDB taxonomy): domain Bacteria; phylum Chloroflexota; class UBA6077; order FW602-bin22; family JAMCYS01; genus JAMCYS01. Next base: position 9,519 of record JAMCYS010000150.1, on the reverse strand, counting down.
TACACGCTGGGCGTGCTGCCCCCGTTGGGCGCCCTCGACAGCTGCGTTTCCATGGGCTCCAGCATCGGCATGGCGCTGGGCGCCGCCAAGGCGGGCGTGAAAGACAAAATCGTGGCCGTCATCGGCGACTCCACCTTCATGCACTCCGGCATCGCGGCGCTGGTGGACGTGGTCTACAACCAGGGGAACCTCACCGTGGTCGTTCTCGACAACGGCACCACGGCCATGACCGGCCACCAGGAGAACCCGGCCACGGGCGTCTCCGCCCTCGGCCAACAAACGCAAGCGATCGATATCGCCAACCTGGCGCGGGCCGTGGGCGTGAGCGACGTGCGGGAGGCCAACGCCTTCGACTTGCCTGGACTGCGCCGGGCGCTCAAGGGCGCTTTCGACAACCCCGGGGCCTCGGTGGTGGTCGTCAAGGGGCTGTGCGCCCTGCGCAACAAGGAACCCAAGCGCCAGGCCGTGGTGGACGCCGAGAAGTGCAACGCCTGTGGCCTCTGCCTGCGCATCAGCTGCCCGGCCGTGGTCAAGGGCGAGAACGGCGTAACCATCGACCAGAATCTGTGCGTGGGCTCGGTCTGCCAGACGCTTTGCGGGCAGGTCTGCGCCCACGACGCCATCCATCTGGCCGAGCTGTGAGGGAGGAGCGATGAAGCTGGACCTGATACTGGCCGGCGTCGGCGGGCAGGGCATCGTCCTGGCGGGCGACCTGCTCGCGGAGGCAGCCCTGAGCATCGGCCTGGATGTAAAGAAGTCCGACGTCTTCGGCATGGCGCAGCGGGGCGGCTCGGTGACGAGCGTCGTGCGCCTGGCCAGGACGGTACACTCGCCCCTGGCGCGCCCGGGGCAAGCCGACTACCTGCTGGCCCTGGAGAAACTGGAGGCGGCGCGCAACGCCGGCCAGCTGAAACCCGGTGGGATAGCCATCGTCTGTGACTACGCCATGCCGCCTTTGGCCGTGAGCAGCGGCAGCGCCACCTACCCCAGCGACGAGCAAGTGCGAGCGGCGCTCGCCGCGCGGGCGGAGAAGGTGCACTGGCTGGACGGCGACGGCATCGCCCGCAGCCTGGGCAACCGCAAAGTCGTCAACGTGGTCATGATCGGCTTCCTGTCGCGCTTTCTGGATCTGCCCGACGCCGCCTGGCAACAGGCCCTGGAGCGCCACGTGCCCAAGCGCTTTCTGGAGTTGAACAAGGAGGCCTTTGCCCGCGGCCGCGCCGCGGCGGGGTAGGGGGTTCTGCAATGCCAGCCTACGTCATCGTCCAGATCGACGTGACCGATCCGGCGCAGTACGAGGAATACAAGAAGGCCGTGCCCGCGGCCATCCACGCCTACGGCGGCCGCTACCTCATCCGGGGCGGCGTAGTCGAGGTGCTGGATGGCAGGCATGACGGCAGACGCTTGGTCATGCTCGAGTTCCCGACTATGGATGCTGTCCGGGCCTGGTGGGCCTCGCCTGAATACCAGGCGTCCAAGCGACTGCGCTATGGCGCCGCCACCATGGACGCCTGGGCGGTGCCTGGAGCGCAGTAATGAGTTATGAAGGGCACTCAGCACCCATTACTCATCACTCATGACGCGTCACTCATCACTCGTATAGGAGGGGCTATGTACTGGGACAAGGTGCACGAGACGATGCCGCGGGCCGAGCTGCAGCAGCTGCAGCTGCGCCGTCTCCAGGCCAAGGTGCGCGAGGTCTACGAGAAGGTCCCGTTCTACAGAGAGGCTTTTCAGCAGAAGGGGCTCAGCCCCGAAAGCGTGCGCTCTCTGGCCGATCTCGCCAAACTGCCGTTTACCACCAAGCAGGACTTCCGCGACAACTACCCCTTGGGTCTGGCGGCCGTGCCGCGCTCGGAGATCGTGCGCCTGCACGCCTCCAGCGGCACCACCGGCAAGCCCACCGTGGTCGCCTACACCCGGGCCGACATCTCGCTCTGGTCGGAGATGATGGCCCGCACGCTGACCATGTGTGGCGTCACCAGCCACGACGTGGTTCACAACGCCTACGGCTATGGCCTCTTCACCGGCGGCCTGGGCATTCACTACGGCGCCGAGCGGGTGGGCGCCGCCGTCATCCCCATGTCCGGCGGCAACAGCAAACGCCAGATCATGCTGCTCCAGGATCTGGGCAGCACGGTCATCTGCTGCACGCCCTCCTACGCGCTCTACCTGGCAGAGACGGCGGACGAAATGGGGGTCGATCTGAGGGCCAGCCAGCTGCGCGTGGGCATCTTCGGCGCCGAGCCCTGGTCATTCCGCATGCGCGACGAGATCGAGGCCAAGCTGGGCATCCTAGCGCTCGACATCTACGGCCTGAGCGAGATCATCGGCCCCGGCGTGGCTCAGGAGTGCCCTCAGAAGAACGGCCTGCACATCTTCGAGGACCACTTCCTCGCCGAGGTGGTGGACCCTGTGACCGGCGAGGCCCTGCCCGACGGCAAGAAAGGCGAACTCGTCGTCAGCACGATCACCAAGGAGGGCCTGCCGGTCATCCGCTACCGCACGCGCGACATCACCGCCCTGCACCACGAGACCTGCGCCTGCGGGCGCACCCTGGTGCGCATGGACAAGGTCACTGGCCGCACCGACGACATGCTGATCGTGCGCGGCGTCAACGTCTTCCCCTCCCAGATCGAGTCCGTGCTGCTGGAGGTGGAGGGCGTGGAGCCTCACTATTTGATCGTCGTGGATCGCGAGCACACGCTAGACGACCTGGAGATCTGGGTCGAAGTCTCGGAGCAGGTCTTCTCAGACGAAATCCGCACTCTGGAGGCGCTGGGCCGCCGGGTGCGGGCCGAGATCGAGAGCGTGCTCGGCATCAACGCCCGCGTCAAGCTCGTGGAGCCACGCAGCATCCAGCGCAGCGAAGGCAAGGCCAAGCGCGTCATCGACCGCAGGGAACTGTAGGAGGCAATCCATGGCAGCGGTGAGCATACTCAAGCAAGTATCTGTGTTCGCCGAGAACCGTCTCGGCAGCCTGCAGGCAGTCCTGCAGGCGCTGGCCGACAGGGAGATCAATATCCGCGCCCTCTCTATCGCCGACACCAGCGACTTCGGCATCGTGCGCATGATCCTCTCCGACACCGACCTGGGGCTGCGAGCCCTGCGCGATGCCGGGCTGACCGCCTCCACCACCGAGGTGCTGCGGGTTGAACTGCCCGACACTCCGGGTGGACTGCTCAAGGCCGCCGTGCGGCCTCTCTCGGAAGCGGGACTGAACGTGGAATACATCTACGCCTTCGTGGACATGCCCCTGGAGAAGGCCGCGGCCGTGGTGAAGGTGGACAACGTTCAGAAGGCGCGCCAGGTTCTGGCGGCGGAGACATAGCTGCCGGCTGCCCTCGCTGGCACCATAATTGCCGCCCATGTAAGCCGCATCGACCGGCAGCGTCGCCGCGATGCGACATACTATGTGGGGAGGGAGTATCAGCGTGGGCGATAGAAGCGAAGAAATGAAGGGTAACCTTAAAGAGACCGCCGGCAAAATCACCGGCAACGAACGAATGGAGAACGAGGGCAAGGCCGAGAAGGACAAGGCCGAGGCCAAGCGCCAGTAGCCCCACCCGCTTTCAACCCAGTCCAAGCCCTCCGCGAGCGTTCTGCTCGCGGGGGGCTTCTCTTTGCCCTCCGCTTCACCCGTTCAGGCCCCGACCGTCTGGACCACCTGGTTGCGACTCGCCAGCAGGCACAAGCCCTGCTGCGAGCGCCAGAGCTATTGACAGGATAGGATGCATCCTGTATTTTGTTCAGCAAGCGGACTTTCTGTCTTGGGGAGGTTCCGATGGAGGTTCCTAGTCTACCCAGGCTTGATCCGCACCCCAACGTCTCTCAGGTCGTATACGAGGCCCTCAAGAACGCCATTATCGAGCAGCGCCTTCCCAGCGGCAGCCGCCTCGTCGAATCGACCATCGCCGGCAGCTTCGGCGTCAGCACGACCCCCGTGCGCGAGGCCCTCACCCGATTGGAGCGCGAAGGGCTGGTTTCGCTGCTGCCCCGCCGGGGAGCCGTCGTCACCTCCTTCAACGCCGAGGACGTTATCGAGCTCGGGGAGTTGCGAGAGATACTGGAGAGTTACGCCACCCGGCGCGCCGTGGAACGCCTCGCCCCAGAGCTGGTTGCCGACCTCCGCCGGCTGCTGGCGGCAGGCGAGAGGGTGGTCGCTTCTGGTGACCAGCGCGCCTACGGCCCTATAGACCAGGAGTTTCACCGTCTGCTGGTTCAGGCCGCCGGCAACCGGCGCCTGGCCCGCACTTTTGCTATGATGAACGATCAGTTCCATATGGTGCGCTACCAGGCCGTCCGTCTGCCGGGGCGGCCCGCCGCCGGCCACCGCGAACACGTCGCCATCCTGGCGGCTCTGGAGGCAGGTAGGGGCGAGGAGGCGGTCAGCTTGCTTTGTGCCCACATTCATCACACGGTCGACGACCTGTGCGCGGCCCTGCCTGTCGCGGGGGAAACTCAAACAGCCGCGGACTGACACGGGCGGCTCGCCCGCCCCGGGCGCGGCCGCGAGCAAGGAGGTGAGAGAGGAAAGCGCTCAGTCCAGGTGACAGCGGTCCGACCGCCGGTTGGCGACCATACCTGGGACCGCCGGCACTAGATAGCGGTCCAGGACGTCAGATCGTGAACGCGTTTGGTAGCGGAGACTCGGCGCGCCGTCGTGCCGAGTTCCGGGTGCTCCCCGCGCGCCAGCGATGGCCGTGGGGTGGCACAATCCCAGACAGGAGAAGAGGGGAAAGATGTCTGAGCACCGCGAACCGACTGTGGTTCAGAAGAACCTCACTCGCCGGGGCTTCCTCAAGGTTGCCACCGGCTCGTCTGTCGCCCTACTCTTGGCGGCCTGCGCTCAGCCGGTGGCCGCGCCCACTACAGCCCCTGCGCCCAAGGCCACCGAGGCTCCCAAGCCAGCCGCGACGACCGCGCCCGCTCCGGCGGCGACCCAGGCCCCCAAGCCAGCCGCCACTCAGGCGCCCGCCGCCAGCACCGGCGCCGGCGACTTCGATTGGAAGAAATACAAGGGCACGAGCCTACGATACGTCGGCTGGAACGACAACTGGTCTCAGCCGATGACTTCTAAGGTGCCCGAGTTCGAGGACCTGACGGGCATCAAACTGAACTGGGAGCAGCTGGCCCAGGACCAGAACCGGCAGAAGGTCCAGACCGAGCTGACGGCCAAGAACAAAGACATCGACCTGATTTACATCGCCCCGCACGTCGAGGGCATCAAGTACTACAAGGCGGGCTGGATCTTCCCACTCGACGAGTACATGAACAACCCCAAGATGGTGCCGCCCGACTTCGACATGAAGGACTTCGCCGAAGGCATGCTCAAGACCTGCAACATGCTCGGCAAGCAGCTGACCCTGCCGGTCGTCTCGGAGGCCTGCCTATTCATCTACCGCAAGGACCTCTTCGAGGCGAAAGGCGTCAAGCCACCGGAGAATCTGCTCGACATGCCGGCGGCTCTGGACAAGGTCCACAGCCCGCCCAGTATGTACGGCTGGGTGGGCCGGGGCACGGTCACCCAGAACGCCGTGCCCTGGTCGAGCTACCTCTACGCTTTCGGCGGCGACTACCTGACGAAGGACCGCAAGCCCGACGTCGCCAGCGATGCCAGTCTGAAGTCGATTCAATTCTACGCCGACGTGGCCCGCAAGTACGGCCCGCCGGGTATGACCACGATGAACTGGCCCGAGGCCGTCGCCCAGATGCAGTCCAACCGGGCGGCCGTGATCACCGACGCCAACAGCTTCCGCAACGCCCTCGACGACAAAGAGAAGTCGCAGGTCGTGGGCAAGGTCGGTTGGGCTATGTTCCCCAAGGGGCCGGTTGGCAACACACCGGGCATCTGGACCGCCGGCACGTCCATCAGCGCCCTCTCCGAGAAGAAGGAGGCTGCCTGGTACTTCATCATCTGGTCGCTGCAGAAGAAGTACCAAACCTACACCCACGGCCGCGGCTGCCCGTCCTCTCGCACCTCGGTCTGGAACTCGCCCGAGGGGCAGGACATCAGAAAGCAGTGGCCCGACTGGGCGGACAACACGCTCAAGACGCTGCAGATCAGCAACAAGGGCTACAGCCCCGAGGTCGTCTCCGTGATGGAGGTGCGCAACGCCGTCGGCGAGCTTATCGTGAAGGCCATGCAAGGGGTCACCGGCGATGCCCTCAAGGCGGAAGCGGAGAAGACGAACAAAGCCATCACCGACATCATGGCCAAGACCGAGGGCTAGAGCCGCTCGCTTACTCGAGTCCGCGTGGAGGGGGAAACCATGTCCGTTGCCGAGAAGCCTGTGGCGGCCCAGGTGAGCCGGGGGCCCACCGACGCCGTGCTTTCGTTCATCGACCGACACGCCCAGTGGCTGTTCCCGGCGCCCGCCGTGATCATGCTGCTGCTAGTCATGGTTTTCCCCTCTCTCTACAACATTTACATGTCCATGCAGACGTGGTTCGCCACCAGCACCGCCGAACCGCAGTTCGTAGGCTTGCAGAACTTCGCCGACCTCTTCGGCAAGGACGAGAACTTCCGCGACTCGATCTGGCGAACTATCTACTTCACCGCCTTGGCGGTGGTGCTGGAATTGGTCATTGGCCTGGCCATCGCCCTTCTCCTGAACCGCGAGCTGAAGGGACACAAGGTCATCCGCACGCTGTTCATGCTGCCGATGATGGCCACGCCAACGGCCATGGCGCTAATCTGGGTCCTGATGTATAACCCCACCCTGGGCGTGCTCAACTACCTTCTGAGCCTCATCGGCGTCCCACCGCAGGAGTGGTTGTCCAACCTGGCCCTCGTCATTCCGGCCCTGGCCGTCGTGGACATCTGGCAGTACACGCCCTTCGTCACCCTGCTGCTGCTGGCCGGGCTCGCCACCATCCCCGTCGAGCCGGTGGAGTCGGCCAAGATCGACGGCGCCAGCGCCTGGCAGATACTCTGGCACATTACCCTGCCCCTGCTGCGGCCGACCATCGTGGTGGCGGCGCTCTTCCGCATCATCGACACGCTGAAGACCTTCGACACGATTTACGTCATGACCCAGGGCGGGCCGGGGAGGGCATCGCAGACCATCAACCTCTTCGCTTTCCAAACCGCATTCGAGTACTTCCACATCGGCTATGCCGCGGCGGTGTCGCTCAGCCTCATCGCGCTGGTCTTCATGGTGAGCGGCGTCCTGATCCGGCTGAGGAGGCAAGAGCTATGAGCGCGATCGCCCAACCACGGGTCGTCCGTCGTCATAGGAGTTGGCGGAAGGTACTCAACACCACGCTGCTCTACCTGGCGGTCGCCCTGGTCATCTGCCCCTTTATGTTCATCTTTGTCTGGATGCTGCTCTCCAGCTTCAAGACCGGCGTCCAGCAGACCGCCTGGCCGCCGCTCTTTATCTTCGAGCCGACGCTGAAGAACTACTTCGACGTCTTTCAGCGGGTGCCCTTCGTCGACTACGCCATCAATAGCGTCATCGTCTCCGTCTCGGCCACACTGTTGGGGCTGGTCTTCGGCCTGCCGGCCGCCTACAGCATCGCCCGCTGGCGGCAATCGAAGCTGGCCATCGCCATTCTCACCTCGCGCATGGTGCCCTGGATCAGTTTCCTCTTGCCCTGGTACCTGCTCTTCACACGCGTGGGCTGGGTAGACACTTACCAGGCCCTGATCCTGACCCACCTGATCATCACCATGCCGATGATCATCTGGCTACTGATCGCCTTCTTCGAGGACATCCCGACGGAACTGGAGGAGGCGGCGATGATCGACGGCTGCTCCCGGTTGGGGGTGTTCTTGAAGGTCTCGGTGCCGCTGGCCGCGCCCGGCATCGTGGCCTCGTCCATCTTCTCGCTGATCTACTCCTGGAACAATTTCATCTTCGCCCTCATTCTGGCCGGCCGCAAGACGATGACCCTGCCGGTCGCGGTCTACAGCTTTATGTCCTATACCGAGGTCAACTGGGGCGGCATCACGGCCGCCGCCACCTTGATCGCCCTGCCGGTGCTGATACTGACCTTCGCCATCCAGCGCTATCTGATCAAGGGACTGGCCCTGGGGGGAGTGAAAGCGTAGGGCAGTGAAGGCCCTCGTCGTCTACGCCAACCGCTACCGGATGCTGGCGCCGCCCCCTCTGGGGGCCATGCTCGTGGCCGACCGCCTGCGCCGCGACGGCCACGAGGTGTGCCTGCTCGACCTCATGTTCGCCCGCTCGCCTGAGGCGGCCCTGGCGCGAGCCGCAGTCGAGTTTGGCCCCAACCTGATCGCTTTCTCCCTGCGCAACCACGACACCCAGTCGCGCAGCGACTTCATCGAATTCTTGCCCTTCTACCGCGCTCTGGCGGACGTCGCCCGGCGGGCGGCCCCGCGAGCCTTACATCTGTTAGGGGGCTCGGCCTTCACCACCTTTCCCTGCCGCTACCTGGGCGAGCTGGCGGCCGATTATGGCCTGGCCGGCGACGACCTGGACCAGGTGTCTCGCTTCGTCGCCTCGCTGGCCGCGGGCCGCCCCGACCTGGAGACGCCCGGCCTCGTCTATCGCCAGGGGGGCGAGGTGCTGACCAACCCCTTCCAAATTGCCGGCTACGCCCAAACCCCCTTCCAAGGCTGGGACCTGCTCGACCTGCAACCCTACCGGCGAGCGCTGTGGACCTTCTGCGAGGCAGGCATCGTCGTGCGCACGGGCTGCCCGTTCCACTGTATCTACTGCGACACCTTCCGCACCTTCGGCCGCCAGTGGGTGCTGCGCGACCCGAGACAAGTAGCCAGCGAGATGGTGACCCTGCGCCGCCGTCACTGCGTGCGCTCGGTCTTCTTCGCCGACGCCGGCTTCAACCGGCCCCTCGACCACGCCAAGGCCGTCCTGGAGGAGATTGTTCGCGCCCGGCCCGGCATCGGCATCAGCGCCATCTTCGAACCGGGGGAGGTGGACGAGGAGTTCGTGCGCCTCTACCGGCGGGCAGGCGGGCGCGACCTGATGGTCTTTGCCGCCAGCCTGGCCGACCCCGTACTGGCCGCCCAGCGCAAGCCGTTCCGTACGTCAGAGGTACTCTCAGGCGCCCGCCTGCTCCACCGGGGCGGGGTGCTGCTCTCCCTGGCGCTAAACCTCGGCGGCCCCGGCGAGACGCCGGAGACGATTGACGAGACTCTCCGCCTGGCCCGAACCATTCCCTCCGCCTACGTCTGGCTGGACAAAGGCTACCGGGTGCAACCCGACACCGAACTGCGCGCTCTCGCCGTGGCCGAGGGCGTTATCGCGCCCGAGGACGACTGTTTCCGTCCCACCTTCTACTTCTCCACCGCCACGCCGGAAGCGCTGGTGGACCAGAAGAGCCGGGCTTTCCGGCGCTCCCGCTCCGACCTTAACCGGGAGACGCTCCGCTGGACCGGCCCCTACGTTAGCGACAAGCTCGCCGCCTGGCTGCGCCTGCCTTAGTCTGGATTTCGCATGGTGATCAAAGATGAACCGCTGCGTAGCGTTCGGTGGGCGGGAAGCCCAAGTCCTGAAGGATCGCCGCCAGGGGCGGGGCCAAGCCAGT
>JAMCYS010000020.1 GCA_023473795.1 Chloroflexota bacterium | reverse complement strand
CCTCCGGCTCTGGCATCTCAAACAAGGTCTCCTTGGTCACCGCTCACCTCCCAGGCGCTTTAACCTATTCTAGCTCGCCTGGCAGGACACTACAACCAACCGAGGTGATTTGTTCACAGACTCTGAGCGTCAGCTGGGCCAGGTCATGGTTCTTGGCGATGGGCACGTTGATAAGTACGTCATAGGTCAGGGCGTCCTCGTAGATACTCCAGGACTTGATGTCCTTGCCCTGGGGAATTGGCGTCGTCTTGTACTTCAGGCGGCTGAAAGTCCCCATCTCGCCGCCCGCGGCCGTGACCGCCGCCTCGATGCCGCTTACTTTATAGGCGGTCGAAACACCGGAGAAGCCCTGGTCGAAGACGACCACCTTAGCAGCGCCCGCCTCGCGGCACAGCGTCACGAGCGTGGCGACCACCTCGGGATTGGTTGTGGCGGCGTACTGCGGCTCGCGCGAAACACAGATGTTCGGCTTGATCAACACCCGCTGGCCCGGTTTCACGAATGCCCCCATGCCGCCAAGGGCAGCGACCGCGGCGCGGGTGAGCGCCGCCGGTCCCTCGCCCCTGACCACGACCAGCTGGGGCGGCGGGCCGCCGCTGGCGCTAGCCGTCGGCGAACTGGTCGCTGCCGGCACGGCGCCGGCCGTCGCCGCGACCGCCGGCGAAGCGGTCGGCGGGGCAGCCTTTGCCACCGACGACGGCGACTGAGCGGCCGCCGCGGATGCCACTGGCGAACTTGCTCCAGGGCTCGTCGCGACGGGCGGCGCGCTTGCCGGCGAGGGAGACGGAGCGGGATTCGTCGAGCAGCCGGAGATCAGGCCGACTACGGTTGCGGTATAGATGCCTGCGCGCCTCAAGAGGGCGCGACGGGACAGCGTTGACATTCGATTACCTTTCAGAGCAACCCCGGGCGTCCCGGCCCGGAGGGAGAACACCAGTAGAAAATTACGGTTCGGCGGACGGCAAGTCGTCGCCGCCGAGCAGCGGCCTGATTATAGCAACCATTTCGACCGTCGCAAGCAGGACCGCGCGTTGACAGCCGCTCTCCCGCCAGGTTACGATAGCCGCCAGGAGTCTACGCTTGCTGCGCAAGTACCTCGATGACCTGCTCATTAACCGAAACTTCGCCCTGTTCATGGGGGGAGCGTTGCTGTCTGCCTCAGGCAGCTGGTTCCTCTCGGTGTCCATCGGCTGGCTGGTCTGGGACCTAGGCCACTCGGAGCTGCTGTTGGGCCTGGCCAACTTCGCCCAGATGGGGCCGCTGTTGCTCTTCGGCCTGCTCGGCGGCGCCGTGGCAGACCGGGTGGACCGGAGAAAGCTGCTGCTCACCGCCCAGGTATTCGGCGCCGGGGCCTCGTTGTGCCTGGCGGGCGTAGCCTGGTTTGGCTTCCTCTCCGTGCCGGTGATCCTTTTGTTGCTGCTGCTCATCGGCATCACCCAGGTCTTCGCCTGGCCAACCTGGTCGCCGTTCATCGCCGATTTGGTGGGCCCCGACAGACTGCGGCGGGCAGTCGCCCTCAACTCCGCGCGCTTTAACCTGACGCGTATCGCCGCGCCCACCCTGGCCGGTCTCCTCCTGGCAGAGGTGGGCGGAGCACCGTGCGTGGCCGTGGCTGCCGCCTGCCAGGTATCGCTGGTGATTACCCTCAGTGCCATCCGCACCCCACCCCGCCTCAACGTGGCCCAGTCGCCAATCGTGGCCGCGATCAAAGAGGGACTGGTGGTGGCCTGGAACACGGAGGCGGTGCGCGAGCCCCTCTTCATCGCCGGGCTGATCGGCATGGTCATCCTCCCGTACACGGTCTTCTTGCCGGCCTTCGCCGGCCAGGTGCTGCAGATCGGTCCGGGCGGCTTGGGCCTGCTATTGACGGCGGTGGGCCTGGGCGCCATTGCCGCCGCCGCCGTGGCCAGCGGCCAGACGGTGGCCCGCCGGCCCCGCCAGGCGCAGACGTTCTTTACCACGGTCGGCGGGTTGGCCCTGGCCGTTTTCTCCCTCTCTACGTTGCCGCCGCTCTCCCTGGTGGCGCTCTTCTTCGTCGGCTTTGGCACGCTGGGCTTCCTCACCACGGCCAACGCCACGGTTCAGCTGGCGGTGCCGAAGCACGTGGTTGGCAGGGTGATCGGCATCTGGACGGTATTGAACGCCGGCACCACGCCGCTGGGGGGAATCATCTTGGGCTGGCTGGCTGAGAGAATCGGCCTCCCCTTCACCATGGCGGGCGCGGGCCTGCTGTGCGCGGGGATTTGCCTGGGGATCGCCTTGCGACCGATTTCGCCTACCGCCGCAGTGCAGCCCAGCGGTAGCGCGGGGTAGGGGCGCTTCTAGGGCCAGAGGTCGCGGGCCCGGGCAGCCTGCCGCACCTGGCCCCAGGGGTCGTCGCGGTCGATGGGGACGGTAGCTCGGCACAAACCCCAGGAGGCATCCACGAACGACCTGGCCTCCGGCAGGCGCAGTTGGTGGGGATCGAGATCGATGATGCGCACGCGATCGAGCCCGTCGGCGTCTTTGAGGCAGGCCAGCTCCGGCGTCATCTCGGGCGCCTCGGCGTCGCGGGGCACGTGCCAGCGGCAGCAATAGGCGACCTTCGCCAGCCGTCCCACTGGCAACTCTACCGGCAGCAGACTCTGATTCTGCTCTACCTAGAGCGCGGAGCGCTCCCCGTGCTGGGGGTCACGGCCATCGTCGTGCCGGCCGAGGTCGTGCAGCGCCGCGGCCCAGCGCACGGTCTCTACGTCCACTCCCCCACCCCGCGCCGCTAGCGCCTCCGCCAGACGGTTGGCCCAGACCAGCACCCGGGCCACGTGATTGAAGCCGTGTATCCAGTAGGGGTCATGCGAGAACCACTCAGCCCGCGGCCGGTAACAATCCAGAACCACGCGACGCCTTACCTGGGCGGGTTCTTGGCCAAGGCGAGAACCCGGTCGTACTCCGCCTTGAACTGTTTGGCCAAACCCGCGTCGTGGACGATGAGCAGGTTCTCGTCGTTCGATTCGTCGGCGCCCGCACTGAAGTTGAAGGAGCCGAAGACGACGACCTGCTCGTCCACGATTATCACTTTGTGATGCATCGAGTATGGACTACCGTCGGCCCAAACGTCCAGGCCTTCCTTCTTCATCTTGCCGTATTCCGAGAACGGCGTGTTGGAGCCGGTCGTTTCGAAGACGCCCCCGACCTTCCGCCCGGCTTTGGCCTGCGCGACCATCGCATCGCCGATGCCGTCGTGAGTGAAAGAGAATGCCAAGAAGTAGACGCTCTCCTTGGCCTGCCTCACGACGTCGATGACATGGTCGGCCGGATTGTCTTTAGGAGAGAAGTAGTTCTCGACCGCGACCCCATCGATCGTCAGCCGGGTATTGTGGGCACCAGCACTCTTCTGGGGACCGAACTGGTGCTTGACGAACATCCGCTCGAACTCGGCCGTGTAGTTGGCGGCCAGCTCGGAGCTATGGATCACGATCATGTTGTTGTTAAGGCGGTAAGAGTCGCCATCGGTGTAGTTCCAAGAGCCCGTCTCTACCCACTCATTGTCGACGACGGTGAACTTGTCGTGCATAATGGCGCCGCGTCGGTCGTCAACTATGGGAATCGCCGCCTTGCGCAGCTGGTCGAAGGCCGCCCGCACGAACTGGTCCTTGGTGTTCTGTAGGGTGTCTGTATCGGTGACCATGCGCACCGCGACGCCGCGTTGCTTAGCCTTAACCATCGCCGAGGCTACGTTGGCGAGGTCGAAGTCGTAGTCCGCCACATCCAACGTCTTCCGCGCCCTGTCCATCAGCTCCACCAGAGCCTCGTCCGGACCGCCTTTGTGCTTCGACTTGTCGCTGTCCGGGATCAAGGGCTTGGTGAAACGCAGCTCGTACCAGGCGGCGCTGGGGGAGTCAGACGCAGTCGGCGAAGTGCCGGCGGCAGGGCTGCCGGCGGGAGCGCCGAGAGGCAGCTGTGACAGATAGAGGCCGACGGCAACCAGGACGGCGATTAGCGCCAGAGCAAAGAGGATATTCCTGACGCGCATCCCTTCCTTACCTACCGGCCCGGAGTGCCAGGGCCAGACGGCCGGCATTCTCGTTGGGCTGACTGCCGAGACGCATCTCCGCTAGCGCCTTCCTCGCGGCCGCCTCCTCACCAGCGTCGAAGACCGGCGGCGCCACGGCCAGCAGCAGCTCGTCCCGGCGCCCATCGACCGCCGCGCGAGCCGCCAGAAACACCAGTCGCCGCAGCTGGGCCGAGCAAGTCTCTGCCTCGGCGACGGGATCGCGGGCACCAGCCGCCCGACCGGCACAGCGCTTGGCGGCGGCGAGAGCCCAATCCAACAGCAGCTGGAAAGCAGCGTCGTCCAAGGCACCTCGCAACCGCTCGTCTTCATACAGCGGCTCGGCGATGCGTTGCCATAGCCGCTCGACGGCGCCAGCCTCAGGCATTCGCGACCTCCCTTTGTCCCGACCCAAGCATAGCACCCGTCGGCTCGCCTGAAAAGCCGTCAGGCAGATGGGTTATTCGCCCTTGAGGGGGAAGCACTGGTAGGCGTGGGCATCCATCGCACGGCCCTGGGGCCCCGTGGGACCTAGGTCTGCCCGCGCCGCATCACCGCCGAGACAGGGTCCAGTGCGAAGCGGCGGACCACGCCCAGAGCGCAGCGTAGGGGAGACGTGAGCGAATACCAGTCTCGTTTGCTCTATAGAGGAAGAAGACCCGTGGGGCGCTGCCGGTTGCCCGCTCTGGGCGGCTCTGCTATGCTTGCGGCCGGCCCAACCGCCGGCAGGCGCAGAGCCGGCAGTGTTCCGATCAAGGCGAGGGCCGCTCAGCCGCGCTTCTTGCGGGCCCACCGACGGGCGACCCAGCGGAACTTTGGAGTCGGAAGGTTGATAGAGAGCAAAGCACGTGACCTGCCCCGCGGTCGACGGTGGCACTACGCCTACTTGATCGTGTCCCTGGGGGCGCTGAATACCCTGGGAGCGCAGGGCTTCCTGCGCTTCGGCTACACCATGACCCTCCCCAGCATGCGGGAGGAACTGGGCCTCAACTTCGCCCAGACGGGCCTGCTGGCCACGGCCAATTACTGCGGCTACACGCTGGCCGCGCTGGCGGTGGGCTGGCTGGTCGTGCGACTCGGCTCACGCTGGACCATCGGCTGCGGCGTCGCGGCCGTTGGCCTGGCCATGATCCTCAGCGGCCTCAGCCAGAACTACGAAGTACTGATCGCCCTGCAGCTGGTCGCGGGCGCCTGCGGCCTGCTGGCGACCACACCCAGCATGACTCTAGCCACCGCCTGGTTCGCCAGGCACCGCCGTGGCCTGGCGACCGGGGCCATCTCGTCCGGCGCGCCGCTCGGCTCGCTGGTGACGGGGCTGGTGATCCCCGCCTTCATCCTCGCCTACGGCGTAACGGGTTGGCGCTACGGCTGGTTCGCCCTGGGCGGCGCGGTGCTGGTCATCGGCATAGTCAACCTGCTGCTGCTGCGCAACCGTCCGGCCGACGTCGGCCTGGCGCCGCTGGGAGGGCAGGACGAGCCCCAGCCGACGGCGACCGGCCAGGCTGGCGTTCAGTGGGGGCTTGTCTATCGCTCGCCGCTGGTTTGGTACCTGGCGCTGCTGGGGCTGGCCTCCACGCTGAGCACGATCAGCTTCACGACGTTCTACGCCTCCTACCTGACCGGCGAGCGGGGGCTGGACGCGGCGACCGCGGGGCGTTTCTGGGCCCTCACCGGCATCTTCGGCATCGCCGGCGGCTTCCTCTGGGGCTGGGCCTCCGACCGCTTCAGCCGCAAGTTCGCGCTGGTCTTCTCTTACACCGTACAGGCGGCGACTTTCGCCGCCTTCGGCCTCAACGCCGACCCGGCCCTCTACGCCCTCTGCGCCGTCCTCTATGGCGCCACTTCGCGCGCCAATTTCGCGGTGATGGCGACGCTGTGCGGCGACCTGCTGGGCCCGCGCTTGGCCGCCGCGGCGTTCGGCATCAACAACCTCCTCGCGGGAGTGGGCCTGGCCCTCGGCCCCACCGCGGCCGGCTACATCGCGGACGTCACCGCCTCGTTCGTGCCCTCGTTTCTGGTCTCCGCCGCGGTGGCTGCGCTAGGAGCGCTCGGTTCTCTGCCCCTGAAGGCAGAGGCCAGACCAACCGCGGCCAGACAACTCTAGGACACTCTGGGCACCAGAACCGGGGACGGCAAGCGGGTCGGCCACCTCGCTTGGCGCCCTCGCTGAAGCGAGCTGCCTTTTGACTGGGCCATCTACGTATGATATGCTGATACCGCCAAACGGGCTGACAGGGCGGCAGAGCGGGGCTTCTCGGCGCGGCAAGCGGGCCGGGGCCGACCCCACGCCTGCCGCCCGGCCTAGCTGACAAGCAATAGATGGAGCGACGAGATGATACAACAAGACGGCGGGGGCGCGGTGACGACCGCGCGCACGCACGCGGCGCCCCTGATCGGTAGCGAACGGGACCGCCTGCTCTGGATGTACAAGACCATGCAGCGCATCCGGCTCTTCGACGACCGCATCGTGCGCCTCTTCAACAGCGGCCGCATCACCGGGGCGCTGCATTCTTACGTCGGCGAAGAGGCGGTCGCCGTCGGCGTCTGCGCCAACCTGCGCCCGGACGACTACCTGGTCAGCACGCACCGCGGCCACGGCCACATGCTCGCCAAGGGCGCGGACATGGACCGGATGATGGCCGAGCTGTTCGCCAAGGAGACCGGCTACTGCCAGGGCAAGGGCGGCTCGATGCACATCGTCGATATGAGCCTGGGTATTCTGGGCTCCAACGGCATCGTGGGCGCGGGCATCCCCATCGCCTCGGGCGCCGGCACCGCCATCAAGATTCGCGGCACCGACCAGGTCGTTTCCTGCCACTTCGGCGACGGCGCCAGCAACACGGGCGCCTTCCACGAGGGCATCAATCTGGCGGCCACCTGGGGCCTGCCCGTGGTCTTCGTCATCGAGAACAATCTCTACGCCCAGTTCACGCCCCAGCGGATGCACACCAAGGTCGTGGACCTCGCCGTACGCGGCCAGGCTTACGACATTCCCGCCGTGAGCGTGGACGGCAATGACGTGCTGGCCGTCTCCGAGGCGGCGGGCGAGGCCTTCGCCCGCGCCCGCTCCGGCAAGGGCCCGAGCATTCTAGAGTGCAAGACCTTCCGCTGGTTTGGCCACGCCATCAACAACCCGGGCTCCAACCTCGGCCGCGACCAGGCCGAGATCGACGCCTGGAAACTGAAGGATCCGATTCCCCGCTTCGCCAAGGTGCTGGTCGACCGCGGCATTGCCACAGAGGCGGAATTGGAAGGGTTGAAGCGCGTGGTGGAGGAGGAGTTAGAGCACTCTATCGCCTTCGCCGAGGCTAGCCCGTCGCCAAAACCGGAAGACGCGCTGCGGCACGTCTACTCCGAGCTGCCGGAGGGGTGCGAACTATGAGACAGTTGATGGTCCGCGACGCCATCAAAGAGGCCATCAAGAGCGAGATGCGCCGCGACCCGCGGGTCTTCCTGCTGGGCGAGGACATCATCGATCCCTGGGGCGGCTCCTGGAAGACGATGGAGGGCTGCTACACCGAATTCGGCCCCGAGCGCGTGCGCGAGACGCCGATCTCCGAGGAGGCGATCGTCGGCGCCGCCGTGGGCGCGGCCCTCTGCGGCATGCGGCCGGTGGCCGAGATTATGTTCTCCGACTTCACGACCCGCGCGATGGACCAGATCGTCAACCAGGCGGCGAAGTTCCGCTATATGACCGGCGGCCAGGCCAGCGTGCCCCTGGTGATCCGTACTGCCCACGGTGCCGGCCGGGCAGCGGCCGCCCAGCACTCCCAGAGTCCCGAGGCCTGGTTCGTCCATACGCCCGGCCTCAAGGTCGTGGCCCCGGCCACGCCCTACGACGCCAAGGGCCTGCTGCTGGCCTCGATCCGAGACCAGGACCCGGTGATCTTCCTCGAGCACAAGATGAACTTCACCACCGAGGGCCCCGTGCCCGAAGAGGACTACGTAGTGCCGCTGGGCAAGGCCGACGTCAAGCGCCAGGGCAAAGACTTGACCATCGTCGCCCACTCGCGCCAGGTGCTGCGCGCCCTCGAGGCCGCCGAGCAGGTGGCCAAAGAGGACGGCATTGAGGCCGAGGTCGTCGACCCGCGCACCCTCTTCCCACTGGACGTACGCACCATCGTCGACTCCGTGAAGAAGACGAACCGCGTCGTCCTGGTGACCGAGGAGGTGCAGCGCGGCAGTTTTGCCGAGCACGTGGCTTCCAAGATCATGGAGAAGTGCTTCTACGATCTGGACGGACCGATCATCTTCGTCGCCGCCAAGAATACCCCGATTCCCTTCGCGCCGGTGATGGAGAACTTCGTCATTCCCGACGTTCCCGATATCGTCGCCGGCATTCGCCAGGCGATGAAGGCGTAAGCCGCGAGTGTCACAGTAACCCCACAGTAGGGCCGGGCGTTGGCCCGGCCCTACAACTTGAGAGGAGTGTGTTTATGGCCTTCAAGCTGACGATGCCACAGCTCGGGCTCACGATGAAGGTCGGCACGATAGTCGAGTGGTATAAGAAGGACGGCGACCCAATCAAGTCCGGCGACGCCGTCTTTGCCGTGGAAACGGACAAGGCCGTGCAGGACTACGAGTCCCCCTCTTCCGGCACGCTCAAACTGGCGCCGGACGTGGTGGGCAAGCCGTTACCGTTGGGCATTCCCGTCGAAGGCATGATCGGCTACCTGCTGGAGCCGGGAGAGGCGGCCCCCGCCGAGGGCCAGGCCGCCGCAGACGCGCCCGAGCCGGTGGCGGTCGCCGCCGCGAGTGCGTCGACTGCCTCTGCCGTGGCCGCCCCCCAGAAGGTCTACAAATCCTCGCCGCTGGCCCGCAAGGTGGCGCAGCTGGCCGGGATCGATCTGGCGACCGTCGTGCCCGAGGATGGCGAGAAGATCCATCGCAAGGACGTCGAAGCGGCGGTCGCCGCCCGGGACGCCGCCAAGGCTACGGTCCCCGCCGCGCCGCGACCCGTCGCGCCCGCACCCGCGCCATCAGCGCCGGCGGTGACCGCACCGCTGGCCGGCAAGGCCGTGCCTATGAGCCAGGTGCGCCGGGTCATCGCCCAGCGCATGGCCGAGGCTTCGCAGACCACCGCCGCCGTGACGGTCACTACCGAGGCGGACGCCACCGTGCTGGTCGAGTTCCGCGAGCAGGCCAAGGCCAGCCTGCAGGCCGCGGGCCTGCCCGTGCCCAGCTACACCGACATGATCGTCAAGCTCACCGCCCTGGCCCTGCAGGAGCATCCGGGCGTCAACGCGGCGCTGGCCGGCGACGAGATCATCGAGATGCAGGACATCCACGTCGCGGTGGCGGTGGACACGGACTACGGCCTGCTGGTGCCGGTGATTCGCGACGTGCCCCACAAGACGCTGCAGCAGATCGCCGTCGAGGCCAAGACCCTGGCCGAGAAGGCGCGCGAGCGCAAGGTGGGCCCGGACGAGCTGCAGGGCGGGACGTTCACGGTCACGAACCTGGGCAACTACGGCGTGGACGCCTTCACGCCGATCATAAACCTGCCGCAGTGCGCCATTCTGGGCGTCGGCCGCATCGTCGGCAAACCGGCCGAGTACAAAGGCGAGATCGCCCTGCGCAAGATGCTGACGCTCAGCCTGACCTTCGACCATCGGGTCGTGGACGGCGGCCCGGCGGCGCGCTTCCTCAATCGCATTCGCCAGTACGTCGAGGACCCCTACCTCTGGCTGACGCGCTAGCGTCCTAAGCGAGCGAACGCGAGGGAGGGCGGCTTGCCCGCGCCCTCCCTCGCGCACCTTCATCAATAGGCAATTGGGGCAGCATCCAGAAGGCGCCGTAGCCGTTCGTCGCCAGCAGCCGTGTTCCATCGGGAGAGACGGCGGCGGATACGTTCCGGAAGTAGGGCGGGGTCAACTCAACTACTGCTCCGTTGGCGGTGTCGAGCGCCACGATCCGCGTGGCCTCCTTGGTACTGGCGCGCAGCAAGACCTGTTGGCTGTCGCCTGTCCACCGCGGCGTATCGACCGGCCCAGTGATCCGGGTGGAGTAGTCGGCCAGTTGCCCGCCCTCAGGCCCCAGAATGACAAGTCGAGCCGTCCCTACCGCCGCCGATTGGGCCACTGCCAACCGCCGGCCGTCGGGCGCCCAGGCGAACCGCAGCGCTGTCGACTGCCCAGGAGACCCATCGCCGAGTGAACCCAGGCCAGCGCGCTTCGTGTCCCCAGTCCTTACATCCACAAGGCACATGTCGGCGCCGCAGGCGTAGGCTAGGAGATATGGCCTTGAGGGTCGAGCGGCGGTGGCTGTGGGCTGAAGAACCATTGGCCGGCCTGAGGCTGGGGCACAGCGCCCAAGTAGTCGCCCGCCACTTGCGGCCGGGCGCCGTAGGGGAGGCGCCAGAGCCCCCCGTCGCGGAAGAACAGGAAGCCGTCTACGGCTGGCGTTATCCAGGTCCAGGCATAATCGTCTTCCCAGGGTAGAGTCTGGAGTGAGCGACCCGCGCGGTCGACGAGCACCATCGTGGAAGATGCCCTATCGCGATAGAGTATGGCACCGCCGTCGGGTGTCCACTGCGGCGGCTCACACACACCATCCGCGAGAGGACGGTCTACTCCTTCTGCCAGTCCCAAGTACCACAGCTGCTCGGGACAAGAGCCCACTGCTGCGCCGGCACGGTCGAGACCCACCAGCACCGCATCGCCCGCTGGAGACCACGAGCTCGACCAAACCTGCGTTGCCGCCCAGCGCGGGGGCTCGGAGGCCAACGATTCGGCGGTGGCAAGTAGAACTGGCTCACCCAACCGCAGGCGGCCCGAGCTCTCGCCCTCCGGGATGATCCGCGCGGCGGGCTCAACCAGATCATCGATGTCCGCATGCTGCCAGCCGAACAGGCCGAAGAACTGCCGACCCCACACACGCACGAGGTAATCGCGGCTTGTCCCGTCGGCATAGCCGAACCTCACGCGTGCCACTTCCCCCGTGCCGCGCTAGGCCGCCGTGATCTCCAGGAGGTCCGTCGCGGTCACGGGAATCGGACTCAGAGGGTCAAGCCCGGTCTGACCGATTAGACCGTGGAGCCTGAAGGCGAGGAACAAGGCGCCGGGGTGCCCGTAGCACAGCGCCCCGGCAAGGCAAAGGCTCGATAGCACTGCCACGAGCAAGCCCAGTGCCGCCAGCCAGCGTCTCACGTCGTCACTCCTCCAAAGCATGGAGCCTAATAGAATCAATTGCGCCCAGTGGTTTCCTATGATGCCGTGACCAGCACCGGCGAGCGCTGCGCGTACCGAGCTCGAGAGTAGGAAGTCAATGCCTGCAATTGGCATAAGGTGCCCAGGCCCGTCTCTTCGAGGCTGCCCGGCAGGGCACCCAGCCACCTGGCAGTTGAGCACACTGCTTCTATACCAACGAGCATCGGCATCTCAAGGTTTCGGGCACCCGCAAGGTAGCCGTCGAGAGCCGCATCAGTAACGCATGCGCAGATAGCGTGGGAGGGCGAGCGTGGAGACGGCGAAAGAGCACTGTCTCCACGCTCGCTTGCGGTGGTCGTGACGCAACCCTGAGCAGCATGCCTGTTGCGGGCTTCATGCTCGCCAGGCCGGGGTAGCGGTAGGCCCACGCGTACTCGCTAAGCGGCACAACCTCGTCCACCAATTTCGCGCAAGTCAGGAGCGACTGCCAGGCAGGCCTCGCCGATTTCCTCCAGGCTATGCGTCCGCCTGAATGGCTGGCCGTGAAACGTGAGCAGCGCCTTCAAAGCCTTCTCAACCGCCTGCTGGCAGTGGAACAGGGCGTCCTCGACGAGAGGCGGGGCAGCCGCGAGGTCGATTTGCGCGGCTCGCAGGTCCGACTGCGAGCGCCCTAGCCACTCCCTCGTATCTCTAAGCG
>JAMCYS010000041.1 GCA_023473795.1 Chloroflexota bacterium | reverse complement strand
CTAGGTCCCAGGCGGTTGACATGCCTACTATGCGAGCTTACAATAGGACAGCGTTACAGACTGACAACCGTTGTTGGGAGAGGCGAGCGGTGGGCAAGGTTATCGCGGTCGCCAATCAAAAGGGCGGGTCTGGGAAGACGACGACGGTACGTTCCCTGTCCGCGGCCTTGGCTGAGCTTGGGCGACGAGTGCTCATGGTCGACATGGACCCGCAGGGAAGCCTGACTGAAGGCTGCGGGGTTCGACCCTACGACCTTCAGTCATCGATCTATCACGTGATTCTGGGTCGCTGCCGGATGGCCGATGTGCTGCTGGAGGTGGAACCTCAGCTGCATCTGGCGCCGACCAACATCCACCTGGCGGCCGCTGAACTGCAGTTGGTGCCCGCGACGAGGCGCGAAGACAAGTTGCGGCAGGCTTTGCGTCCTGTTCGGGACGCCTACGATTATATCCTGATCGATTGCCCACCCTCCTTTGGCTTGCTGACGGTGAATTGCCTATCGGCGGCCGACAGCGTGTTGATTCCGATGACCTGTGATTACTACACGATGCTGGGCGTTAGGTTGCTGCTGGAGACTGTCGACGATATCCAGCGGGAGGTCAACCCTTCCTTGGTGCTCGAGGGTTTGCTGCCCACGCGCTTTGACACCCGAACGCTGCACGCCAGGGAGATTCTGGAGCAGACGAAAGTGGCTCTGGGTCCGCGCCTGCGCATCTTTGAGCCCGTGATTCGGGAGAGCGTTCGTTTCAAAGAAGCGCCGATCCGGGCGCAGTCCATACTCACTTACGCGGCGACGTCTGATGGCGCCAACGCCTATCGCTCTTTGGCGAAGGAGATAGATGATGGTCAAGCGCATTTCGGTGCCTGAAGGCAAAGCGGTGTTCTTTCCCCGTGCCGAGCCGGTTCTCTCGGTGGAAGCGCCGGCGGCGGAGGCGAGCGAGGAACGCCGAGAAACCAGGCAGTCGGCAATCTTCCTCGAGGAGAAGCACCTCGACTGGCTGGACGACAAATGCCGTGAGGCTCGACGGCGCGGCGGCAGGGCGATTCGTAAGGCGGCCATCATCCGCGCCGTGCTGGACGTGGCCATGGAATCGCCGCTTGACCTCACCAACCTGCGCGACGAGTTCGACCTGCGGGAACGACTGCGCCGGGCACTGCGCGGCTGAAGGTTGCTGCCCTAGGTCAGACTTCGTCGTAACCCCTACGTACCACTACACTCATCGACGACCGTTATTAAGTACTGTTGTGCGGTTTTATGCCCGCACAACAGTACTGCACTTTAAGCTACTCTCTGCCAGCTTGCACTTAATCACAAACGTCTCAATGTACTGCTATATCACCGAACAACAGTCTAAGTCCATCCCGCAAAGGCACAACGAACGTCCGATTTCGCGGCCAACCGAGACCTTCGTCATCTGGCTCGACAACCGGTGGGCCGCGCAGACGCACCGGCCTTAAGGGACTGCCTACGATCGCCGGTCTTCCCTAGGATTGGCCGCCAGACACACCATTGCCAACCGGGTCTAGCGATTTTCCTGAGAATCGTCCATTGCCCTGGCGGGCCACCACCGAGAATGAAAATGGGCATTCCTCGTAGAGGCGGTCGGTGGCGCCGGGCCCTGGACTGCGCGGGCTTGCCCGCGCCCTGGAAGGCGGCGGCTTGCCGCCGCACTCCACGTTGCCCCCACGGTCGCTCAGCAAGTGCCCATTTTCATAGGAATCTGATCAGTGCTGAGCTGAAGGCCAACGACGGCCGTGGCCCTGGCGAGGCAGGCCCACTACGGTACGACTCGGCTCTCGGCCGCTGCTGGAACATCGCTCCGCCAGTCCCGAACGCTTCCGTCGGGCCGAACATCGGCTCAGGTTTGCTGGCTTCACACGGCGACGCGGGCTAAATGGGGGCATGACCGGACCGACGATCTGGCGGCCTAGAGACGACACCGATGGCGTCAGCTCGCTTGCCCACATAGGCCCAACTTGTGATGAAGCCAGAGGGCGACCCGGCAGGTATCCTCGAGCCCTGGTCTTACCTGGGCGGCTGCCAGCAACAGCCGTGACAGGGACTCCAGCTGAGTTCCCGCGCGACAGTCCGAGGCGGCGAACCGCTGGCGCCTTCCACTCCTGGGCAGTGGCGACCGTCCGTACTACCTGGTGGGAAGATAACCTCAGATCCAAATAGGCCTGGCGCCCCTGATCGCACACCACGCCTGCCCGCAACGCACTCGACCAGACCGAGGCCGGCCAGACCTCGGCCTCCCCATCGCCAGACGACTCCTGACGGTGCCCCCTAGGGTGTTAAGGCCCGAAGAAGGGACTATTGGGGATAACCGGCGGGCCCTTCCAGACACCCTGCGGGGTATCAGGCAGTGCCCTCTGCTGAAGCCCGACAAGATTCTGGCGCAGGCGAAGCACACGCTACAGGTCGTATAATGGCGGCATATTAGCTAGTAGACGTAAGCAACATCATATATGGCCCGTTACTCCTTGTAATAAGATCGTAATACCATAACGCTCAGCCAGAAGGTTCATCAGTGGTCTAGCGCCAGTCCCTTGCCGCACACGAGATGCTTGTCAGGACAGTCTGCGTGTGCTATGATGACGTTGTGGCGTGCGATGGCGCGACGTCAGCGGCATAAGCAATGTATGTGGCGGCGTTGTGGCGGTGCTTGAATGGCAGAAGGCGGTTATCGACCGGCAGAAGCGGCGGCAGCCTTGGGTGTGCCGGCCAGCACTTTGCGACTGTACTCCGTTCGCTTCGCCAGATTATTATCCGTGGCAGCCGCGACACCGCAGGAGCGCGCGGGCGGGAGGCCGGGATTTCGCCTGTATTCTGAGCGGGACCTGGCCATCCTGAAGGAGGGCAAGGCGCTACTGGCGCGAGGGCTGACCTATGATGAGGCCCTGCGGGAGCTGCGGGGTCGCTGGGCTCAACGCGAGCCAAGGGGCGAGACGCGGCGGCGAGCCGCGGTGGCGCCGCCGACTCCTGATGAGGCAACTGGGTCAGGCGGATCGGTGGCGGCTGGCGATGCCGAGGAAAGGCGCGCCGTGGCTAGGGAACTGACGATACTGCCGGCGACACTGGGATTGGTGGGCCGTGAAGAGGATTGGTCGGCGCTGGTGGCGCAGCTCTTGGCGGCGCTGGGTGGGGCGCAGAGCCTAGCCGAGGAGTGGCGGCGAGTGGTCGGCGAGCGCAATGAGGAGATCGGGGCGCTGCGGGAGCGCCTGGAGCGCTGTGAGGCGGAGAAAAGGCGACCCTGGTGGCAGCGAATGTTTGGTGGCTGAGCGACGGTGCCGGACGGCACCTGGCTGGGCGCGGAACCGCCCGCCGGACCACTGGTGGTGCTAGGCGCGGTCAGATTCCCGCTAGCAGCTTGTTGCGTTGTGCGATTATGGCAGGGTAATGATGTTGGATGATGCATATGCACTCCTCGCTTGCTGTTAGTTTGCTTTTATATACGCTTGGCCTTCTGCACTGTATCACTTATGGCATTAAGTACCTTTATAGCGATGGACTAATGACCTTGTGTCGTTTTGTGGTTAATGTTGGTTGTGTTGTTGTCGATTGGTCGTTGTGTCCTGTTGGCATGTTGTCAGTCAGCACTGCTGTACGCCTGCCATGTTGTGTGGTTGTTGGCGGGCGGGGCCGCTTGCTCTGGAAAGGGACGTTGGGAGGGTCGAAAGAACGCCGCAGAAGGGGCTGGAGGGCTCGGTAGGCCTCTTGGGTTACACCTCGAGAGCCTACCGAGCCTGCCTGACTAGAGTCCTAGACGCTGCTTGACGCTCTCCACGCCCAGGCGGGGGCTGGAGAGAACCGGGACGGCGACGTGCCCGACTAGCGGTAGCAGCCGCACCATGCTCGCCTGGGCGAAGACGACGACGTCGACTTCCTTGGCGTACTCATCGATCACGTCCAGCACCAGGCGATCGTGCAGCTCCGCCTCACCCCGCGCCAGGGCCTGAAAGGCGCCTTGTGCCAGCCTGGTCTTGACTTCCACCACCCTTCCTGCCTCTTCCGCCTTGCGCTGGATCAGTCTGCTGGTCGGTCCCAGGGTGCTCTCGACGGTGGCCAGGACGCCGATGGTGCCACCGGCACGCACGGCCTGCTCGCACATCGCGTCATCGATCTTGACGATGGGGGTTGGGATCAGCTGGCGAGCGATGTCGGCCGTTTCTCCCACCGTCGAGCAAGTCACGAGGATCACATCGGCGCCGGTCAGTTCCGCGGCGACGTAGTGGTGATACATGCGACTGGCCAGGACCTCGTTCACGCCGCCGGCAGCCACCGCCGCCTGCACGATCGAATCGTCGAGAAAGTTGACCAGCTCGACGTCCGGCAGCATCTCCCGGAAGAGATCCGCGACGATTTTGACCACACTGGCTGCAGTGTGCACTCCTACCACTAGCTTGCCCACCTTTCTCCTCCTCCTGCCTTCTCACGCCGCATGCGCTCGCTGGTGCCGACAGCCGAACGAGGGCGCGCCTCTATCATAGCCCCGGTGGCAGCATTGCCACAAGGGCCGGGTTTGACACGTTGCCAAGCGTCTGCCTAGAATCGGCCAGAAATCGATCCATTTGGAGGCGAAACGGCGATGTCGGTTGGCAGGGCGGGCGCCGCTATGCCGCCTGGCTTGACCCACAATCGCCCTACTACCAGGCGTGGCTAGGAGCCTATGCTATCTATGTGGAGGACGGCCCGCCGTATGGGTATGACGAAAAGGGCAGTCCGCGGCCAGAAATGGCGAGCGAGCTACTGGAGGCAGATCAACGCCTCGTCCTGCGCGCGGTGGGTCTTATCGCGGAGAGCGATCCTCGGCCCAGGGTCAGGGTCGCCGGTGATTTCCCCGTGGAGCACGTGGTTGCCTGGGCCGCCCTGGCGGCGACCCTGGTGAAGTTCTTCGCCCTGGCGACATACCGCGACAGCGCGGGCCAGGACTGGCGACGAGGGCTGGAGTTGAGGGACGAGTGTCTGCAACTGCTTGATCGGGTGGGGGTTGACTAAAGTTGATGTATGGCGCCGCTATAGCGGCGCCAAGGGATCGGCTCTGGCGCGTCGCTGATCGGGCCTGTGGTGGCGGGTTGTCTGGGGACAAGCCCCCGCGGTCGTCGGCCGGAGGGGGTCACAATCGGGGTATTGGTGGAGGCATCGCGGGCGCGGTTGCGACGGACTGGTGGTGTGGCAAGGGATGAGTTCGCGGGCGAGTCCGGCTGGCTTTATGGGATGACGCGGTCTCGATCTCCGCGCGATGGTAGGCGTCCCGCAGCCGGGTGGTTCAGGGACACAAGTAGCGGTGCCGTGGCGGACACGTTAGGAACTGCTATGGATGGGGCGAACGCTGGCCTAGTCGGCCGTATAGGTGCACCAACTGTCGGGCGACTCCCAGACGGTGACGCTGTGCAGGCTGGCCTGTGACTCAGGGTCGGCTAGGTGTTCGCTGAGGCCCTCGAACATGGTCCGGGCGATGTTCTCGGCGGAGGGATTGATTCGGTCATAGGGTGCGACATCGTTCAGGCAAACGTGATCGTAGACGTCGAGGAAGCGCTCCTTGAGGACGCGCTTCAGGCGGGTGAAGTCGAAAGCTAGGCCGCTGGCGTCCAGGCCCCGCGCGCTCAGGGAGACAGCCACTTCGTAGCGATGACCGTGCAGGTTCTCGCAGCGCCCGTTGTAGTCGCGCAGATAGTGGGCGGCGTCGAAGTGCTGGCGGACGCTGATTTCATACATCGGCAAGCCTCCCCTCGTCTTCGGCCAGAGGGCGAACGTCCTGAGCGGGCAGTGCGCGCCACAGTTCCGCGATCGTGCGGCCGTCTGTAGGGTCCACGGCATCGGGCGCGATCTCGGCCAGCGGCGCTAGAACGAAGGCTCGTTCGCGCAGTCTGGGATGTGGTATTGTGAGGTCGTCCAGGTGAACAACCACACCGTCGTACAGTAGTATATCTATATCTATGACTCGCGGCCCATAAGGCACGGTCGGCAGACGTCCCAGCTGGCGTTCTATCCCCTTGGCGAAGATCAGCAGTTCGTGCGCCTTGAGCTTAGTCTCGCCGGCGCAGGCAAGATTGAGGAAGCGCGGTTGATCCAAGAGGCCGACCGGGGCGGTGTCATATACCGACGACAGCGCGTCTATCGCCACGTTCTCACGGAGGCGGTTGATCGCCCGGCGCAGGTTTTCTCTGCGGTCGCCCACGTTGCTCCCTAAGCTCAGGAATACTCTTGCCAACGTCCTCGCTCCACGGCGTCGGCCACTCGGGCCACCCGGACGATTTGCTTCACGTCGTGCACCCGCAGGATATCCGCGCCTTTGGCGATGGCCAGGGCTGCCGTAGCTGCCGTTCCCTCAAGTCTATCGTCGGGCGGCGTGCCCAGAATATGGCCGAGAGTAGACTTACGTGAGGTGCCAACCAGAATTGGCCGGCCAAGGACGCGCAGCTCGTCTAACCGCGCCAGCACTTCGAGATTTTGCTCGCGCCTCTTGCCGAAACCGATACCTGGATCGAGCAAGATATTGGACTCTGGTATGCCGGCCACGCGGGCGAGGGCGATGCTCTCCCTGAGTGAACGCATGATGTCGGCCATTAGATCAGTGTACTGCGTGCCTTCCTGGTTGTGCATCAAGATTACCGGGACCTTGGCCTCTGCCACGACGTGTGCCATGTGGGGATCCCGGCGCAAGCCCCAGATATCGTTTACGAGGTCCGCCCCCGCCGCGAGGGCGGCGGCCGCGACTTCGGACTTGTACGTATCTATCGAAAGTGGCACCTCAACGGCCTGCCGAACGGCGTGCAAGGCTGGCAGAACCCGCCGCAGTTCCTCCTTGACGCTAACGGACTTGTGCCCGGGCCTGGTCGACTCGCCGCCGACGTCGATGAGGTCGGCCCCTTCCTCTACCATCCGCACCGCCTGGGCGACGACGGCGGGCACGTCGGCACCCAGCCCATCGCCGGAAAATGAATCAGGGGTGACGTTAACAATGCCCATGACGTAAGTGCGGCTGCCCCAGGTGAAGGTCGTGCCGCGCCAGACGCTCGGTGGGAGTGGCGATTCATACTGATCCAGAGCCTCGCGGAGCTCGTCGGCCAAATCGCGCAAACCGAACGGGTGCATCCGCAGGCGCGCGACCAGACGTGCGAAGTGGCGCGCCGTGCCCATCAGTAGGACATCGGTCTTGGCACTGGCCGAAAGAGAACCTGCCCAGGAAAGCGCCGCCTCGCCGCCCTTGGCCAGCATCTCCTGCTTCACGATGTTGGCCGCGTTGGTAGGTAGACCCTCCACCTTGACGACGCGAAAGAGGGCTTTGGGCAGCATTATGCGCACGCCCAGCGGGTCGACGCCCACGGCGGCCATTTCGGCCTCGACCTGGGCCCGGGAAGTGAGTGAGAGCACGCGGGCGTTCCACACGGGATACCCCCTCCTAACCGCGATTCTCCCGGATAATGGAGAAGAACTCGGCGCGGGTTGCTGGTCTCCTGAACAAACCGCGGTTAGCGGAAGTGACGACCAGGGTTCCCGGTTTCTTGATTCCCCTCATTGTCATACAAAGGTGCTCGGCCTGAACGACGACGGCGACTCCCTGGGGCTGCAGGCCCTCGACGATCGAGTCGGCTATCTGGGATGTCAATCGTTCCTGGAGCTGCGGCCGTCGTGCCAGGGTTTCCACCACTCGGGCCAGCTTGCTGATGCCGACCACCCTACCTTTGGGGATATAGCCGATGTGGGCGACCCCATGGAAGGGCAGCAGGTGGTGTTCGCACATCGAGTAGAACGGTATGTCGCGCAGGACGATCATCTCTTGGTGCCCTTCCTCGAAGCCCACCGCGAGCACGTCGCGCGGGTCGGCCTGCAAGCCGCAAAAGACTTCGCGATACATTTCGGCGATGCGTCGCGGCGTTTCTCTGAGACCTTCTCGGGAGGGATCTTCGCCTATAGCCAGGAGAATCTCCGTGACGGCGTTGCGAATGCGCTCTTCGTCGAAGGTCGTCGGTGGCAATTCGAACAGGTCATCATCACGTTTTAGCTCTTCCTCGATCACCAGTAGCCCCTCCCTCTGCCCGATCTGAATACCCCGCGCCTTCGCCACGGGGCTCTGGCAAACGAGTTGCTCTTATTATAGCAAACCAGTTTCGCGGGGTGGCGTGGCGAGCGATGGCGCAGTGGCACGCCACGCGACGACGGGGGCGGCCATAGGCTTAGGGGCAGCCGGCCTGCTACAATGCCCGTAGGCCTGTGGTACTTTGACGAGGATTCTGCGAATGGATAATCGCTCACGGCGGAGGCCGTCTACCTTTCTGGCGAACCTACTCATTGGCCTGGGTGTGGCCATAGTCCTGCTGGCTACGGCAGGTTATGGCTACAACTACTGGCAGGAACAGCAGGCGCGGGCCGACCCTTGGCTGGCGCGCCTCGAAGCAGCCTACGCTCGCGCCGCCGGCAGCGGCAACGGCACGCCGACGCCGTCCGCGACTGCTCAACCCGCGCCCGCGGCGGCCGGCAACACGGCCACTCCGGCGCCCACTGGGTCACCTACACCGGGAGCAACTAACACGGCCACGCCCGTGCCCAGCTATCCAGAACCGGTGGGCATGAGCATACCGAGCGTCGGCATCGAGTCGCGGGTAGTCTCGGCCGGGATCAAAGACGGTGAGTATCAAGTGCCCAAGTTCTACGTCGGGCACTACACCTCGACCGCCAACCCGGGGCAGAATGGCAACGGCGTGTATGTTGGCCACATCGAGAGCCTGAGCAGCGGCAACGTCTTCGCCAACCTGCCCAAGGTCAAGGTGGGCGCGCAAATAAGGGTATACACTGACCAGCGGATGTGGACCTACCTGGTGACGCAGGTCCTCGTGGTACCCTACAACGATCTGTCAGTAATGAATCAGACAACAAGCCAGCACATAACGTTGATAACCTGCACTGGCGATTGGGATGTGCTTAGCCACCAGTACACTGACCGCCTGGTGGTGATTGCTGAGCCGGCGAGCTGACCGCGGGCAGGCGGTTAGAGCTTGGCGAACCGGTACTACAGCAGCTGCGGTTGCCCGGTAGGCAGGTCAGAGTCCCAACAGAGGCTGGGACGGTCGCGTAGGGCGACGGCAATTTCGATGTTGCGCACCCCTTGTGACTGGAGGCGCTCCTTAGCGGTGCGCAGCGCCAGGCGCGGCGAGTTGTTCGTTGCGCTGAGGTGCGCCAGCCAGACGGTCTTGGGGCAGCCATCCCCCAGCGATGCCAGGCATTCTGCCGCTTGGTAGTTTGAGAGGTGGCCGACGGGTGAGGCCACTCGCTGCTTCAGCGGCCAGGGATAGGGGCCGTGCCAGAGGCGCCCGACGTCGTGGTTTGACTCTAAAATCAGCAAGTCAGCCTGCCGCAGGTGGCCGACCACGGCCGGCGGCACGTGCCCCAAGTCAGTGGCCAGGACGACTCGCACGTTGTCGTGCTCGAACAGATAGCCAACCGGGTCGGCGCCATCGTGGGGCAGCGCGAAGGCGGTGACGGCAAGGCCGGCGAGGGCGATGGTTTGGCCGGGCGTCAGAGACCGGCAGTCCGTGGCGAGGTTAAGCCTCTGCAGGGTTCCTTCGGTAGCCGCAGCCGGCATGCGCAGGCGCCGGCAGAAGAGCCCGGCGTTCGCCACGTGGTCGGAGTGTTCGTGGGTCAATAGCAGGCAGGCGAACCGCTCCGCTGGTAGGCCCCAGCGTTCCCCGGCAGCCATCAGGCTGCGCAGTGATGCCCCAGCGTCCACGACAACGGCGGTGCCCGCTGCCTCCACCAGGTAGGCGTTGCCGGAGCTGCCGCTAGCCAGGGCCATCACTCGCACGGCGTTTGGCCATTCTCCAGGGCGTCTCGCAGGCGCTCCAGTTGACGTTGGTCCTTGGCGGTGAGATCGGCGCGTTCCAGTAGTTCCGGGCGCCGCAATAAGGTGCGGAGGAGAGACTGGCAGCGGCGCCAGCGAGCCACCGCCGCGTGGTGTCCGGATAGGAGGATTTCCGGCACGCTCCAGCCCAGAAACTCGGCGGGGCGCGTGTACTGGGGGTACTCTAGCAAGCCGGCGTAGTGAGACTCCTCGACGGGTGTCTCGCTGGGCAGGACTCCGGGCACCAATCGGGTGACGCAATCGAGCAGTACCATGGCCGGCAACTCGCCGCCGGTGAGCACGTAGTCGCCGATGGAGATTTCGTGCGTGGCCAAGTGCAATCTCACCCGCTCGTCGACACCCTCATAGCGGCCGCAGACCAGTATCAGGTGCTGCATCTGACTCAGCTCCCCGGCTACGCCTTGCGTGAGCAAACGGCCCTGCGGCGTCAGCAGCACCACAGCGCTCCCCGGAGGCACGTAGGCCCGCTGCCGTGGCCAATCGGGTGGCGGCGCCGCGTGCTCGGCCAGAACAGCCTCCACGGTCGCGAAGATGGGCTCGGGCTTCATCACCATCCCCCGACCGCCGCCGAATGGGTAGTCGTCCGTGGTATGGTGGCGGTCGGTGCTGTAATCGCGAATGTTGTGGATGTCGATGCTGATCAGCCCTCTCTCGCGGGCGCGCTTGATGATGCTCTCGTCGAGTGGTCCGGCGAACATGGCCGGGAAGAGGGTCAGAATATCGAAATGCATCCGCCCTACCAACCGGCGGCGGCGCGCTCGCGCACGAGCCGCTCGTAGACGTTCTGCGTGCGCTGGGCAATCGAGTGCCAGTTGTACTCGGCGACGACCATCTCGTAAGCGTTCTGCACCCTCCGCCGAGCCCAGTAGGGATACTGCAGCGCTTGCTGGATTCCCCAAGCCAGCGATTTCGGATCATCAGGGTAGACGGTCAGGCCCGTTTCGTTGTGGCGAACCACTTCGGCCAGCCCGCCCACGCTAGTCGCTACTACCGGCGCCTTGGCGGCCATCGCCTCGAGGGCGACGATGCCGAAGGGCTCGTACAGGCTGGGGAAGACGGCCACGTCGGCCAACCTTAATAGTCCGTCGCGGACATCGTCGGTGACGAAGCCGGCGAAATAGAACTTGGCGCCCAGACCGTTTTCCCCCGCTCTTCTCTGCAGGTCGGGGCTCGTCGGTCCAGTGCCGGCCAATACGAACTTGGCGTCTGGCACAGCGTTCAGGACGTAGGGGGCGGCGTCGACTAGCACCTGGAACCCTTTCTCGTGCACCAGGCGCCCCACGGAGAAGACAATCCGTTCGCTGGGCAGCGCGAACCTGGCACGCAGGGCGCTCAGGTCAGCTCCTGCTAGAGCGTCGAACTTGCTGGTGTCTACGCCGTTCGGGATAACGTCGATCTTGTCGTGAGGGGTTTGAAAGATGGCCATCACTTCGTTGGCCATATAGCCACTGGCCGTGATGACGCGCCAGGCCTCGAAGGTCAGCTGCCACTCGGCATTGTGAACGGACCGCTGCGTGTCGCTGCCCAGGCTACCGTGCGAGCGACCCCATTCCGTGGCGTGGATGGTGACAAGCAAAGGTAGTTTGTACTCGTGTTTGAGATCGGTGGCCGCGAAGCCAACTAGCCAGTCGTGGGCGTGGATCACGTCCACTCCCCCCAGGCGGTCTATCTCGTCCTCGGCCGCCTGCCGCAGCAGCTCGTTGGCGCGTCGCGTGTTAGCAAAGAAGCTGAAGTTCTCCACGCGCGATGGCACGTCCGCTCGCACGACGGTGATGCCCTCGGCCACGCGCTCCCGCCGCTCTCCGCCCAGCCAGCGAGGTGTGACGAGGATCACTTCCACGCCGCAGGCGCTGAGGGCAGGCAGGAGCTCCACGACGTGTTTACCCAGGCCGCCCACTGTATGGGGCGGATACTCCCAGGAGAGCATCAGCACTCGCATCGCATCTTCCTCCCAGAACGAAGCTTAGCAGCAGCTGCCTAGACACAGCCTGTGGCCGCTAGGGCGGGTTTGGCGTGGCTAGTTTAGCAGGTTTGAGGGACGTTCGGGTCATCAGCGCCCCCTGGGCGGGGACACTCTAGATGGGCGCCGGCCGATCGGGGACCTCCGCGAGCCAGAGCCCGTAGAGAGGGTAACGGACCGCGGTACGGATGAACCCCAGGGAGCGGTAGAGACCGGCTGAGCGGAAGTTGTCAACTTGGGTAGTCAGTGCCACGCGGTCTACCCGGCGTTGCTGCATGCGGGCTAAGGTATAGAGGACAAGGTCGGACCCCAGGCCCCGGCCCTGATAGTCCGGGTGCACGGCCAGACGGTCCAGGTGGCCCTGCTGACCGGTGATCGTGAAGCCCGTGTAACCGACGACACTTGGCCCGTCTAGGGCCACGTGCGCCTCCACGCCCGGCAGGGCAAGATACCAAGCCAACTCCTCCTCACTGTTCCACCAGAGCCAGGGGAAAGCTGCGTGGTCGACCGCCAGCAAGCCGGCCAGGTCCTCTGGCAGCGCCGACCGGAGAGGGAAGACGTGTTGAGGCTGAGGCGCGCGCGCGGTCGATCGCTGGTAGCGCACGATTTCGTCCACGACTTGAAACCCCAGGCTCTGATAGAGCCCCAGATTACCGGACTGCTCCGCGCCTCCCAAGACTAGAAGCCGTGCGCCCCCCGTTCGCAACACTTGCTCCAGGCGGTGGACTAGCCTGGACGCGGCGGAACCGGCCCGCAGGTACTCCACACTGCCGATGTCATGCCTACGTCGCCAGTGCCCGCCAACCACACACTCAGCGGTGCCCTCGGCGCGAAAGGCCAATTCCGGGTTGGCGTTGATGGTGGACACGATGTCGGCGTAAGGGAAGCTCCAGTCCCGTCTGGCCAACCGAGCGAACTCGTGCTCGGATAGCGGGACGATCAGAGGCTCGTTCTGAGGTTGAGACGCAGCCCGAAAGCGACCGAACATTCTACGTACTTCTATTGTACCCGCGCCCAGAGAGGTGGACAACGGGCAACCGCGGCTACTCAGACCATCTCTCGCCTGGCTAGTGTTCCGGCGGCGTACCGATGCTGCCGGACCAGCCTAAAGCCCGATAGCGCCTGGCCTTGTCCGGGCTGTCGGTGAGGATGAAGAGCGTCGAGTACTCCTCGCTGCTGCTGGGCGCAAGCAGGACTTCGCCAACGTTGAAAAGGTGCGCCCCGTCCAGCCCCAGATTGTAGGCCTGGATGTAAGCCCACGGCGTGAGACTGATCAGAGCGGCGGTCAGGCCGCTCTTCTCGTTCTCCAGAGCTGCCCAATCGGCCGACGGCGCCAGCCAGACATCATACGCCGCGCGGCGGGTGTTGTGCTCGCCATCCGCGATGTAGCGCAGCGCGGTGCCAGTCAGATCCCCATCGACGCGCAAGTAGCAGCCCAAGAAAGTTTGCAGACGCTGGGGCGCCGTGGTCAGATTCGACAGCCGTACCACGGCCAGGAGAGCGTTGCTGCCGGTCAGAGTCAGGTACTCGGTCTCCAACCGAATGCCTTTCGGTCGCTTGAGGTTGGCAACCAAGCGTATGCCTTGCCACACGGCGCCCAACAGGGCCCGGCCCACCGGATGCTGCGCCGTGACCTGCTCCTCGTGCAGGTGTCCGCTGTGGATGGGGTGGAAATGCTCGCCGGCCGAGGCGACCACGGGGCCGATGCCCCCAAACCAAGGGCGCTGCCACATCAGCGCCCCAGGCTCCGGAAAGGCCGAGAACAAGTGGTTCCGACCCGCGTGCTCAAAACCTACCACCGTGCCGGCGAAATCCGGTGCCACGGCTACCCGTGTCCAGCCGTTGTCGATCTCCAGCACCTTTCTCCCGTGCCTCGCGACCTCCCGGATGGCCACCTGCCCGTTGCCCTGCCCCAATGCCAGGAGGGCGAGGGGCTGCCTGGCAATGGCCAGGTTGGCATGGAGATTGAGAACAGCCTCATCCGCTGGCGGATACTCACCCCAGGCGCCGTGGGCTGGCGATATCGTCGTCCTGAACGTGGCGGCACGACCGCGCCGCAGCTCGGCGAAACGCCACTCGCTCTCCGTTGCCTGCCAATTGCTGGGCAACGATAGGCTCATGTTGCCGGCAAGCGACCGCTGGCGCAGATGGCGCAAGTTCAGTCCGGTGTCGACCGGACTGCCGGTCCAGACCACGGGGTCTGGGCGCACTCGCACGTCGGCGGCCCGCAGTGGGCGTGGCGCTCGGGGTGGTGCCGCGGGGTCGAATAGTTGCCGCCACTGCTGGCGCACGGTGGGCCAGCCGCCGGCCCCCGCGAACAGAACTAGCCGCCCAGCGGGGAGGGTCTCTCCAGGCTGAAGTGGCGTCGGCGGCAGGGTGAAGAAAGGCCCGAAGCGTCTGGAGAACTCTGGGCGACTGCCGGCCGGCCAGAGGAAACCCACGGCCAGCTCATCGCGGGCGAGGGCCGCCCACGTCTCGGCATAGCACTCCGGCTCACTGCCCCCGCCCTCCCATTCGGCAGCCTCGGCTGAGTCCACCAGCAGCCCCTCAGAAAGCGGCACGGCCACGAGCGAGCTGTGCAGGCGCATCATGTGTTCGACGCGCACGCTCGGTGCGAGTGGGCTGCTGCTCGTGTTGACAAGGGTGTATGTGGTCTCCAGTCGGGGCGAAGCCGTCACGGTGATGTCGTAGACGAGCGCAAGCCCTGGCCAGCGATCCGAATCCGCCCGCAGACGCACTGTCGCCTTGCCCTCTGTGCTCTCGATTTCCAGGTCGAAACGCCTGTGGGCAAACTCGCCGGGCCAGAAGGGCGGTCCCACGGCGCTGCGCTGTTCGACGAGGTCCTGGGTTGGGTTCTTCGTCTGCACCCGCAGAGAGCCACCCCTGGCGGAGACTAGAGCGCGCAGGGTGGCGTTCTCAAGCAGCGCGCCCTCAGCCGTGCGGCTGGCAAAAGCGTCGCCCGGTCCCACCGCTACCACAGGCACGGTCAGCCGGTGGGGAGCGGGGTCCCAGGTCCCAGCTCGGGAGCTGGGCAGCTCGGGCAGAACGACAAGTGAATGGACGCCCGGCTCAGCGCGGGCCTCCAGACAAACGGTGCTGGAAGCCCCCCCCGCCAATTCCAGAACCAAGGAAGTCAGGGGCCGTACCTGCAGGTGGGGGGAGGCTGTAAGTTGCAGGCGCAGATTCAGCGCACTCTCCAGATTGCTCTTGGCCGTGACCCAGAAAGTGCCGGCCACGCCAGGGGCAAGCGACACCTGCTTAGGCTCCGCCGACAGCTCTACTGGCGGTGCCACCCGCAGGGGCACTCCCAGTTCGAGGATCGTGTTCCCCAAGGCGAGGATTGCCGTAACCTTCGGTTTGCCATCGGCGCCTGCCTCCGGCAGATCCGGCGCCAGGACAGGGACTTCCAGCGTTGCCGCCTCGGCCGCGTCCGCCACCAGGGACTTCCCGGCCGCTATGCCGCCTTGTCCCAGGGCAGAGAAGGTGAACGGCTCTGCCGCGCCATTCTTCCTGTGGACTTGCCACCTGGCGAGACCAGGCTGCCCCACCACCAGGAATGGCCGGGCCAAAGCCGCGGTGACCGCCACTTCGCCGTCTTCGTAGGCGACGACCTCGCCGCTTCCCACAGCCAACGCCAGGGCTAGGCGGTCGTCTGCGCGCTCGAAGACGTAGGGGAACACCGGAATGTTCCCCTCCTCGAACAGATCCTCAGTGAAGGTGATATTGGGCCGCAAGGCCTGGTACCAATCCGTGTCGTTCAGGAAGCGCTGCACCAGAGGGTGACGGAGGAGGGCGGGTATGAAGTTCTGCATATTGACGGACGTACCCGGCACCCAATGGAAGCCGGTTCGCTTGTAGAGTGGCAGCGCACGGTCGTTGGCGCTCCAGGTGTCTAGGTCCAGTCTACGAAAACCCAGGTTGGTGGCTAGGTCAATGGCGGCCAGCACCAGAGTGCGGCCCACTCCCTGACCGATTACGTCCGGACCAACACCCAGGATCGATATGTAGGCCGCGTCCGGTTCTCCTGGCACGCGGGTCAGCCCGCAGAAGCCTACGACCTCGCCGCCGACGAAGGCGGCGACGGGTCTGATAAAGTCCGTACTGTGGTGCCAACGAAGGACGCGATCCACCGTCAGTGGCATGCCCGAGGTGAAGCCGCCAGGCCACAGGTCCTCGGTGCTGTTCCACATTCGTACTAGGCTGGGAACGTCGTCGTCCCGCAGCCCCCTGATTTCCACTTCCGTCATAGATTCTCATCCTCCGGCCAGTCGAGCATCAGTACCTGAACGCGCTCGCCAGGCCGTACCTCGGCGGCATCCTCCGGCAGTATGGCCAGTCCGTTGGCCCCAGTCATCGAGGTGGCGATATGCGAACCCTGTGGTCCGGTGAGACTGGCAACGAAATCATCGCCGACCTTCCGCACGTAAGCGCGCAGGTAGACCCGACGCCCGTCGGTGTTGCGGGCGCCTTGCTCGAGGGTTGCCCGAACCGAGGGCTTGCGATAGTTGCCTTTGCCCATCATCTTGAGGATCGCCGGGCGAGCGAACATCTCGAACGTCACCATCGCGGACACCGGGTTGCCCGGCAAGCCAAGGTGGGGCGTAGGGCCGATCCGACCGAAAGCTAGCGGTTTGCCGGGCTTCATACGCACGCGCCAGAAAGTGACCTCGCCCTCGGAAGCCAGCACGTTTTTGACGACATCGAAGTCGCCCATCGATACCCCGCCTGTCGTGATCAGCAGGTCGGCTCGCCGGGCTTCATGGAGTCTGGCGATCAGCTCTTCGGGCAGGTCGCGGGCGATGCCGAGCAGCAGCGGCACCCCGCCGGTACGCCGCACCTGCGCGGCGATGGCGTAGCTATTGCTGTTGTAGATCTGTCCGGGCCGCAGCGGCTGCCCGAGAGGCACTAGCTCGTCGCCCGTGGAGAGCACGGCCACCAGTGGCCGGCGATAGACCAGGGCCGTGCTTCTGCCCAGCGAGGCTAAGACGCCCAGCTCTGCTGGCCGCAAGGCCGTCCCTCGGCGTAGAACCACCTGACCGGCGCGAATATCCTCCCCCGCGCGGCGCACGTTCAAACCGGACTTGGCTGGTACGAGTATGGCCACGTTCTCCCGCCGTGCCGGCTCCAGGCGGGGGTTAACGCGCCGTCCCTCGTCCGTATGCTCGAATTGCACCACCGCGTCGGCCTCGGCGGGGAGCGGAGCGCCGGTCATAATGCGTATGGCTGTCCCTGGCCCGACCACGATGTCGGTCGTGTAGCCAGCGGCCAGGTCGGCGATGACTCTCAGGGAAACGGGGCTGTGTTCGTCGGCAGCCGTGGTATCGGCGGCCCGCACCGCGTAGCCATCCATGGCGGCGTTGTCGAGGGGCGGGACATCCAAGTGCGCCACGACGTCCTCTGCCAGCACCTGGCCCAGCGTCTCCAGCAGCGGCGCTTCTTCGGGCGGCAGCTGCTCCACTTGTTCGAGGACTCGTTGCAGAGCTGCCTCAACGCTAATCATCAATGCGCGCTCCTCCTCGCCCCGCTAGGGCCAGTGCCTGCTCCAACTGCTGCGGCGTGTTGACGTTGAACAGAGAAAGGGAGACATCGCCGAAGCGCCGCATCTCCTCTGTGTCGACATAACGGACGCGGACCTCGGGAAAGAAGTCCAGAATGCGTAGCACGCCCTGCTCCAGTAATCTGGCGATAGGCGGAAGGCAGGTGCTGGCGTAAACGGCGTGCAATGGTTCCAGGAAGCCTCCAACCCGGGGGATTACCACGTCAAAGTCTGCTGAGAGGTCCGCCAGATAGAAGAGTAACCTAGGGTTCAAGAAGGGCATGTCACACCCGACGACGATACAGCGCGGATGCTGAGCAGCGCTAAGCGCGGTGTAAATTCCCCCCAGCGCCCCCGCCCCGGGCCGCACGTCGGGCACGAATCTAGCGCTGACGAAATCCGCGGCCTGCTGCTGCCTGCCGACGACGAGTACATCGTCGGTCAGCGTGCTCACCGCCGCTATCGTGGCCGCGAGCAGAGTCCGGCCGCGTAGCCTGATCAGTGCCTTGTCGGTGCCCATCCTGGCCGCCTTGCCGCCGGCCAGCACAGCCGCCGAAACCATTAGTCACCCCCGCGCGGCTGCCAGCGCACGGCAGATGTCGACAGTCAGGCGTCGGCGCCGCTGCCTGGTGGCACGGATGGCCGCTTCTTTCACTGTAGCATAGCCTCATGGACCGCGCAATTTCACCGGCGGTATAATTCAGTTGAACGAAGGTGGGGAGGAGACCGGTGAGTACATTCTTGAAGTTACTTGAAGACGTGCGTCGCGGCGGACAGGGGTTTGGTTTCACTGCCCGGATTGCTGGGGCAT
The DNA here is from genome assembly GCA_023473795.1 of Chloroflexota bacterium. Classification (GTDB taxonomy): domain Bacteria; phylum Chloroflexota; class UBA6077; order FW602-bin22; family JAMCYS01; genus JAMCYS01. The sequence continues at coordinate 101,877 of JAMCYS010000041.1, read as the reverse complement.
CGCCCGCTCTGGCGATGCTGGCCGTGTTGCCAGGCTTGCGGCCTGATTTAGTGGAGGCTGCCTCGGGCGCCGCGGATGCCGTCGGCCTGGAAGCAAGCCTGGCTGAGGCCAGGGCGGGCGACTCGGCCTTGTCACGGTGCGTCGCGGCGGCAGGCAAGAAACCCTGCGGGCTCTGGCTGACGAGCACGGGCGGCGAGGAATTGCCGTCCGACGACTGGCTGCGGAAGGCGGGCGTCGACTTCGTCGTGGTGTCGCCGGAACATCCGGCTACCATGTTGACGCTTGATGTAGCCAAACTGGCTCAAGCCAGGCTGGATATGGACCCAATGGACGTGCGCGCGCTCGACGCCGTGGCAGTCGACGGCCTGATCATCCCCGGCGTGGCAGAGGGCCCGACGGGCTTGAGTATCGCTCAGGCCGCGCGCTACCGTCTCTTTGCCGGTCTCACCGGCAAACCGATTCTGGTCACCGTGTCTGCCTCCCAGGGGCGAGCGGAGCTCCGCCCCTTGATGCAGGTAGGGGTGGACGGTGTGGTGCTGACACCGGCAGCGCTCGGAGAGGACAAGCAAGGGATAGGCAGGGCACTGGCAAGGCTGAAGGACGAAATCGTCGCGTTGGGTCCCCGCCGGGTGGCCAAAGCCCGAGGTGGCGCCAGCGCCCCGCTCTTGCCGCTGGTCAGCGCCGACGCGCCGGACTCGGGGCAGGAAGAGGAGGGAGAATAGTCTGGGGACCTCGCCTAGTCCCTGCCGAGAGCCGCCAGTACGGTGCTGTCGGAGACAAGACGACGCCTGTCGGTCCAGCGGGTGGGGGTCTGCCCGGGCTCCACGCGGCCGATTATGGCGTCGTCTTTCACTTCCTCAACTGCTATCTCTACTACTGCCGTGGGCAGCTGCGCCTCGGCTAGAGACTCCTTGATGACGCGCGCCTTGCCCTTCACGGTGACAAACAGGTTGGGTCCGACGACGCTAACCGACACCGAGCCGTTGTGGCGGATGTTGGCCAGCGTCGCCACGCCCTGGTTCACACCAAGCCGCAAGGTGCGCTTGTCGACCACCAGGACCCAGGAGAACGGCGCGCTGTTGGCTTTGCCGTCGGGACCCACGGTGGCAACGATTGCCAGCCTCCCGCCTCTCAGGAAGTTGACCAGCTTGATCGGCATTTCCGGGCCAACAATTTCGCCCACTCTTCTCCCCCTAGCCGGCGGCTGCGACGCCAAGCCGCCTCTGGACCTTCTGCATTGTAAGCGGTCGCTGTCGCTGCTGGCAAGGATCGTCCTGGCCTGCGACCTGTCGCGTCGGCGTTGCGGACAGGTGGTGACGGGCGCTATAATGCGGCGCGAACAATGAGCAGCGAGGGGATGGCGTGATCGGCATCATCGAATGGAAGCGTACAGGCACCCAATACGTGGCCATCCTTCAGGTGTCAGACCGTTTTGAGCCCGGTTCGATCCGCGAGCTCGAGAAGCACGGTGCCGAGACTATCCTCGGGGGCACCCTGGTGGGCACGAACAAGACCGATTGGTACGCTTTGGCCTACAGTAGAGCCGAGCTTGAATTTGCCGAGGCAAAAGACCTGGCAAGGGCAACTTTGGACCGCTACCGGGACGAGCATCGGCGTTTGGGATAAGTCGGCCGGACCCTAGTCGCGACGACGTCGCCGGGGAACGAACCTAGCCGCCCCCCGGCGGCCGTTCAGTGAGCCTTGTCGGCAGCGCGTACCCGACGCAGAACAGCCGTGACCGCTTCTTCCGGCCGCAAGAACGTTTCCACGGACTCGCTGGCTGTAGGGTCGTTGGCGCTCTCCGCGTCAGCGCCTGCCCAAACGAGGTAGCTATTACCCCAAGCCCCCTCCACAACGTAAACAGGTTCGCCACCCGTGATGAAGCGCACCCACCGACCGGAAGGCGAAGCCTCGAACGGAAAACCCGTACGTCTCGCAATCTCAGTCAGGTTTGGCATCGCGGTATTCTCCAAGTTCCCATGCTGGCTCGATGAAAGCAAAAAGGGGCACTTACGCGCCCCCACACAACTGCTACCCACCTGCCTGACGAGCAAACAACTACCACCGTCGGTTACCGCCGGCCTCGGCGCCGACACTCACGCAACCATTAATCCAATATACGTCGCGTCCGTCCACCTGTCAACGGTCGCCGGGCCGGCGCTACTCGGCAATAAGAAAGGGCCTCTTCTCGCGGCCCTGGGTGGCTGGGGGACGTGGATTCGAACCACGGCATGCAGATCCAGAGTCTGCTGTCCTACCGCTAGACGATCCCCCATTGCTGGCGGCGACCCACATTCTATCATGGCGCGCGGGCTGAGCGCAACTTCGCTAGGATGCTAGGCTGCTCGCGAACGGCGTGGCTAGTGCAACGGACGCCGCTAACCCGGCAGGATCAATCCGCCACCGCGAGCGCGCTGGCGCTCCGATTCCACCTCCAGCACGTCAACTGTGTGCAGCGCCATCTCCAACGGGAACGGCTGACGCGCGATCGGCGTGCGCGAATCAGGGTCCAGAGCCATTGCCGCCGCCACCGCCCGACGGGCATCGAGTAACCGGCCGGACGTCAACAGGACGTAGGCCGTCTGCTCCAGACGGCGCTTGTACAGCAGCCGCCTCTCCTTGTCGAAGAAGCCCTCGGCCAGATGATCAACCAGCCTCATTCCTTGGCTCTCTTCCGCCTGCCCCGGCAAGATCAGACCTGCCTGCCGCGCCCGCGTCCGGTTGCGCACTGCCTGCTCGGCCTCCTCAGGTGGAATGAGCCAGGTGGCAAACTCCGGCTCGTGGAATAGCTGCCCCGACTCCTCAAGGATCTGCGGGTTCCAGCGGATGACCGCCGCGTCGATCGAATCGTAGACGGGCTCCCGTTCGAACGTCTGGCCTACGGTGCCGATGCTCCCTGCCCAGCGGTAGTACTCGTCTGGCACCGGATGGCCGATGAGGCGGTTGCGTTCGTGAGCCTGCCACAGGGCCTGGCGCACGTAGTCGGGGGGCGCGTCGACCAGGCGCAGCGATTCACCGGCCGGCAGCAGCTGGCTGACGCGGTGAGCCAATTCGTTGCGCGAGACCCGGAGCCCGCGGAAGTCCACAATGCCGGTCCGATCGCTGACCACAGCCGCAAGAAGGTCGACGGCGCCCAGGGCACCCGCAACTGCCAGCGCCAGGAAACGGTCGCCTTTGCCGTCAGGATTGCTCACTTTGGCCAAAAGCACGAGATGCTGGCCAGCGGCCAGTTGGGTCTCAGCCGTCGTCGCGGGGGCCACGCCGGCAGTTTGCAGCCGGAAGAGTGATCTCTTGGCCGCCTTCCGTAGTTCCTTGCTGACAGCGCCATCAGCCAGGCGCTGCAGAACGAGGGCCGCGTCAGGCGCTCTCAAAGAACCAAGTGCGTCGATCGCGGCCAGGGCCAACTGCTGGGGCCCCCGCTCGGCCGCGGTGACCAGGAGCGGCAGGGCGGCGACTCCGGATTCTCTGGCAACCATCGCCAGGGCAGCGGCAGCCAGTGGCGCCGGGATTGCACCCAAGTCAGACAGGGCGTCGGCTGCGTTCTCCTCGCCACCTTGCTGAGCTCTGCCGAGAGCGGCTCGCACTCGATCCAGCGCCTCCGCCGGTACTGCCCCGCCCCGGCCAGCCCGTTTGTCCGCGCCCTTGCGCTCTGCCACTTGGCCCTCCTGTTTCGTCCGAAGTCATTTCCCGCGGAAGCCGCGCCCGACCAGGCCAAGCGCCCGACTGAGATTATAGCATAGGGGGTGGGAAAGGCAGCGCGGCTGCAGCTGAGGCCGGACAAGCGAGGGCATCGTTCTCGGCACGCCGCCGCCCATCGGCGCCGGCACGCGGCGGTCAGAAGCACAGTGCTTCGGTCACCCATCTCCGAGTCCGCCACGGCACGGGCCCGCACCGAGATGGCGAGCTCTTGTATAATCTGACGACGTCAATGCCATCGAAGTGTTTTGGGCTGGGACTAACATGATTTTCGACCGTCGCAACGTCGCTCCGCGGGCATGGCTGGGGGCGTCCGCCGTGCTGGCCGCGGCCGCCTTGTATTATCTTGCGCAGGCGGTGGGCCAGGTCGGCACGCTGCCTGGCGACCTGACCTTACTCGTGGCTTGGCAGTCGAACCGCGAGTACTGGCTGGCGGTAGTCATGCTGGCCGTCAGCTGGCTTGGCTTCGCCTTGCCGTTCTTGCCTTTGGTGCTGCTAGTGACGGTGGCGATTTGGCTGTCGGGCAGGCGCCGCCAGGCCGGGTTGCTGCTGTCGGCGACGACCCTGGCCTACGCGATGAGTTTCGTGGTCAAGGAGCTGGTGCGCCGTCCTAGGCCGAGCGGACCGGAGGTTTGGGTTTATGGCCACCTCGACCCATTCGGTTTCCCCAGCCAGCACGTGTGCTCCTACACTGCCTTCTTCGGGCTACTTCTCTACTTCGCCTTCGCGTACTGGCGAGGCGAGCCCTACCGCTGGCCCACGCTGATCGCTTCAGCCCTGCTGGTGCTTCTGATCGGGTCGTCTCGCGTCTACCTGGGTGCGCATTGGCCGAGCGACGTGCTGGGTGGGTACCTGTTGGGCTATGTGGCCTGGGCGCTGGCAGTGGTGTACGATATGGGGCAGTCCGTGGTTGCCAGGCCAGCGGCACCGCAGGAGAGCCAAGACCGGTGACAGAGCACTACTCCGAGAAGAGACCGTTGCGCATAGCCTTCGACGCTCGTTACATTCGCGACTCGTTTGGCGGCATTGCGCGCTACGCCCACTGTCTCCTCTCCGCCCTTGCCGAAGCCCCGGGCGACGATCGGTTCGTCGTCTACTTCGACCCCACTCTGCCTGCTTCGCGCTTCTCGGTGCCCGAGCTGGCTCCCTTGCCCAAGGTCGAGCTGCGGGAACTGCGTCTGGGTTTGTACTCGCCTGAGGAGCAGTTCGTTTGGCCCGGCCACCTGCGGCGCGACCACATAGACTTGTTCTACAGCCCGTACTTTGCCTTGCCCCTTCTGGCCGACGTCCCCTTAGTCTGCACGGTGCACGACCTTATCTTCGAGCGAGACCGAAACTACGGCAGCGGGCGCTGGGTGAGGGCTTATTACCGGCCCATGATGTGGTTGGGCCTGCGCCGGGCAGCGGGCGTATTCGCCGTCTCAGAGGCCACGCGGCGGGATCTGGCCGCCTTCTATGGCAGCGCCGACAAAGTCGCCGTCGTTTCGGAGGCGGCCGCCAAGGTCTTTCGTTGGCCGTTGGGTGGAGGCCTGTTGGCCGAAGTGCGGGCGCGGCTGGGCCTGCCCGAGCGCTACTTGCTGGCGGTGGGGGCACGCCGGCCCCACAAGAACTTAGGTGCTGCCGTGCGGGCCTTCGCGCGGATCCAAGACCAGGTGCCCCACACTCTGGTGGTTGTTGGTCGACCGGAGGAACGTTATGCCGACGACGTGGCCGCGGCCGTCACATCTCTGGCTGGTGGCGTGCGGATGCTTGAGATAGCCGCCGTCGCCGAAGAGGACCTGCCTGCCGTTTATGCCCTGGCTGACGCACTGGTGATGCCGTCGCTGTTCGAGGGTTTCGGCCTGCCCGCTCTAGAGGCGATGGCCTGCGGTACGCCTGTCGTGGCGGCCAACCGCAGTGCCCTGCCGGAGGTGGTGGGTGACGCGGGTGTGCTGGTGGATGCTATCGATGACGGGGCGTTGGCTGCGGAGTTGCTGCGCGTTCTCTCGGACGAGGCGTTGCGGGTGGAGTTGCGGCGGCGCGGACTGGCGCGAGCAGCCCGCTTCAGCTGGCAGCGGTCGGCCGCGACGGCACTAGGTGCCTTCCACAAGATCGTCGGTCGCGTGCCCGCCTAGAACTGCATTGGGAACCGTGGCGGCTGCTTCCGACCCTTGCCTTGCTGGCTGACCAGAGAGCGCATCATCTTCTGCATCTGCTTGAACTGGTTCAGTAGTTGGTTGACTTCTTGCGGGTTCGTGCCGCTTCCCCGGGCGATGCGTCGCTTGCGACTACCGTCGATGACGTCAGGACTGTGGCGCTCTTGGGGCGTCATGGAGAAGATGATCGCCTCGACGCGTTTCATCTGTTTCTCGTCTAGCGCCTCGGCAGGAACCTGCTTGAGGGCGCCGCCGAGCCCCGGTATCATCGAGAGCAGCTCGCTGAGCGGGCCCATCTTGCGCACCTGCTGCAACTGGTTGACGAAGTCGTCCAGATCGAAGGTGGCGTTGCGCAGCTTCTTCTCCAGAACGGCCGTCTGTTTCTGGTCCATCGTCTGCTGAGCGCGTTCGATCAAGCTGAGCACGTCGCCCATTCCCAGGATGCGCGACGCCAGTCGATCGGGGTAGAATGGCTCCAGGGCGTCGAGTTTCTCGCCTACGCCGACGTACTTGATGGGCACGCCGGTTACCGATCGCATGGAAATGGCCGCACCGCCGCGCGCATCGCCGTCGACCTTGGTAAGGATGAGCCCGGTCAAGCCGACCTTCTTGTTGAACTCGTCGGCCACGCGCACGGCATCCTGTCCCGTCATAGCGTCTGCCACTAGTAGAACCTCGTCGGGCTCCACTTTCTGCCTGATGCTTGCCACCTCGTCCATCATCTCTTCGTCGATGTGCAGGCGACCGGCAGTGTCGATGATGACCACGGAGCTGGCCGTCTCGCGCGCCCGGTTGAGGGCGTGAACGGCGATGTCGGGCGGCTGGGCGTTTGTCTCGCTGAAGACGGGGGCGTCGACCTGCTTGCCGAGGGTGATCAGCTGCTGAATGGCGGCGGGCCGGCGGACATCCGCCGCAACCAACAGGGGACGCTGGCCCTGCTTGCGCAGCTGCAAGGCCAGTTTGGCGGCCGCGGTCGTCTTGCCGGCACCTTGGAGACCAACCAGCATAACGGTGTGGGGTGGGGTGCCACCCAAGCTCAGCTTGCCCGGCTCGCCCAGAACCTTGATCAGTTCCTCGTTGACGATCTTCACGACCTGCTGGGCTGGCGTCAGACTCTCCAAGACGTCGACGCCCACCGCGCGCTCGCGCACCTGGCCAACGAAGGTCTTGACGACCTTGAAATTGACGTCGGCCTCGAGAAGGGCGAGCCGGACCTCGCGCATGGCCTCGTCCACGTCTCTTTCTGTTAGCCTGCCCTTGCCGCGCAGACGAGTAAGCGTTGCCTGCAGGCGGTCGGAAAGACTTTCGAACACGGATTCTGTCTCCTAGCGGCTAGCCTCTCGTCCGGGGCGCGCCCGGTGCCAAAGCCAGTAAACGGGGCCATAGACCGCTGGCATGAGGACCAGGCTGAGGAGCGCCGACGGCAGGGCAACTTCGTAGATGGCGACGATGAGGTTGAAACCCCAACCACTTAGCTGCAATAGTAGCATATACAGCAGATCGTAGACAATGGTGGCGAGGGCGGCAGCCTGCAGCGGTAACAAGCGATTGAAGCGCGGTCCACCGGCCTGCCCAAGGCCGCTGAGGCAACCCACCGCTGCCATGCAGATCAGGCCCGCCCCCAACGGTCCGGCCGACCCCAGATCAAAGAGCAGTCCAGCCAGCGCTCCCCAGACCAGGCCAGCGCGGTAGCCTCCCAACAGGCCACAAGCAACCGCGGCCAGGAGGAGCAACTCGGGACGTAGGTTCGTTGTGGGACTCAACGTCTGGGCTAGCCAGCCCTGCAGTCCAGCCAGGAATACCAGAAGTGGCAGGCCGAGGTAGGGGCTCACGGCACCTGCGCCGGTAGGAATGAAGTCACTACCTGCACAGTTTCCAGCTTGGCCAGATCCACCGCCGGCTCCAAAGTGGCTTCCTGGAAGGGTTCGACGTCGCGCTGGCGCACGAACACGATCTTGCCCACGGGGATGCCTGGGGGGAAACCGCCACCCATGCTAGAGGTGACTACCCACTGGCCAACTTCGATCTTGTCCAGCTGATCAATGTAGCGCATGGTCAGCTGGCGCTGGCGTCGACCGTAGATCATTCCCTGCGCTCGGCCGATGACCACTAAGCCGGAGACGGAGCTCTTGGAGTCGGTGACGAGCAGGACCTTGGCGGAAAGCGGGCCGCACTTCAGCACCCGACCTACCAAACCGGCTGGCGTGACGACGGTCATGCCGACTGCCACGCCGTCACGGTTGCCTTTGTCGATGGTTATGGCGTGGATGAGATCCGTGGGCTCGCGGGCGATGACGTTGGCCGGCAGCAGTCTCTGCTCAGGGTGCTCCTTCTGGTAGTTCAGTTCCGCTACCAGTTCCCCGTTCTGGTGCTCGAGTTCCTGGATTCGCACGCTGGCGCTCCGGAGGGATTCTACCTCGGCGCGTAGACGCTCGTTCTCGGTCCGCAGCTCGGCGGCACGGGTTAGGGTCGTGGCAACGCCAGAGAAAACGCCGAAGCTGCCGCCGAGGGTCTTTTCGATCGGCGACAGGACTTCTGCCGCGTAGCCCTCCGCATCGCCTAGCAAGGGGATGCGAATGAAGACAAGAGCCAGCACCACTGCCGCGGTGGCGATGGCGAGCAAGCCGGTCCGCGTGAACATGGCTAGCGGGGGGCTTTAGCGTATTGGACCGGGACCTCGACTTTGTGGAGGGTCTCGATTTCGTTGAGCGCTTCGCCGGTGCCGCGCACGACACAGGTCAGCGGGTCGTCGGCGACGTAGACACGCATCTTGGTCTCCTGCGACAGCCGCTTGTCGAGCCCGCGCAGCAGCGCCCCGCCGCCGGCCAGGGCGATGCCGTGCACCATCAGGTCGGCCACGATCTCGGGCGGAGTCTCTTCCAGAGTGGCCTTGACAGCGTCGACGATAGACTGCACCGAACCGGTTATGGCCTCGCGAATCTCCACGCTGCTGATCTCGATGGCGCGGGGCAGGCCGCCGATGAGGTCGCGCCCGCGGAGGGTGACGGTGCGCTCCTCGTCCAAAGGGCAGGCCGAGCCAACCGCGATCTTGATCTCCTCCGCCATGCGTTCCCCGATGAGTAGATTGTGCTTCTGGCGAGCGTAGAGCATGATGTCCTGGTCCATCTCATCGCCCGCGATGCGGATGGAGCGCGACATAACAATGCCGCCCAACGACAGGACGGCAACCTCGGTGGTCCCGCCGCCGATGTCGACGATCATGCTGCCCGTGGCTTCCATAATCGGCAGGCCGGCGCCGATCGCCGCGGCCATTGGCTCTTCGATGAGGTGTGCTTCCCGCGCGCCCGCGTTACGGGCCGCATCGTGCACTGCCATCTTCTCGACCTCAGTGACGCCGCTGGGAATGCCGATGACCACCCGAGGGCGGGGGATGAGCCAGGCACGGTCGTGCGCCTTACCGATGAAGTACCTGAGCATCTGCTCGGTGATGTCGAAGTCGCTGATGACCCCGTCTTTCAAGGGGCGGATGGCCGTAATGTTGGCGGGAGTACGGCCGACCATGCGCTTGGCCTCGGCGCCCACCGCCAGGACCTTCTTGCTGCGCTTCATGACTGCCACCACGGATGGCTCGTTTATGATGATGCCCTTGCCTCTGACGGTGACAAGGGTGTTCGCAGTTCCCAAGTCGATGCCAATGTCGTGAGAGAAGAGGCCTAAGATGGCTCCCAGCAAGCGGCGTCCTCCTCGGTGGGATGATTGTTCCCTGGGGATGCCATTATAGCACAAGAGCCAACACCCAACCACAGCTAGTCGCTTGCCGGAAAGCGCGGCCGGCGGACGAGACGTCAAGCTCGGCGCTAGCGAACACGTTTATGCCGGTTGACTGGCTCGGCTGGGCCGTGCTATATTTCAGAAGTCAAATTGCCGGTGCAACCTCAGGGAAGGAAGGTAAATGGCGGTAAAGATACGGCTGCGGCGGGTGGGCGCTAAGAAGCAGCCCAGTTATCGGTTGGTGGCGGCTGACGAGAGAGCGGCCCGCGACGGCGGCTTTCTAGAGATCCTCGGCCATTACAATCCGCTGACCGAGCCCGCAACCATCAAAGTCAAGGAAGACCGCGTTCTCTATTGGCTAGGTCAGGGCGCGCAAACCAGCGCCGCGGCGGCCAAGATCTTGGGCAAGACGTCGGTACTGGAGCGACACGCTCAGACCAAGAAGAACAAGCCGGCCGAGGCTGGCGGAGAGTCGGAGGCCCCCGAGGGCGGCGAGTAAATGGTTGAACTTGTCGAGTACATCGCCAAGTCACTAGCGGAGTTCCCGGATCAGGTTCAAGTGCGCGAACTGGGCGGCGGCCAGTCCGTGGTGATCGAGCTGCGTGTTGCTCGTGAGGACAAGGGACGCATCATCGGCAAGCAGGGCCGCATCGCCAACCACATCCGCAATCTCGTGAAAGTGGCGGCCGCGCGCGAAGGCAAAAGGGTCACCCTGGAGATAGTCTGAGCGTGCCCGGGCCGGGCGAACGCCGCCCCAGGCGCCGTGAGGCGCCGCCAGAGCCGGCAAGCCAGGTGGGTACCGATTTCCTCGCCGTTGGCGAGATAGCGGCACCCCACGGCGTGCGCGGCTATTTTCGCGTACGCATCCTTACCGATTTCCCCCAGCGCTTCAAGAAACTGCGACAAGTCTACCTGGGAGAAGAACACCGCTCTTGCGAGGTGCAGGCGGTGCGCGTCCTACCTGACCGGGTACTCATGAAGATAGTCGGGGTGGACACCCCGGAGGCTGCTCGGCCTCTTGGCGGTCAGCTGGTGTACGTTCCGGTGGCCGACGCCATGCCTCTCGGCGAGGGCGAGTACTACTGGTACCAGATCATCGGTCTGGAGGTCTGGACTCAGTCCGGTCAGCATCTGGGCAAGGTGACTGATATTCTGGCGACGGGCAGCAACGACGTCTATATCGTCCAGGGTGACGGGCGCGAAGTGTTAGTGCCGGCGATCGAGGACGTCATCGCGGAGGTTGACCTCGTGCAGGGCAGGCTAGTGATCACTCCTCTACCGGGCATGCTGTGAGCGCTCTTCGCCCCGTCCGTGTGAAAGAGGACATAATCTACGGCCCGGTGAACTCTCGTCGGCTGGGGCGCTCACTGGGCGTCAACGTGCTCGGGGCCGCTCACAAAGTCTGTACTTTCGACTGCGCATACTGCCAGCTACGCCAGCCGCGTGGCTACGCCCTACCCTCCAACTCACCCCAGGCTCCTTGCCACCGTCAGTGCGTGCGCTGCAACTTGGCCTACGCGGCAACGGGCGTGCTGCCGTCTCGACATCAGCTGCCCAGTGCGGACGAGGTCCTTGGTGCCGTCGAGAAGGCGCTCGCCGAGAATGATGCCGTGCAATCCATCACCCTTTCTGGCAATGGCGAACCGACGCTGCACCCCCAGTTCGCCGACATCGTGACCGGCCTGTTGGCTTTGCGCGACCGCCTCAGTCCGGAGGCCGCGGTGAGCGTGCTCTCCAATAGCTCCACTGCCGGCCGGCCGACCGTTACTCGGGCGCTGCGACAGCTGGACTTGCGCATAATGAAATTGGACGCCGGGGATGAGGCGACGTTCCGCCAAGTCAACCGTCCCTGTCCAGGTGTCAGCCTGGCGGATGTCGTTGAGGGTCTGCGGGCGCTGGGTTCGTTCACCTTGCAGACCCTCTTCGTGGGCGGGACTCAGGGGAACGCCTCGCCTGAGCAGGTCGAGAACTGGCTGCAGGCGGTGAAAAGGCTGCGGCCGGAGCGGTTGCAGATCTACTCGCTGGACCGTGTGCCGGCCGAGGGCGGCCTGACGCAGCTGACGAGCGAGGCTCTCGCGACCATCGCGCTCCGAGCCTCGGCGGTCGCCGGCGCCGAAGCTCGCATTTACTAGGCCGGCTGCTTCCGCCTATCTGTCCTGTGGCCTCCCCAGGTCGTCGAGGAGTTCCCGCAGGAAGCTGCCCACATCCATCACCAAACCCAGCGATTGGAACGTGCCCCGATCCGCCAGCTTGGTTACTACCGCCGGATTGATGTCTACGCAGACGGTGGTGACGTGGGCGGGGAGCAGATTGCCCACGGCGATGGAGTGCAACATCGTCGAAAGCATGATGGCCACCCGCACGCCGGAGTGGATTCGCTGGCGCATTGCCTGCTGGCACTCGATGACGTCGGTGCACACCTCGGGCAGCGGGCCGTCGTCCCGGATGGAGCCGCACAGAACGTAGTCCACGCCGTGAGTCTCGCAGGCGTACATTATGCCTTTGGTCAGTACTCCCTTGCGCACGGCAGAGGCAATCCCGCCCTCGTGGCGGATGCGGTTGATCGCCCGCAGGTGGTGTTCGTGGCCCCTCTCGAGGGGTAGTCCTTCCGTGAGCGAGACGCCCAGAGCGGTGCCGTACAGCGCCCACTCGATGTCGTGGGTTGGCAACGCGTTGCCAGCGAAGAGGTAGTCTATCCAGCCGCCCGAAATGAGCCTGACGAGGAGCTCTCCCGAGCCCGTGTGGACGACGGCCGGGCCGGCGACGACGAGGACCTTGCCGCCTTCGCTTTTCACCTGCCTGATCTCGCGTGCCAGGTCGTGGATGAGACCGGCGCGCGGTTTCTCGCTGGAGACAGAACTGCTCATGAAGGCGAAGGTCGAGGAGGGGCCGCGCGGGCGTTCCAGCGGCATCACGGTGACGCCCTGGTGCCCAACCACGATCATTTGGCCCTTCCTCACTTCGCTCAGCGGCAGGCAGCGGGCGCTGTTGCCCTCCACCAAGACTCCACAGTCCATTTCTGGGTTGGCCACGGCGAGCGTGCGCCCCCCGACGTTGATCGTCGTTTGCAGATTGGTGGTAGAGTAGAAATCAAGCGGGAACACGCCGTCCGTCGGCGCTGGCTCCAGTTTGGCCTGCCCCGTCTGGACAGGTTGTGCGCCCACCTGGCGCACTCGGGCCACGATTTCGTTGAGCGCCTCAGCCGTGGGCGCCGTGATCTCGACCCGGGCGTAACTCGGATCTCCCCGGGTGCGGCCCACCCGCATCTCCTCGATGACGAATTCGCACTCGCTGTCGAGGATGTCGTCCAGAATCCTGGGCAGGATTTGAGAATCGATGATGTGGCCGCGCACCTCGACCACCTGGCTGTGAATCGCCTTTGCGCTCAACTCTGACAACCTCGCTCCGCGGCCCACAGGGGCCACCTATTGTCCGGGATTATACCCTCATCCGGCAAATAACTCCGGTCGAGCCGGCATTGGGCGGGGAAGTCCGCGCCCGCGCTCGCCGCATGGCAGAAGCGACATCCCGATGGCTCGCCCACCGGCCGTTACTCACCAGATCTCCGGAATTGTCTCGTCCAAGTCGAGGGCCCGCAACGTCTCGGGCAAGGGCCGGCCGCTGGCCAGGTCCCAGCCCATCAGTTCGTAGAACACGCGTCGCAGCTCGGGCCAGCCTTCCCGGAACGACTTGCCGGTAGCTGGGCCGTCGCCGGGAGTCGACCAGTAGCGAGGCGAGGCGTGCTCGTCCGCCATCGCCACCCCGTGCCGCAGGTTGAAAACCCTGAGAATGCTGGCGATGCGCCGTCCCACCGCCATCGCGTCGTCGTTGGTGAAGTCCCAACCTGTCGCGGCGTTGACGGCGGCCACGACGTTGGCCAACAACGTCTTGGTGGTGAATCGGCAGGTGCCGAGACAGTCCTCGAACAGCATCCTGCCGTTCGTCCTGCCCATCACTTCGCCGACCTGCGCCGCCGAATAGCCATCGTAGTCCGCGGGCGCGCCGAGCTCCGCGACGAACGTGGGCTGACCCACCTCCATAGTGCCCGTATTCGAGAGGACGGTATCGGCCAATTCGAGCCAACGGGCGCGGTGGTCGTGCGTCCGCGGGGTGGTACCCTTGCCGGTAAAGATAGCGTACTGCTCGCTGCCCCTGCCGAGTTTGGCGGCGGCCGCCCGCACTCCTTCCGCCAGCAGGTTGGCGAAATTGCCCTCACGACGGGCGATTCTGCCCACGAGGGTGCGGATGGCGGGAACGTCGCCCCAGCGCAGTTCCAGGCCGTCGGTGTCTGACCGGGATAGCAATCCCCTCTCGTAGCACTCGATGGCCCAGGCCACCGCCCAGCCGGCCTCGTTTGTCTCTAGGCCGAGCCGGTCGACCTCGTTGGACAGCACGACGGCGGCGTCGACGTCGGTTTGGCCAACCAGGGAGCCCCAAGAGGCGAACTGCTCGTACTCCGGCTCCTCGCCCTCGAAACCGGCGTAGGGGCCCTCGGTGATGCGCACCATGTGGAGGTGATGGGTGCGGCAGGCGTAGCAGGGAGCCCGCTTGAGCTCATAGCGACGGCGGTAGTTCTCCCCTAGGAAAGGCTCGTACTCCGGGAAGGCGTTGGTGGTGTAGTTGCGCACGGGCAGCCAGCCTTGCGTGGCGGCCGTGCCGTAGCTGGTGCTGGTGCCCCAGCGGTAGATGCCCGCCGAGCTAGGATGGTTCTGTATCTCCTCGGCAATGCGGTTGGCCAGGCGGCGCAACTCGGTGGGGTCGTGAACTGACACACGCGTCTGGCCGCGCTCGGCGACCACCGCCTTGAGGCGCTTGCTCCCCAGGACGGCGCCGATGCCGTTGTGGCCGGCGACATGGCCGCGGTCGCCAACCAAGGCGGCGAACTTGACCAGTTTCTCCCCCGCCGGCCCGATCGAGAAGACGCTGAGGTCCTTTTCCTTCTTGCCTAGCTCGGCCGTGATGTCGTCCTGGGCCTGCCAGGTGTCACGACCGAGCAGGTGGCCTGCGTCGCGTAGCTCGGCCAAACCATCGTGGACGTAGAGGTACAGCCAGCGGCTGGCCGTGCCCTGGCAAACGATGGCGTCGAAGCCGGCGAACTTGAGATAGGCGCCGAAGAAGCCGTTGGCCTGAGTAGCGGTGGCGCCGTTGGTCAGCGGCCCCTTGGTCACGGCAGAGAACGTGCCCGAGCCCATCACCGGCGTGCCGGCCAGTGGACCGCTGGCCAATACCACCCGGTTGTCGGGGTCGGGCCAACCTGTCGAGGATGGCACTTCCGCGTAGAGATAGTGGGTGCCGATACCGCTGCCTCCGACCCATTTGCGGAGAGTCGCGACTGAGTTCTCCTCGACGGCGACCGTTTCACGGCTCAGATCGACCCTGAGAATCCGGCCGGCATATCCATTGGCTGCTGCCACGGCGATTGCCACCTCCTACCGCTCGGGCTGGGGCGATGATAGTCGGCGCCGGCAAGTGTGTCAACGCCGTCTAGGACCGCCTGGCCCGTGCCCGGCTGGTCGTGCTACAATGGCCCGAGGCCGGTGCTCAACCGGCCTCAATTGCCTGTGCAAGGAGTCGATCACATGCCAGGAGTAGAAGGCGGGGTTCTCTTCCCCGCGGACAAGCTGCGAGCTTTCACCGTGGCGGTTTTCGAGAAAGTCGGCGTGAGCCCCGAGGATGCCGCGGTGGTCACCGACTCGCTGATCGAGGCCAACTTGCGGGGAGTCGACACTCACGGCATCACCCGCATGCTCTGCGTCTACATCAAGCGGCTGCAAGTGGGGGTGATGAGCCCCCGGACGGAGTGGAGCATCGCGCGCGAGAATGCCTCCACGGCCCTTATCGACGCCAAGAATAGCCTCGGGCAGGTGGTGGCCACCAGGGCGATGCAGCTGGCGATAAGCAAGGCCAAACAGACCGGCATCGGCTTCACGGCCGTCAACCACGCTAATCATTACGGCGCGGCGGCCTACTACTCGATGATGGCCCTCGAGCACGACATGATCGGCTTCAGCTCGACAAACGCTCCGGCAGGTGTGGCGCCCTGGGGCGGACGCCAACCGATCTTGGGCACCAACCCCTTCTCCTATGCTCTGCCGGCCGGGGAGGAGGAGCCGGTAGTGCTCGACATGGCTACCACCGTGGTGGCACGAGGCCGACTGCTCCTCTACGCCAAGCAGAATCTGCCGCTGGAGCCCGGTTGGGCCCTAGACGAGAGGGGGGTGCCGACGACCGACCCGCAGACGGCGCTGCGTGGGATACTAGCGCCATTGGGCGGCTACAAGGGTTACGGCCTGGCTCTCATAGTCGATCTTCTTTGCGGCGTGATGACTGGCGCCAATTACGGCGGCCACTTCCCCGGCTTTCTGGCGGACAACCTTGAGGAACCCAGCGACATCGGCAGTGTCTTCATGGCCATCAACGTGAACAGCTTCATGGATACCGCCGAGTTCAAGGGGCGTATGGACCAGGCGGTGCGCGAGATCAAGGGTTCCGCGCTGGCCGAGGGCGCCACGCGCATCTACGTCCCCGGCGAGATCGAGTTCGAAACTAAGGCCGAGCGATTGGCGCACGGTATCCCGGTGCCAGAGCAGGTGGTGAAGGACTTCGTCGCCCTCGGGCAGGAGCTGGCCGTTCCCTTCCCGCGGCTCGACTAGGTGTCCGTCTGATTCCCTCATCTTGACAAGGCGAGCGCCGATAATCCTACCGGCGCCCGCCTTCCTCTTGTGGTTTGACTGGCCGCCTGGCCTGCGCTACCATAGCCACACCCAGGCACCTGTCAGGGGGCCGTTCGGGGAGGTGGCCGTGGACGGAGAGGTGAGACAGAGGCGGGACTTGCGGCCGCTGTGGGCCGGTTTGGCGTTGGCCCTGGCGACCTACCTCAGCCTGATTTGCCTCGACCGCCCGCTGGTGAGGGGCGATGGTCTCGCCTACTACATGTGGCTGGGCCCCATTGCGGTGAATTTCTCCTTCGACCTGTCAGCCGTGGCTGAGCGCTTCGCCGCGGTCAACGAGTATCAGATCTTCCGCCCGCCCGGTGGCGGCTACGCCACTGCTTTCTCGTTTGGTCCGGCCGTTCTGCTGGCCCCCTGGTATCGCCTCGCCCTCCTGCTGCCCGAGGCTACGAGAGTCGATCTAGCCCACTTCTGGCAATACCAGGTGGACGGTTTCGTCAATAGTTTCTTTGTGATGCTCGGCAGCAACGCTTATCTTCTCTTGGGCGTAATGCTCTCCTACCGGGCCGCCTTGGCCGTGGTCAAGGCCCCCTGGACCGCTGCCGTCGCCGCCTTCTCTCTAGTTTGGGCCACGCCGCTGCTGTACTACGGCACGGTGGAGCCGTACATGGCCCACGCCACGGGAACCTTCTTGATGGCGCTGGTGCTATTTCTCTACATCAGGCCCAAGGTGCGGTGGCTATGGCTTGGCCTGGCCCTGTCGGCGGCCATTGTCGTGCGCTGGCAGCTGGCACTGGTCGCCGTGCCGATGGCAGTGCCCCTGCTCTGGCGCCGCCGCTGGGGGGACCTGGCGTGGCTGGGGTTTGGCGCGTTGGCGTTCATCTGGCTCGTCCCTCTCAGCTGGCAGGGCATGTTCGGCACTTTCTGGGTGGTGCCGGCGGGGGTGCAGAACCAGAGCCAGTTCATTCGCTGGCCCGAGCACGCTCTGGACGTGCTGGTCTCGGCCAAGCGGGGCCTCTTCCTCTGGTCCCCCTTGACACTGGCGGCACTGGCCGGGCTGGGCTTCCTCTGGCGACGCGAACGGGCCCTTGCCCTGGTGGCCCTAACGACGTGCCTCCTCCAGGTGCTGATCAACGGCAGCGTCCAGGACTGGAACGCTGGCTGGAGCTTTGGCATGCGCCGGCTCACGGAACTGTATCCCCTATTTGTGCTCGGACTAACCGCACTCCTGGCGTTGCCGGGCAGATGGCGCTGGCCGGCCTGGAGTCTAAGCGCAACGGCCACCTGCCTGGGGGTGGCGCTGCTTTTTGCTCATTTGACCTACGCCAACGTCGTGGCCGGCCATGGGGCGACCTCGTCCGAGGAACTCTCCTACTGGCTCGGCACCTGGCGCACTCCCCGTCTCACCTGGCAGGTGATTCAGGACCACTACGGCCCCTGGGCCTGGCAGAAGCCCGGCCCGTGAACGAGACACCCTCACTCGGGCCGAGCCGACCCCTTCGGGTCTGCCTGCTTAGCGCCGAATACCCGCCGGCACGGGGTGGGGTCGGCGACTACACGCGACTGTTGGCGGCGGCGTTGGCGCAGCTGGGATTGGCGGTCACGGTGCTCACCGGACGGCGGCCCGCTCCCTTGAAGGGTCACCCCCCCGGCGTCGGCCTGCACACGCCTGTGAGCGGTTGGGGCTACGGCAGCTGGTCGCCGGTCGTGCGCATGGTGCGTGAGGTGGCGCCCGACGTTGTCCACATCCAGTACCAGACGGCTGCCTACGGCATGCACCCCGCCATCAACCTTCTGCCCTGGCGACTCCGTGCTTCTGGGTTCGCCGGACGTGTCGTGACCACGTTCCACGATCTGCGGCCGCCCTACCTCTTCCCCAAGGCGGGCGAACTACGCCATTTGCCGGCTCTCGCTTTGGCGGGGGGCAGCGATAGGGTGGTGCTGGTGGCGCGCGAGCACTGGCAGACGACGCCTCTGGCCTGGCTGCGTCGCCTGCAACCTGACCTCGCCCGGCGAACGCACGTCATACCGATTGGCAGTAACATTCCCGACCAGCCTCCGGCCGGCTACGACCGCTCGGCCTGGCGGGCAGGCCTGGGCATAGCCCCGGACGATCTGGTGCTGGTATTCTTCGGCTACCTCAACGATAGCAAGGGCGGCGACGACTTGTTGAGCGCTCTCTCCAGCCTGCGGGCGCGGGGCCACAGTGCCAAGCTGCTGATGGTGGGAGGCGAGGGCCAGAGTAACGCCTCGGACGAGGGCTGGCGGCAGCGTTTCGAGCAGGACATTCTACGCCTCGGCTTGACGGGCGCCGTGCTGCACACCGGTTTTGCCCCGGCGACGGCGGTTTCCGGCCACCTCTTGGCGGGCGACATTTGTGTCCTGCCCTTCCGCGACGGCGCCACGTTTCAGAGGGGCAGCCTATTGGCGGCGCTGGGGCACGGCCTAGCCACAGTGAGCACTTCTCCCCCGGGGCCGACGCTCTCGGTTGACGATCAGCTGCCGCAGGGGTGGAGCGGCGACGCTGCCCTTCGCCACGGGGCCAACATCTGGCTGGTTTCCCCGCACCGGCCCGACGACCTGGTGGCGGCGGTCGAGCGACTGTCTGTCGACCGTGAGTTGCGGGCGTGCTTGGGCGAAGGGGCCAAGAACCTTTCCCAATTGCTTACCTGGCCCGCCATTGCCCGGCAGCACGTCGAACTCTATCGGCAGATCGGGGAACCGGACAACTAATGCAAGTGGATTCTCTGCGCGACCATGTCGGCACGACGATTGTCGCCAGTCCCGGCAGGGCCGGGGCCCGGTGGCCGCGGCGTTCTTTCGTCTGGCCCACAACCTGGCCTTTGTGGCCAAGTCTTCGGATTGGGGTCCGGTCGCGAGTGATCCTGGTGGACGGTGGCGCAACGTGAGCGATTCAGTAGTAATTGTCGACCGCGACTCCCCGGCAACTGATCAGGCCGGCACCCGGTCTCACGGCGAGTTTGTGGTGTTGCTTGTTCTATTCCTTGCCTTCCGTCTGTTGGCGGTGATCTTCTTGCGGCCGGGCGGACAGGTCTATCTCGGCGGCCACGACATTACCTACTACCGGGCCCTCGCGGAGCTGTCTCTGGAGGGCTATCTGCCCTATCTGAGTTACTGGATGGAGTATCCGCCGCTTTTCCCGCTGGCGCTGGTGGGTCTCTATCGCCTGTCGCTACTGCTTCCCAGCTGGCCGGATCACATGGTCTGGTTTCAGTTGGCCGTGAGTGGCTTTCTTCTGGCATGGGAAACGGGCAATCTCGCGCTGGTCTATGCCATCGCCCGTCGCCTGCACGGGCCCGCGACGGGCCTGCGCGCGGCCGTCATCTATGCCTGCTTGTTCCTACCCGTCTTCACGCTCACGAACTGGTTTGACGTGTTCCCACTCTTCTTTCTTCTCCTTTCGCTCTATCTGGCGCTGCGCGGCTGGCCGCTTCTGGCCGGCCTCTCCGTGGGCGCTGGCCTTATGGTGAAACTGATCCCCGCCGTTGCCGGACCGGCCACGTTGCTGCTCTGGCGGCGCTGGCGCGAGCGTTTGCTGTACGTGCTGGGCGGGCTGGCGATCTTGGTCGCCGTCTCTCTGCCGCTCTACCTGGCGAACGGGTCGATGTTTCTGGCCAGTTTTCGGTCCATGCTTTCTAGGAGTTCCTGGCTTACCCCCTGGGCCCTTTTAGATGGTTACTATGGAGTCGGTTTCGCGCCGACCGTCGCGGCGCGCTTCGACCCGGCCAACGCCACCTGGCAGCTGCACTCCAGCGTGATCCCCAGCGGGGCCCTGGAGCTCGGTCTGTTCGTCCTTATGGCCGTCCTGTATAGCCGCCGCCTAGTCTGGCAGCGCCCACTCGTCCTAGTCGCCAGCACCGCCTTGACTCTGAACCTGTTCTTCATCCTCTCTAAGGGTTGGAGCCCGCAGTTTGCCATTTACGTGCTGGCGCTGCTGGCTGTGCTGCTGCCCAACGGCTGGGGGGTGGCTTATGCCCTGTTACTGACCTTCAACACCTTCCTGGAGTGGCCTATACAGGGAATCTACTTCCCCGATGAGCACTGGCTACTGGCAGCTATCATCGCCATGCGGATGGCGCTGCTGCTTCTAGTTGCCTGGGAGTACCTGGTATTGCTGCGTCCGGCTTGGCGCTTCGGCTGGCAGCGCTGGCGCCGGCTCGCGGCCTGGCCGGCCGCGGCGGTACTCTTGCTTCTTGCCGTGTTCGGCGCGAACTCCCTGCTGGGCATTTACTGGCGCGGCGGCGAGTTGTTCCCGGTCGCCAACCAGATTCGCGCCCACTCGCTCGCAGAGCAAGCGCTGGTGGCATCCAGTCAGAAGGCCTTCTACGGCTTGAAGGCCTTTTTCCCGGCGGACAGGTTCTACGCCCCACGCCAGGAGGTGTGGGGTGACGACCAGGCGCTGCGCCGGAGTCTCGGCGAGGTTGCCGATGGCCGCAGCCAGGTCTGGGTCGTGCTGGACCACTCGGAGGGCGAGCCGCCGCGTCAAGGGTTGGTTCTGGCGTGGTTCGACGCCTGGGGCTCACGCGCTAGCGACGGCTGGGTCGGCTCCTATCACGTTCTCTGCTACGTGCCCTACCGCGCCGCCGGTCCGCCTGCCAACCCTAGCGGGGCCGTCCTCGGCGGCAGCGTCGCTCTGGATGGCTGGCAAAGCAGCGCGACGGCCGTCAGGCCCGGCCAGACAGTAAGACTCGAGCTTCTCTGGCGCACGGTGGCGGCAGTGCCGGCCGATCTGAAGGCATTTGTGCACGTGGTGGATGAGCAGGGAAAACTGGTGACGCAGATGGACCGTCCCGTGCGCGGGCCGGCGGGGGCGCTCAATCAATGGCAACCTGGCACGACGGTGCGCGACGCCTACGACCTGGCCTTGCCGTCCGGCGCGCCGGCCGGCTTGTATCGAGCGATCGTTGGTCTGTACGATCCGCAGACCGGCAAGCGCCTACCAGTCACAGCGGGGGGCAGCGGCGATAGCCTTAGTCTGCTGGAGTTGCGCCTGCAGGCAGCACAGTGATCTCGCCCAAGCGGACGGTGGTGCTCTCGGGCTGGCCGGTCAGTGGCAGCCGCTTCATGTCCGCCAGCGAGTAGAGACCGACCAGGACCTGGTAGGTCCCCGGTGGCACCTCTGCGCCTATCTGCACGAGCCGTTGCTCGCGCAGTACTTCTCCCGATTCCCACCGGCTGGTAAGGGCTACCCCGTTGCCGGCGGGAGCGTCGAATTGGGCCAGGGGCTTGCCGGTCTCATCGGCCACGTGGACAAAGCACTGGTAATCACTGTCCATCTTGCTCAGGGAACGCCAGTATAGATCAACCGGTAGGGCATTGCCCGCTGCCACCTGCGTGCGGGGCAGATCGTAACCGGCCAGGGCAACCTTACCGGCGAATTCGGCCTGCAGCGTGTAGGACATTGGCGCCCGCTCGGCGTCACGCCAGATGGGCACTGTGGCGTAGGCAGGTTCGACATAACGTTGCACGGCCGCTACCGTGCCGTAAGCCAAAGTCGCACAGAAAGCCATTGCCAGCACTGGGCTCAGCCAGCGCCCCAGACTATCGGCAAGGCGCCGCCAGCCAACGGCGTGCGCCAGGGTGGCCGGCAGAGCCACAAGTTCGGCGAGGCCGACGACGACCAAGAGCGCCGTGGCCGGCTGCACCGGATAGAGGTAGCGGCCTTGCGGGTAGTGGTTGCCCAGAGTGTAGGCAAAACGCCAGGTGGTTACGGCAAATACGAGAAGCAGCCCCAGGAAGCAGAAGATCAGCCCCAACCGGGCTGAACTGGGCAGGCCAGGTCGTCCCAGCCGGCGGATAACGACGTACAGCAGCAGGCCCGCGCCGGCCAGACAGGTGAAGACGATGGCCGCGTCATATAGCATCCTCTCCGGGTAGATGTTCATCCAGCCAAAGCGCAGCCAGAAGGACTGGAAGAGAGGCTCGGGATACCAGCCGAGGGCTGTTGCCACTTCGGCCGGCTTCTCTGGGATATCCCGCAGCGTGCGCGGGTCCAAGCGACCCTGGCCAAAGAAGGCCAGCCCCGTGGCATAGACCAGCACATTGCGCGCATACCACCACGCCGAGAACAACAGCCCGACCGCGCCGGCCAAGGCCCAGCCAGCGAACAGTCGCCGTCGCCTCTTCCGGCCGACGACCAATGTATACGTAAGGGCTACCGGCACCAGTAGCACGACGCCGTAGTAGGTCAATTTCGACAGCATCCCTAGACCGATCCACAGACCCAGAAGTACGAAGCGCCACCTTGACGGCGTGCCCCCCGCCTGGACCGTGAGCGCCAGCTCGACCAGAGTCAGGAGCGTGAGCGCCCCGAGACCAGTGGCCAATCCGTCGTTGCCCACTGTCGAGCCCACGAACAAGAACTGGGGAACAAACGCGGTGAAGCCGGCGCTGGCAACAGCCAGCCAGGGCCGATCGGGTAAGATGAGCCTGGCCAGACGCCAGGTGGCCCAGACCGCGAGGGCGCAGCCTAGCAGCGAAAGAAAGCGCAGGATGTGGACGGCGAGGGGCGCTCCTTGATACGGTGGCAGTTCATCCATCGTGTGCACCGCGGCGTTGGGCTCCATGCCCAGGCGCGGTTCGCGCCAGATGAAGAGGGGATTGGCTTTGGGAGGGTAGCCGTCCTGCAGATCAAGCCAGCCTACGGCGAGGCTGCCCAGAACGTAGTACAGCGGCGGTTGGTGAAACTGGTCGCCGACGGAGACTTGGCGAATGGGCAGCGTGCGGTTCTCGACTATGTGGAGGACGTAGGCGTAGTGGGCGGGTTCATCAGGTGCTTCCCAGATCGGGTTGGCCAGGTTGTAGTAGAGGCCGATGCTCAGGAAGGCTGACAACACGGCGATTAAGGCCAGACCGGGCGCCAGTGAGGCCAGACGGGCGCTGCTCCTATTCTTCACCGT
Organism: Chloroflexota bacterium; assembly: GCA_023473795.1. Taxonomy (GTDB): domain Bacteria; phylum Chloroflexota; class UBA6077; order FW602-bin22; family JAMCYS01; genus JAMCYS01. The sequence goes on along the minus strand of JAMCYS010000041.1, from coordinate 78,723 downwards.
CGTCAGCGCCGCCAAGGGGCAACCTCCCATGTCCAACCTGCTGCCAGCAGCGCGGCCGATTATAGCAGTTGACGTTCGGAACCGGCAACCAGCCGGGGGCCATCGGTGCGCGCAGGCGGCCGGCGCCTTAGGTATGCCGGCCGTCTAAGCCAGGACGGACGGCGGTTGGCCCGGTTTCCAGCTGGGGCAGAGGCGGCCGGCTGGGCCGCCGCACGGTGGTGACTGCGACCGCAGCCCGGGGGGTCGGGCAGGAAGGCGGTTTACCAGAGGCGCGAGCGTAGGTATAATGGCTCGGCCATGAAGAAGAGCGGCTGGGCAGTGGTTGGACGGACGGACCTGCTGGTACTATCGGCGGCTGCTCTGGCGTTGGCGTTGCGGCTCTACCGTCTCACCTTCCAATCGCTCTGGTGGGATGAGGGTATCAGCCTCTATCTCGCCGGATTGGACCTGAACGGCCTCGTCCTTCAGAAAGAGTACGCCCTCGACCTCCATCCACCACTCTACCACGCACTCCTCGCGGTCTGGACGTGGTTCGCGGGCCCCAGCGTCTTCTCGGCTCGGGCCTTCTCGGCTCTTGTGGGCGTGCTGAATGTGCCGCTGCTCTACGTTCTGACACGGCGTCTGGCCGGTCCGGTGGCGGCTATTGTCGCCGCCTGTCTGCTCGCCGTCTCGCCCGTCCACGTCTTCTACAGCCAGGAACTGCGCATGTACGCCTTGATGCCCCTGCTGGCCATAGGTTCGCTCTGGGCCTTCGTCGGATTCTGGCAGGCCGAGTCTACCGCTCAGCGGAGGCGGGCGACCATTTGGTACGTCTTGTTTACAGCCGCCGGGCTGTGGACCTACTATTACGTGGCGCTCTTGGTAGTCGCCCAAGACCTGTTCTTCCTGGCCGGCTGGTTTGTGCGGCGGCGCGGCTTTCGCCCCTGGGCCGCTGGGCAAGTCGTGACCTTCCTTCTCTTCGCGCCTTGGCTGGCCGCCACTGCGCTGGCTCTGGGCCGGGCTGATTACCTGAGCGTCGCCGGCCCCACCTACGGCCTAGCCGAGGTGCCTCACTTCCTGCGGGTTTTCGCCTTGGCCTTTGCCACCGGCTTTACCGAGATTGCCCCCTGGACGTATCTGGGCGCGGCCGTCCTCTACCTGTTCGGTCTGATTGGGCTACTGGCCGGCCGCTGGCGGTCGCCAGGGGCTCCGTGGCTCGTAATCTTGTGGCTGCTCATGCCGCCGGTGCTGGCCTATGCCATTGCCACCCAGCGGGCCTTCCTCTTTCCTCGGTTCGTGCTCTACTCCGCTATGGCACTGTACGGTCTAGCGGGCGTGGGGGTGGCTTTGCTCTGGCGGCGCTCCCGGCCGCTCGCTGGAGTCTGCGTCGTCTTGCTCTTGTCCTCGGGGGCTTTTGGACTGTACTATCACTACGTCACCCCGCGCACGGCCTATGCCTCTAGCGACTATCTTCCCCTTCTCGGGCGTGTAGCCGGCATGCAACAGCTGGGAGACGCGCTGCTCTCTAACCAGGCCTGGGGCGCCGGTTATGCTCGCGCCTACCTGCCGGCGCCACAACCTGGGTTCGGTTGGCTGGCGCCTGAGTGGTCCCGGGACGCGCCAGCGGCGCGCAGCGCGGCTGCCAGGGTGCTGAACGAGCATAGGCGAGTCTGGCTGCTCGACTGGTGTGAGACTGGCGCCTGTCCGCCAAGTCTGTTCGAGCAGCAGCTGGGAGCGGTCACTAGCACGCTGTACGTGGAGCAACTGGGCGAGTTCCGCCTGAGCCTCTTAGCGACTGCTGGCCAGCCTGCGGTACAGCCGCCGTTGTCCGGCCGAGGGGACAAGTTCGGCGATGCAATTGTCCTCTCGGGCTGGCGGGCGCCACTGGGCCTGCCCACGGTCCCCGGCCAGCAGGTGGCCTTGGAGGTGGCCTGGCAGGCTGTTGGCGAAGTGCCGACGGACTACACGGTCTTCACTCAGCTCATTGGACCGGACGGTAAGGTGCATGGGCAGAAGGACGGACAACCCATCGCCGGCAGCTGTCCTACGTCAGGATGGTCGCGCGGCGAAATCGTGTTAGACCGCTACTCGCTCGCGCTTGATCCCCAGGCGCCGCCGGGGACCTACCGGCTGATAGTTGGCTGGTACGACCTTGCCAGTGGCAAGCGCCTGCCCGTGAGTGGCGGTGACTATGTAGAGCTGGCGAGTTTCGATCTGAAACGCAACTGAGCCTTATTCGTCCTGGTATCGGGCAGGTGCCTTTGGCAGGCGTCTGCACACGCGGAGGGTGGTCTAAGACGCAAGTGCTGCGCGATGGGCTTACACTGTCAATGCGGGATGGCCACCAAACGAGCGCGCGAGCTGCCTCGCTGGCCGGTGCCCTGTTGGTTCTGGCAGCTGCCTACGCCGTGCGCCTGCGCGGACTGAACGATTGGGGCTTCTGGTACGACGAAGGGCACAGCCTGCTGGTCGGCAACAAACCACTGCCGGACCTCTTTGCAACCCTGGCCAATGATGTCCATCCGCCACTGTACTTCCTTCTGGTGCGGCTCTGGCAACAGCCCTTTGGCGACAGTGAGTTTGCCCTGCGTTGGTTGTCGGTACTGTGTGGCACCCTGACCGTGGCGCTGGTCTGGCGAGTAGCGGCGCTGCTGGTGGACGGCAAGGCGGCCCTGTTGGCAGCCGTCTTGGCATCAACCTCGCCACTTCTCGTTTACGCCTCTCAAGAGGCGCGGATGTATGCCCTAGCCACGTTTCTCGTGTGCCTTATCGCCTGTCTGTTGACCCTAGCCTGGCGAACCAACCAGAGGCTCCCCTGGCTTGCTCTGCCAGCGGTCGAGGCGGCGGCGCTCTACGCTCACTACTACGTAGCGCTACCCCTGGCGGCGCTTTCCCTGGCGGCGTTGCTGGCCTACGTCGCGGGAGGCTGGCGGCATCCTCGCCGGCTGTTGGCCTGGCTGTGCGTGCAAGTCGCCGCTCTGGCCCTCTTCGTTCCCTGGCTGCCGACTGCGGTTCAGCGTCTCCAGGTCTACGGCAGCGACTGGCTGCCCAGACTCACGGCGCAGGAACTGGCCCAGCGTTCTTGGCTAGCCCTGAATCTCGGGCCCTGGCCGTGGGACAGCGACCTCACGGCGCCTTTGGCCGCGGCCACGGCGCTCACCTGCCTGGCGCTTCTAGTGGGGCTGTTCGAGCGGCGGCACAGGTTCGCGGTGCTGGCGGCCGCAGGCTGGCTAATGCTGACGGTGGTTCCGGTCATATACGCTGCGCTGCAACGGCCGATGTATCATCCGCGCTATGTAGTGCAGGCCGTGCCGGCCTATTGCCTGCTGCTGGCTATCGGACTCAGCCGCGGCCGGCGAGCGCCCTTGGCGCTGGGGCTCGCGGCTAGCGCCTTCTTCATCGGCACGGGGCTGGTTGGCATCGAGCACGGCTCGGTGGCAGTGAGGGACGATGCCCGGGGCGTGGCCCAGTACATCGCTGCCCACGCCACCGCCAAAGATGTGGTACTAATCGACACCGACCCGCCTTTTCGCTACTACGGCAGAAGCTGGCAAGCCCCCTACGTGATCTTGCCGGAAGAAGGTCAGAACGACGATCAGCTGTTGGCCCGCCTCAACAAGAACGTACCGGGCCGGGAGTACGTCTATCACGTGCGTTGGCTGCAGAGCAGCTATGACGCCAAGGAACTGGTTGCCCACTACCTTCGCTCTCAGACCGAGTGGCTCGACGAGCTGACCTTCGCCGGCTTCGCCGTCGACCGTTACCGGGTCGATGGCCCGACGGCCTTTCGCGCTCCCGTTCTGCAGCCGCGGCAGTCGACTTACGTCGGTCCGGTGCGGCTAGTGGGGGTGGCGTTGGGACCAGGCCGCGATCTGATGCCGGCGGGCGACGCGGTTGGGGTTGTCTCTGGCGGAACGTTGCCCCTGGCGCTGCGCTGGCGGGTGGAAAACAGCCAGGGCAAGGACCTGGCGGCGTTGCTGACCCTGCACGACGAACGAGGCGTGGTCGTCGGCATGGTGGGACAAGCTCTCATCAACAGCGCTCACGTGTACAGTTCCCGTTGGTGGCCAAACGAAGAAACGACTGATTTCTACTTGCTCAACCTCCAGGCTGGGCTCCCTCAGGGCGACTACGAGATACGCTGCATTCTTCACCAAGTGGGTTCGGCCGAACGGCTCGACTTGCTGGACGCCGCCGGGCGACCGCTAGGTACAGAGGTCGCGTTGGGGCGCGTGCGGGTTATCAGCCCCTCTACCGCGAGCCGTCCGCAGCCGCCGCGGCCGGCGAGCAGATTGCACGACTTTGGCCCCCTTGAGCTGGTAGGGGCGCGATTGCCGCAGGGAACCTTGCGCCCGGGTGAGAAACCGCTAATAGAACTGACCTGGTATGCGCCCGAGCGGCCGGTGGTGGACCTGATGGTGCGCGTCGCTCTGCGGGCTGCGGGAACGGGCACGGCTCTCGTCGTATCCCAGGGGGCGCCGGTGTACGGGCGCTATGCGACCAGCGGCTGGGCGGCAGGTGAGCTGGTGACGGAGCGAAGAGAGCTGGCATTGCCGCCTGACCTGGCGGCGGGAGAGTACCAGGTGCGGGTTTCTCTCGTCGGAACTAATGGCCAAGAAACGGAGCCACAGACTATCGGCTCGCTCACGCTAGCGGAGCCCAAACGCAGTTACGAGTTGCCGTCGCCGCAGACTGCAGTGGGCGCGCGGCTGGGCGACGCCATCGAGCTGCTGGGGTTCGACTTGGACTCAGTCAGTCTGCGGCGCGACCGGCCCCTGCGCCTCACGCTGTACTGGCGATGCCTCGGGCCGGTTGGTGGCAACTATACCGCTTTCGCCCACCTCCTTGGCCCCGGCGACGTCGTCTGGGGCCAGCATGATAGCCCGCCTCTGGACGGCGGGCGGCCGACCGCGGGTTGGGCCAAGGGCGAGGTGCTCACCGACGTGTACGACTTGTCACTCCGCCCAGGCGCCCCTGCCGGCACGTATCAGATTGAAGTGGGTTTGTACGATCCCAAGACGATGGAACGTTTGCCAGTTAGCGTGAGCGAGACGGCGCCGGCAGACAACCGCGCCATCCTTGCCACCCTGGAGCTGCGCGAGTGACCGCCAGGCCGGGTTTGACAACAGAACTAGGTCAGAGTAGTCTGCCCGGCGACAGCCTTGCCACCCAGAGGGAGCGCTCTTCGTTGCAGAGAAACTCACTTCCGTCTTTCCGCTGGCTGGGGGTACTTCTGGGAGTCGTCGCCGCTCTCGCGTTCGCGGCACGCGTCTATCGCCTGGGGGCGCAAAGCATCTGGTTGGACGAGGGCCTGAGCATCCTCTTCGCCCGGCCCGACCTGGGACAGCTGCTCTCCAAGCTGATCACGGATGATATCCATCCGCCCCTCTACATAGTCACCTTGCACTACTGGATGCTGATGGCAGGCGACAGTGAATTCGCCGTCCGCTTCCTTTCGGCGTCTTTCGGCGTCCTTCTGGTGCCGCTTGTCTACAGGCTGGCCAAGGACCTAGTCTCGCCGACGGGCCGTGTTCTGGCCGAAGCCGAGCTGGCAGGCCTAGCGGCTGCCATCCTCGTGGCGCTCTCTCCATTCCTCGTCTACTACTCGCAGGAGGCGCGCAACTACATTGCTGTGGCTTTCTGGGTGACTCTCGCCTCGTGGTCGCTGTGGCGCGCGTTACTCGGTCGGGGCCGACGCTGGTGGTGGCTGTATGCGGTGACCAGTGCCCTCGCGCTTTACACCCACTACTACGCCGGGTTCGTGCTGCTGGCACAGGCGCTGTACCTATCACTAGGGTGGCGGGACTGGCGCCGTGTGTGGCGTCCCTTCCTTCTGGCGGTCGCTGGAATGTGCATCCTTTACCTCCCCTGGCTGGCCGGACTGCTCGGCCAGGCGACCAACCTCTGGCTGCACCCGGACTACTGGCCGGGCACGCTAGACCTCTGGGCGGTGGCGGCTCGCACCTTCTCCGTTTTTGCCCTCGGCGTCCCCAGCGCCGTGGCGAGCCCTGCGTTGCTCGGCTTCGCCGCTCTCTTTGCGCTGGGTCTGGTGGTTCTTGTCTGGAAGGGCGCGCTGCGCAGCCAGCGGGGGGAGCTTTTCCTGGCCGTCTCAGTGCTGGTGCCGCTGCTGGCCGTTTACGGAGTCAGCTACGGTTATCCCAAGTTCGCCGAGCGCTACTTGATCATCATCACACCCGCCTTCTATCTGGTGCTGGCCCGCGCCCTGGCCTCGCTCTATTCTGTTGGGGGGTGGCTGGCGAAACGCTGGTCGGCCGCGAGCACTCTCGCCACGCTGCTCAGCGCGCTACTGATCTTGGCTATAGGCGGCTACTCTGCTGCCGGTACCTGGCAGGTCTACTACGGCCCGGAATGGGCGAAAGACGACTATCGCGCCGCCATCCACACCATCGAGGCGAGTGCCCAGCCGGGCGATGTGATTCTCCTTACTCGCAACATGTATCAGAGCTTTCTCTACTACTACCACGGGAGTCTTCCCTGGTTTGGTCTTGACGCGGCAGGGCCCGGTGCTGCCCCCAACGTTGCCCTGGTCGCTAAGCGACTCAACGAAATGGTAAAAGGGCACACGCGGGTCTGGCATCTTCTCTGGCAGGAGGAAGTTACTGACGCCACCCAGACGGTGGGCGGATTGCTGGGCAAGTACGGCCGCCAGGTGCCGCTGGGAACAGAGTACACCGGCGTGCGACTCAACCTCTACGAGCTGCCGCCCGACGTGGTCTTCGCGGGCACGCCAGAGCAAGCGCTGCGCGCGGACTACGAGAATGGCCTGCGCCTGTGGGGTTATGATTTGAAGACGGGCGAGCTACGGCCCGGCGAAGTCGCCGACCTGGCGTTCTATTGGGACACGACCAGGCCGCTGGGCGAGGACATCGGTCTCAGCGTCGCCCTGCGAGACTCTCGCGGTTTCGTGTGGGGCAGCGCGGGTCAGCGCATCAGCGGCCACTACCTGCCCCCGGCGCGCTGGTCGACGAACAGGACGGTTCGGGGGATGTGCCCGACTGCTATTCCCCCCGGTACGCCGCCAGGCAACTACACGCTCGAATTGAACGTACACCTCACGCCGGGGCTGCGGGAGCTGAGTCGGGTGGAGGCTAACGGCCAGCCCGTGGGTACGCGTTTGGACCTTGGGCAGATCACCGTGCTGCCCGCTTCGGGCGACCACGCTCCGACCCTGACGGAATTGGCTGTTGCCGTCCCCCAGGAGGCGCGGTTCGCATCGCCGGCCGGCGGGGGCGACCTGAGTCTGTTGGGCCACAGCCTCCTGCCGGGGCAGTTGGCGCAGGGTCAGTCGTTCGATCTCAGCCTATACTGGCAGAGAGACGGAGGGGCCGACTTCGACGTGGCATTGGGTCTGGCAGGCGACGGCCGCGGAATGCTGTTGCGCGAGCCCCTGGCACTAGGCTATCCTACGTCGGCCTGGGCTCCCGGAGAACGCCTGCGTGGACAGTATCGTCTGCTCCTGCCCGCTAACCTGCCGGCCGGCGAGTATGAGCTGACGCTGTCTGTGCTGCCGAAAGACGGCGACCTGCCGCTCTCCGTGGGCGACGGAAGTAGCCTTGTCCTGGGCAGTCTGATCGTAACCGAGCTGCCGCACCTACTAAGCGCGCCCGTTGTTGCCGGCAAGGTTGAGGCGCAGTTCGGGGAAGTCGCCTCTCTTTACGGATTCGATCTCCCCGGGCTGAAAGACGGAGGCTTGACGGTGAAGACGGGCGGGCGGATTGATCTCAACCTGGTCTGGCAATCCCGCGCAGCCACGGCGACGAACTACACGGTGTTCGTGCACCTGGCGGATGCAGAAGGCAGACCATGGGCCCAGCAAGATGCCCCTCCAGGACAGGGCGAGCGGCCCACGACGGGCTGGCTGGCCGGCGAGTTCGTCAGCGACGCCAGGCAAATTGCGGTGGGGGGCGACGTGCCGCCCGGTCGCTACCGGCTGCTGGTCGGGATGTACGGCCCGGACGACCATCGTCTGCCCGCAGTGTTGAACGGCGAACGGCTTGCCGGCGATTCAGTCGCTTTGCCGGGAGTGGTGGTGGAGGTCAACCCTTGAGCGCGCTTCTGGCCGCCGCCACTTACGGCCGCAGCGCCTGGCGACTGCTCAGCGAGTCGCTGCGGGAGAGCCGCTCTCTGCGGCTAATCGCGGCGAGCGCGGGTCTGACGGGATTGGGGCTCGCGGTGGGGCTGGCAGTGGGTCGGGCCCCGCTGCCCGCGGCCGGCGCCGTCCTGGCTGCATTGGCTCTCCTCGTGATGGTTGTCGAGCCAAGGTCGACGTTCTTGGCGACGGCGCTGGTGGTCACTCTCTTGCCGTTTGGCGTCGTGCCGCTGCCGGTAGGCGGCGTGCAGTTCACCTTCTTGGATGTCGTACTGACGCTCAGCCTCGCCTTGTGGTTGTTGCGCCTGTTCCTGGCGCCGGAGCAGCGTCTGCACGTCACGCCGGTAGGCGGTTTGCTGTTGATCTTTCTGGCTATCACCGCGATCGCTTGCGTCAACGCCTTGCCCTACGGCATCAGCATCTCGGACTTGCGACTCTACGGGAGAAGCGTCGCCAGCGCGCTGCTCTTCCTAGCGGCCTTGAACACACTACGCCAGGTGACCGAGGCGCGCTGGCTGGTCCTTACTCTGATCGTCGCTGGGGCGCTGGCGGGATGTCTGGGGGTGCTGATCTACCTGCTGCCCGAGCAGCGGGCAATCTCGGTACTGTCCTTGCTAGGGCCGATAGGCTATCCCACCGGGGCCGACGTGATCCGCTACCTGGCGGAGAGCGACCGCGTGCGTGCGGTGGGCACCTCAATAGACCCCAACTTCTTCGGCGCCCTGCTGATGGTCTGCGGCATCTTGGCGGCGACTCAGGTGCCGGCGCCGCGCCCGGTGGCAAACCGCTGGCTCCTAGTATTGGCGCTCGGGCCCATTTGCCTGGCGTTACTGCTTTCGCTGTCTCGGTCCTCCTGGATGGGCCTCGCCGGAGGGATCGCCTTCGTGGCGACCGTGCGCTACCGCTGGTTGTGGTTCGTCATCCTGCCGGCGATTCTATTGCTCTTCGCGGGCGTGGTTCCCGGTACGCAGAGCTTTACCGGTCACCTGCTTGCCGGGTTTCTGGCCCAGGACTTGGCCACGCAGATGCGATTGGGCGAGTATAAGGATGCGCTGGCCCTAATTTCTGCCTATCCGTGGCTTGGCGTCGGGTATGGTAACGCACCGTCGATCGACACCTATATCGGCGTTTCCAATATCTACCTGCTTCTTGCCGAAAACACCGGCCTCGTGGGGTTGGCGGCCTACCTGGCGACAATCGTTGGTTTGTTCGCCTATTGCCTGCCCATTGTCTGGCGTGCTCGCGACCAACTCACCGGCGGTCTGATCCTCAGCTGCTTGGCTTGTGTCTTCGGGGCGCTGGTCGCGGGAGTCTTCGATCACCATTTCGTGAACATCAAGGTGCCTCACATTTTGACCCTGTTCTGGTTGTGCGCGGCAGTGGCCGTGCTGCTGGCACGGCTGGAACGCGAGCGGCCCGGGGAGGCTATCGCGTTTGGCAGCTAGAATTGCGATCGACGCTCGACTGGCTGACTACCAGCGAGCTGGCATTACTACTTACACCACTAGCCTATTGCAGGAGATGCCTGCGCTGGCGCCGACGGAGAGTTTCGTCGTCGTCCGCAGTCGTCGAGCCAAGCACAGACTGGCTGTCGCCCCACAGCTGAGCGAGAGCCGTTTCTTCACCCCGCCGCACCATCGCTGGGAACAGTTGACGCTGCCCCTGGAAATGGCGGCGTTGCGCCCCGATCTAGTGCATAGCCCTGACTTCGTACCTTGCTTTCGCCGCACCTGGCGGGCAGTCATCACGGTGCACGACCTCGCTTTTCTCAAGTTCCCGCGGGTGCTGACCGCGGCCAGCCGCGGTTACTACGGCCAGATAGCCGCCGCCTGCCGCAGTGCCGACCGCGTGATCGCCGTTTCGAACAACACGGCCAAGGACCTCAGCGAGCTGCTTTCCGTGCCCCCAGAGAAGGTGCGGGTGGTGTACGAGGCGGCAGCTCCGCTGTATCATCCTCTTCGGGACGACGACAAGACGGAAGCGCTCCTGGCCCGACACGGCATCACCCCAGGCTACTTGATCTTCGTCAGCACCATCGAGCCCCGCAAGAATCTGGAGACGCTGCTGCGCGCGCTCGCCCAACTCACGGCCGCCAGGGGTGTAGACCCGCGTTTTCGGAACCTGCATTTGGTGGTGGTGGGCCAACCCGGCTGGCTGTACGAAGGGGTCTTCCGGCTGGTTGGAGAGCTGGGGCTCAAGGGGCGCGTGCGCTTCGTGGGCGCGACTACGCCCGAGGATCTACTGCTTCTCTACAACGGCGCCTTGGCGCTGGCCTATCCTTCTCTCTATGAGGGCTTCGGACTACCGCCTCTGGAGGCAATGGCCTGCGGCACGCCGGTCTTGGCAGCCGATTGTTCCTCGCTCCCCGAAGTGGTGGGCGACGCGGGTTTGCTGCTGCCGCCAACCGACGTCGAGGCCTGGTGTGCGGCCCTGGCTCAAGTGGTCGAGGATGAGGCGCTGCGGTCGGACCTGACGGCCCGCGGATTTAAACGAGCGCGCCAGTTCTCGTGGCGACGAGCGGCGGAGGAAACGTTGGCGGTGTACCGGGAGGCGCTGGGCACGACGTGAGGGTGCTGTTGCTGGCGCCAGAACTACCCTACCCCCCACGCCGAGGCGTGACAATAAGGTCCTGGTACTTTTTGCGCTGGCTCGCCAGCGAACACGAAGTGAGTTTGCTTGCCTCCGACAGCCGTGCCGAGGTGGCGCCGGAACTACGCTCCCTGTGCCGCGAGGTGCGGGTAGTGGCACCGCCGTCGCGGCCCACCGCTGTGCGGCTGGGCGAGTTGGCCACGACCGCCCTGCCGGACCTCGCTCTGCGTCTCTGCTCCACCGCGTTGGAGGAGGCACTGGCTGGTTGGCTGAAGGCGGAGCGGTTCGATGCGGTGCAGGTGGAAGGGTTGGAGATGACCCTGCCCTGGCTGCGGGTTTGCAGCCGACTTGGTGGAGTGAGGCCCCTGCCGTTCTCGCTCCTGGACGAGCAGAATGCCGAGTTCTTGTTGCAGTGGCGGGCGTTTCGCTCGGACCTGGCCAAGCCTGCCCGCTGGACCTGGGCGGCCTATTCTCTCCTGCAGAGCGCTAAGTTGTGGCGCTACGAGGCGCGGGCGTGTCGGGCCTTCGGCAGCGTTGTAGCCTGCTCGGAGGAGGACGCGTCCGCGCTCCTCGGTTTGGGTTTGCGAGTGCGCCCCAGGGCCATTCCCAATGGGGTGGACTGCGCTTACTTTGCCTTTCGACCGCCGAGCGCGTTGCCGCCGCCCAACGTGGTTTTCACGGGTACGATGGGTTTCCGCCCCAACGTGGACGCGGTCGTCTGGTTCGTGGACGAGGTCTGGCCGCTCGTGCGCCGCCGGCTGCCCGAGGCGCGGTTCACTGTTGTGGGTGCAAAGCCGTCGCCGGCGGTACTGAAACTGGCGGACCGTCCGGGCGTCGTCATAACGGGCGGGGTAGCGGACGTGCGGCCGTACCTGGCGGCGAGCGCCGCCTATGCCATTCCGATGCGTATCGGCGGTGGCGTGCGGCTCAAGGCGCTGGAAGCCATGGCTAGCGGCGTACCTGTCGTCAGCACCGGTCTTGGCTGCGCGGGAACGACCGCCGAGCCGGGTCGGCACTATCTAGTGGCGGAATCGCCGGCCGACTTCGCCGATCGCCTGGTCGAGGTGCTTACCGGGCAGCGCGACTGCAGACATATGTTGGGAGCGGCACGGCGACTGATGGAAGAGCGCTATGATTGGCGTTGGCTCAGCCCGATGCTGGCCGAGTCCTATGCCGACATGACGGCGGCTGTCGTCTGAAGACCGTTCGTTCCCTGGCTGGGGGGGCGTGAGTGCGTAGCGACAGTCACCGGCGAGGCGGGAGGAACGATGAAGGGGACATCTTCTGAGGGATTCAGTGGCAGGCCGGCATTCTGACGCCCAGGTTGGCGCCATAGAATCAGCTTGGCGCGTCCTTTGCCGAACGACTGCCCGTGCTTTCGGAGTCGGGTTCGGTTCGTGCTTAGTGTTGGCGCTAGTCACACTGGGTTTGCTGGCCGGTCAGCTGGCGCCCCTGCTGCGCACTGCCCGGCACGATGTGTTGGCTGCCTGGAGCCAGGTCAACCCGCCCCAAGCCAACACCGCTGATTTCGTGCCCATTCACTTCTCCTCCGGCAACCCCTACGGCGTCAATACCTTCCTCTACCAGGAGGTGGAGGACACCAAGATTCGCCTCAGCCTAGCGGCGATCAAGAGCGCTGGTTTCGGCTTCATCCGCGAGCAGGTGGCCTGGCAGGAGTTCGAGCGCGGGCAGAAGAACAGTTACTGGGACGAGCGTTGGCAGCGATCCAGCTGGACTAACCTCGACCGGTTGGTGCGTCTAGTGCAAGAGTACGGGCTGCAGATGGTCGCCCGAGTGGATTATCCGCCCGACTGGGCGCTGCCGCCGGGCCAAACCTGGCACGCTTCCCCGCCGGCCGACTTCGCGGACTACGGCGACTTCGTCTACACCCTGGCCAGTCGCTACCGCGGCCAGATAAAGTATTACCAGGTCTGGAATGAGCCCAACCTGACGATCGAATGGGGTCAAAAGCCGGTGGACCCCGCCGAGTATGTTCGGCTACTGAGAGTTGCCTACCAGCGGATCAAGGAGGCTGACCCGCAGGCAGTGGTAATAGCGGCTGCCCTGGCCCCCACCATCGAGCAGGGCCCGCTGAACTTGAGCGACCTGGACTATCTGCGCCAGATGTACGAGGCTGGGGCAAAGGACTACTTCGACATCGCCTCTGTCAATCCCTACGGCCTGCGGTCAGGGCCAGACGATCGCAGTCTCGCGGCCGACGACACCAATTTCTCCCGGCCGATTCAGGCGCGGGAGATCATGGTGCAATACGGCGACGCGGCCAAGCCTATTTGGGCATCGGAAACCGGCTGGTGCGCCCTGCCGCCGGAATACCCCTTGCCGCCTGAATACGGCCGCACTACTCTCGCCCAGCAGGGTGCCTACACCGCACGTGGCTACGAGCGGGTCTTGCGCGAGTGGCCCTGGTTGGGGGCGATGTTCCTCTGGCACTTCCGCATGGTAGACAACAGACTAGCTTCTCAACAGGCCTACTACTTCGGCATCCTTGGGGACGACTTCTCCGCTAATCCGGTCTACGAGGACCTCAAAGCTGCCGCCTCGGCGCCGCCTTTGCTTTACCCGGGCTTTCGGCAGGAAGACAATCGGGCCCTGAACTACTCAGGCCAGTGGAGCGTCCAGGGTTCATCCCTGGCGGCCGGCGGCGCCCTGGAATTGGCCGCTAGCCCCGGCGACAGGGTCAGCGGGCGCTTCTGGGGCAGCGAGCTGACTTTGGTGGCAAGGAGGGGTCCGGGTGCCGGCAGCCTGCGGGTGACGATCGACGGCCTGGCAAGCACGACGGATGGCCCTTTGCGCGCTGATGGTGGAGGCGCTTCTCTGGACCTGCAATCGCGGGTCGACGAATGGCAAGCACTATTGCCGCTGGCGCGCGGACTTTCGTTGGGCGAGCACGCGTTCGACCTTGAGGTGGTAACGGTTGGACAGGGTGTGGCAATCGACGGTTTCCTGGTAGAGGCGCAAAGCGAGCGCAGCCCTCTGCCGCTGCTGATCGGCCTGGGGCTCGGCCTGGTCGCGATGTTCGTTGTTGTCCGCTTGTCAAGGAGGAAATAGTCGTGGCAGTGGCGGCCAAGTGGCTGGAGGGCGGTAACGTTTCCGCTGCCCTGGCGAACGGGGTGGCACTAGGATTTGCCGCTCTGGCCCTCGGCCTGCGTTTGTACCGGTTGGCGGCTCAGAGTCTGTGGTACGACGAAGGCATCAGTCTGAATCTCGCTGGCCGGAGTGTAGCGGACATCACCAGGGCAGCCCTCGCGGATATCCATCCGCCCGTCTACTACTATCTTCTCCATTTCTGGACCCGTCTCGCCGGCAGTTCGGAATTCAGCGCTCGCTTCCTCTCCGCGGCCTCCGGCGTCCTCGCTGTGTGCCTCCTTTACCGGCTGGGACGGCTCCTGTTTGGCCGTGGCGCGGGGCTATCGGCGGCGGCCTTCCTGGCCGTCGCCCCGGTGGCGGTCTACTATGGCCAGGAGGCCAGGATGTATTCGCTGCTCCTGGGCCTGACCTCTCTGTGGACGCTCGTCTGGCTCCGCCTTCTCGTTCGCCCCGGCGGCTGGCTTGGGCGTCACCGCCGAGCTGGCTGGTTTCTATACGGGCCGCTTGGCGTAGTGTGTCTCTACACTCACTACCTCGCCGGGCTTGTGCTGGCCGTTCATGTACTCGGCACGATGCTCCTCAGGCTGCGCCAGCCAAGGCAACTGCTCGGCTGGCTCGCCTTGCAGGCCGCGGTGGGCCTTGCGTTCCTGCCCTGGCTGCTCAACATGTCTTTCGGGCAGATTGACTCGTTCCGGCGTGGTGCGGCCCAGCCGAGCACCGTCGACGTGCTCTGGCGGATGCTAGACGATTTCTCGGTCGGCCACCTGGCCGAGCCGAATGTGGCCTTGCGGTCCGTGTTGCTGGTGCTGCTGGTCTTGGGTTTGCTGGCGAGCCCTCTGGCTGCCCGCTTGCGCTGGCAGGCCAGTGCACTCGCCTTCCTCTATGCGGCGCTGCCAGTTGCGGCGATGCTGGTTGTCAGCAGCCAGCGGCCCGCCTACGTCGCGCGGTTGATGCTGGAGGCGTCGCCGGGCCTGTATCTGCTGCTGGGGGCGGGGGTGGCTGCCCTCGGCCTGCTGGCCGACCGGCTATTCAACCGGCTTAGCCTCGGCCTGGCGAGCAATGTGGCGGTGAGCGTGGCGGTCCTATCGTGCGCCCTCTGGCCTTTGTATCCTTCTCTGCAGTCTCTCTACTATGCCGAGGGCTGGCAACGGGACGATTTCCGTGGCCTCGTGGGCTATGTCGCCGCCAACGCGAAGCCAGAGGACGCCATCGTCTTGGATGCACCCGGCCAGGTGGATCTCTTTCGCTATTACTTCCGCGGTCCCCAGGCGTACTACCCGCTGCCGGAGTGGGCGGGAATGCCTGCCGGCAAGACCCAGGAGGCGCTGGCCGCAACTGCGGGCAAGCACCCGAACATCTGGGCCATTTTCTGGGGAGAAGGGGAGGCCGACCCGGGGCGCGTGGTGGAGAGCTGGCTGGACAGCCACACCTACAAAACGATCAACTCTTGGTATGGGGGGGTGCGGCTGGTGCGTTACGTAGTTGGCACGGTTGGTCAGCAGCGGCAGCTCGACGTGCGATTCGGCGACAGTATCCGCCTGCGGGCTTACGCCTGGCAGGCTAGCTACGGACGGCCCGGGGAGGTGCTGCCGCTGACGCTGTATTGGGAGGCGACGGCACCCATTGACGCGAGGTACAAGGTGTTTGTGCACATTCTCGATCAGAACGAAAAGATCTGGGGCCAACGCGACAGCGAGCCAGGCGGCGGTGGGGCCCCAACCAACGCCTGGCTTCCCGGAAAAGAAGTGGAGGACCGAATCGGTCTGCCCATCCAGGCGGATGCTGCGCCCGGTGAGTACCAGGTGGAGCTGGGGCTGTATGACGCCCAGACGATGGAACGGCCTGCCGCGTTCGATGAGCAGAACCGTACGCTGGGCAATCGGGTGCTGATCGGCCCTGTGGAGGTCAAGTGAGCGATGCCCAAGAACCCTCCGCGGCCGGCCTCGGTGATCGTCACCGTGAAGAACGAGCAGCAGTCGCTGCCGCGGTTGCTGGAATCGCTGTTCGCCCAGACGGTCGAACCGGCGGAAGTGGTTGTGGCCGACGGCGGTTCCACGGACGGCACGCTCGCCGTCCTGGAGGCTTACAAAGCGCGTGGTTTCCCTCTGACAGTGCTGTCTGTGCCTGGCGCGAACATCTCGCAGGGTCGAAACGCTGCCATCGCTGCCGCTCGCTGCGAGCTGATAGCCTCGACAGACGCCGGAGTAGTGCTGGAACCGAACTGGCTGTCAGAGCTGCTGCGCCCCTTCTCCACACCTGACCCGCCCGACGTGGTCGCCGGGTTCTTCACGGCCGCCCCCTGCTCGACGTTCGAGAAGGCGCTGGGGGCTACCACTCTGCCCGACCTGCGCGACATAAGACCCGCCGGATTTCTGCCCTCCAGTCGCTCCGTTGCCTTCACGCGGTCCGCTTGGCAGGTAGTGGCTGGCTATCCCGAGTGGCTGGACTACTGCGAGGACGTGGTCTTCGATCTCAAACTGCGCCAGGCTGGGCTACGCTTTGCGTTTGCTCCCCTGGCGCTGGCGCATTTCCGGCCGCGGCCCGACCTGCGATCGTTCTTCCGACAATACTACCGCTATGCGCGCGGCGACGGCAAAGCCGGACTGTTCGCCAGGCGACACGCCGTGCGCTATGCCACGTACACCGTGGGGCCGCTTGCGTTCCTGGCGGGCATTTGGTATAAACGCCTCTGGCTGCCGCTAGCACTGGCAGCGCTGGCCTATTCGTGGATGCCCTACAGGCGGCTCTTGCCGTCTTTCCGGGACGAGCGACCTGGGGAGCGGATGGCGAGTATCGCCCTGGTGCCGGCCATACGCCTGGTGGGCGACGTGGCGAAGATGATTGGCTATCCGGTCGGCCTTTGCTGGCGGTGGCGTTGGCGGGGCTTGCGCAACTGGAGGGAGTGACCGCCAGTTATGGCGCCGGTAGGGATGTGGGAAAGAAGGCTCGCGTCCCCGATGACGAGGGGAACAACGGCGAGCGGTCTGGGGGTGGGCAGTGATCGCGACCGCGGCTCGAGCGCGACTTGCGGCGACACCACTGGACGGTGGCCTCGACCTTTCGGTAATCATCGTCACCTACAACGTGCGCGACCTGCTCCGCCACTGTCTGGTAACACTGCTGGCCAGCGAGGGCGACTTCACCTACGAAGTCGCGGTGGTTGACAACCGCTCGACCGATGGTAGTGTGGCGATGGTGGAGTCCGAGTTCCCTGGAGTGCGCGTGATCGCCAGCCAAGTGAACGGTGGCTTCGCCTACGGCAATAACCTCGGTCTGGCGCACGCCGGGGGACGATTCGTTCTGCTGCTCAACCCGGACACCGAGCTGCCCGCGGACGCGCTAAGCCGCATGCTTGCCTACCTCGACGCCCGGCCCTGGGCCGGGGCCGCCGGGCCAAAGCTCGTGCGGGCTGACGGCACACTTGACCTCGCCTGCCGGCGTAGTTTTCCTTCGCCGGAGGTTTCCTTCTACAGGATGCTTGGTTTAAGCAAGGCCTTCCCGCACAGCCGGCGTTTCGCGCGCTACAATCTGACCTACTTGGACCCCGATCAGCCGGCCGAGGTCGACTCCGTAGTTGGGGCGTTCATGTTGATCCGACGGGACTGCCTGGCTACGGTGGGTCTGCTGGACGAGACGTTCTTCATGTACGGCGAGGACCTCGACTTGGCTTACCGCCTCAAGCAGGCTGGCTGGCGGGTTCTATACAATCCCGACGTCGTAGTGCTTCACCACAAGGGCGAGAGTAGTCGCCAGGCGCGGTTCAGAACGACGTATGAGTTCTATCGCGCTATGTACGTGTTCTACCGGAAGCACTATTGGGGCGAGCGCAACTCTGCTTTGAACGCCCTCGTTACCGGGGCCATATTGGTCCGGGGCGGCTTGGCGCTGGCTGAGCTGGCACTGGCCAAGGCGGTATCCCGGTGAGGCGTCGCAGCGGCTTTGCCGCTTTCCTGCCCCAAGTGACGCTGGTGCTCAGCGACGTCGTCCTCTTGCTGGCGGCCTACTGGTTGGCCTACCACGCCCGCTTCGAACTGAGTTTTCTCCCCTTCCAGGAAATGCACCCCTGGCGGCGCTATCTCGACGTCGTCGGGCTGCAGATGTTGCTTCTGGTCCCGGTCTTTGCCGCCCACGGACTCTACAGGTTGCGCCGCACGATCAGCTACTCGGAGGAGTTGTACGGGGTATTCACCGCCGTCTCAATCGACGCTCTGCTGGTGCTGGTGGCAGCGGTTCTGGTGCAGAGGGAGTTCATCTACTCCCGGGGCGTGATCGTATTCGGTTGGTTGCTGTCCGTGCTGCTGGTTACGCTGGGAAGGTACGTGTACTATAGCCTACGAGCGACGCTCCGGGCCGCCGGGCTCGATATGGAGAAGGTGCTCATTGTTGGCACCGACGAGACGGCCAAGATGGTCTATGAGCGGATTCAACAGTCGCCTCAGCTTGGCTACCTGCCAATCGGTTTCCTTCGGTCCCGCGGCGGCAACGGCGTCGAGATATTTGAGGGGTTGCCCGTGCTGGGAGACCTTGAAGACGTCGACCAGGTGGTCAA
Source organism: Chloroflexota bacterium (assembly GCA_023473795.1). Taxonomy (GTDB): domain Bacteria; phylum Chloroflexota; class UBA6077; order FW602-bin22; family JAMCYS01; genus JAMCYS01. The sequence continues at coordinate 60,388 of JAMCYS010000041.1, read as the reverse complement.
GCGGCACGGGGTGGAGCACGTGATCGTCGCGGTGCCCGGCCTGGCTCACGAGGACCTGGTGATGCTGGTGGGGAAGTGCCGCGCCCAGGACGTGAACATCCGCGTCTTCCCGGACATCTTCCAGCTCTCGGCCGGCCAGGTGAACATCGACGAGCTGAATGGCCTGCCCTTGGTGACTGTGAAGGACATCGCCCTGCGTGGCTACCGTCTGGCCCTGAAGCGCCTGATGGACTTGATCTTCAGCGGTTTCCTGCTGTTGCTGCTGTCCGGACCTATGCTGTTGATCGCCGTTCTAGTCAAGCTCTCGGGTCCCCGGGCACCGGTATTCTACGCGCAGGAGCGCGTCGGATTAGACGGCAGGCCCTTCCCTATGATCAAGTTTCGTACAATGAGACCGGACGCCGAGCAGACAACCGGCCCGGTTTGGGCCAAGAAAGACGACCCCCGACGGACGCGCCTGGGGACACTCCTCCGGCGTTTCTCAATCGACGAGCTGCCGCAGTTGATTAACGTTCTAGTCGGCGAGATGAGCATGGTTGGTCCGAGGCCGGAACGCCCTCATTTCGTCGAGCAGTTCAGCCAGGTGATCCCACGCTATGCCGAACGCCACAGGGAAAAGGCGGGATTGACCGGTTGGGCACAGGTCAATGGCCTGCGAGGCGACACATCAATCGAGGAGCGCACGGCCTACGACCTCTGGTACGTCGAGAATTGGAACTTGTGGCTCGACGTGAAAATCGTGATGCGGACCCTCTTCGTGATTTTCGGGGATAAGAATGCGTACTAGCAAGGGACCGGGGGAGCAGGGAGCGGTCGCCGGCTACATCGCGGCCGTCCTCCTGGCGCTGGCCGTGTTCGTGCTCTTGCCTCTGTCGGCGCTCTCCGCGCCGGGGGAGCAGCAGGCGCCGACCGTTACGCCGGGCCAAAGCCAGACCCCGAGCCAGGGCACGCCAGCAGGGCCCACCGGCACGCCCCGGCCGGTGGCTACTCATGCCGGCAAGCCGCTGACCGGATTGGTGCTGGTGCCGCTCGGGGTCAAGGAGGCACTACCCACGCCAGGCAACGCTCCGGACTTGTCGGCGATCCGTGGCACTGTGGTTGACTTCAACGGCGTCGGCCTGTGGGGGCAGGTGGTGAAGGTGACCCGGGGGACGGCTGTGCAGAAGGCCACAACCAACGACGCCGGCTATTATGAGATCGACGGCCTGCCGCCCGGCACCTATTCGGTTGTCGTGGACGGGCAAATCTGCACCCCGGCGGACAATCTCAAGCCGCCAGCTGGCAGGGCTTTACAAGTGGATTTCGGACAGATGCGGCCGGCGGCGACTGCCGTAGTCACCACCCGCACTGCCGTGCCGGCTACGCCCACTGCTACCCGCACGCCGGTAGCAGTGGCGGCTGCGGCCGCCACTGCTACTGCCACCCCCCACGCCAGCCCCACCCCGGTCGGCCTTTCCCGCTGGTGGTCCTGGGTCGGCATCGAAATTGACACGACGACCCTCGTATCAGCCCTCTTCCTCGGCGTAATGGGTGGGGCGCTGTTCGTCGTCGTCGGCATCGTCGTCGGCTTGATCCGGAGGTAGCCGGCAGTTGTGGCTGGTGGTCGGTCTCGGCAATCCGGGGCGGCAGTATGAGCGCAGCCGGCACAATGTAGGCTTCCGCTGCCTCGATCTGGTTGCCGGTAGGCTGGGTGTGGGCTTCACCCGCCGCGGCTTCAACTCGCTGCTGGCGACCGGAGTACTCGGTGGCCAGAGGGTATTGCTCGCCAAACCCCAGACCTATATGAACCTCAGCGGCCAGGCCGTGGGCGCCCTCACCCGCTACTACGGTCTGCGGCCGGCGATTGTGCTGGTCATCTACGACGACATGGATCTGCCGCTCGGCCGCCTGCGTGTTAGGGAGCGCGGCAGCTCTGGCGGCCACAGGGGGCTGCAATCGATCATCGACGACCTGGGAACGCAGGAGTTCCCCCGCCTGCGGATCGGGATCGGCCGCTCAGACACCATTGCCGGAGCTGCCTATGTTCTCGGCCGCTTCGCTCCAGAGGAGGAAACGGTACTGGCCGAGACGGTTGCTCGCGCCGCCGATGCGGTGGAGGTCGCCCTGAGCGAGGGGCCGGCGGCGGCGATGAACCGCTTCAACTCCTAGTCGGCGCGGGTTGGCCGCGGTTCCGCCCGTCCTGGTATAATTCAGTCGCGAAAACAATAGTCGAGGTCGCGGGGCTAGTCGGGCCGACTAGTCCCTTTGCGTGTGTCCGCGCCACGCGGCTCTGGTTGGGAGTTGTGGTGAATTTATCTGGACTGTTGCCCATGGTCGAACGCCTGCCGGAATTCGGGCAGATTGCGCGGCGGGCGTTCCGCGACGGTGGGGTGGCGATGGCCAACTTACCGTCGGCCGCCAAGCCCTACCTCTTGGCGTGCCTGGCGGAGGCACAACAGCGACCGCTCCTGGTTCTCATCCCCGAGCCTCATCAGGCGCGGCGGCTGTACGACGATCTGCAGTCCTGGAGTGGCAGTCCGGAGAGGGTTCTTCTGTTCCCCAGTCATCACGGCCTCTTCTATGAACGCGTATCTGCCGACCCTGGCACGGTGCAGAAGCGCCTCCTGGCCCTGTCCGGCCTGGCAGACGCGATTGTTGGCAAGGGGCCGGTTGTGGTGGTCGCCGACGCGCGGGCGGCGATGCAGAGGCTGGCGTCCCCCGCACTTCTGCTTGGGCGGCGCTTCACGATCCGGCGGGGAGATAGGCTGAGCCCGCGCCAACTGCTGGACCGCCTGGTCGCCCTGGGCTACGAACCCGTGACCACAGTAGTGGAGGTGGGCTCGATGGCCCAACGAGGCGGCATAGTCGACCTCTTTTCGCCCGCGCTGGACGACCCGCTCAGGGTGGAGTTTTTCGGCGACGAAATCGAGAGTCTGCGCTTCTTCGAACCGGCGAGCCAGCGCTCCCGCGCTGACACCGAGGAGGCTCTGGTGGCTCCACCCCGCGAGCTGACTCCCGAGCTGGCCAGTCGATTGGCGGCCGTTCTTGCTGCCGCCAATTTGAGCTTGGCCTCCAGCGAGGTGGCCGAGCGCTGGCGCGAGGATCGGGATATGGCGGAAAGAGGGGCGTTCTCGCCTTTGCTGGAGTCGTACATCGGCTATGCGGGCGAAGACAGCCTGCTTGACTTCTGCGGCCCCGAGACGCTGGTCGTTGTCGACGAGCCTGAGCAGTTGTCGGCCAGCGCTCGGGCGCTGGACGACCAAGCCGAGGACCTCCGGGTTGAGTTGGAGCGACAGGGCCAGCTACCACTTGGCTTGCCCAAGCCGTATTTCCTTTGGGAGCAACTGGCAGACCGGCTGGAGTCGCGCCAGCACCTGGCGCTGGCAGAAGGTGAAACCACTGCTGCCGGTGAAATCGTGGAGTTGCCGTTTCGACCCCTGGGCGGCTACGGCGGGAAACTGAGTTCGGCCCTCGCGGACTGCCGACAGATGGCTCAGCGCGGTCTGAGGGTAGTGATAACCAGCCAGCAAGCCGATCGACTCTGTGAGCTACTAGCCGATAGCGACGTGTTCGTGCGTCCGCAGAACTCGCTTTTGCAGGTGCCGCCGGCAGGGATGATCAGTGTGGTGCGGGGCACCCTGCTCCAAGGTTGGCAGTCGCAGCAGCTGGCGCTGGCTGTTGTCAGCGACGCCGAGCTGTTCGGCTGGGCCAAGCCGCGCCCTGTCGTCCGCCGTCGGAGGCAGGTGCCGGCGACGCTGCTGAGCGAGCTGCAGCCCGGGGACTACGTGGTGCACGTCGACCACGGTCTTGGTCGTTTCGAGGGTATACAGCGTATGGATGTGGCTGGCGCCGGCCGTGACTACCTGGTCCTGCAATACGCTGCCGGCGACCGAATGTACGTGCCCACGGAGCAGGCGGATCGAGTGGCCAAGTATCACGGCGCCGGGCAAGAGCCGCCTGCCCTGAATCGCCTGGGTACCGGGGAGTGGGCGCGGGCGAAGGACAAGGTCAAGACCGCGACCCGCGAGATTGCGAAGGACCTGTTGGCCATCTACTCGGCGCGCGAAGTTCTGCCGGGCCATGCCTTCTCACCGGACTCTCCCTGGCAGGCAGAGATGGAGGCATCCTTTGCCTACGTCGAGACACCGGATCAGCTGCAGGCGGTGGCCGAAGTCAAGCAAGATATGGAAGATCCGCGACCGATGGATCGCCTCATCTGCGGCGACGTTGGCTATGGCAAAACCGAGGTGGCCCTCCGCGCCGCTTTCAAGGCGGTGAATGACGGCAAGCAGGTGGCGGTCTTGGTGCCGACCACGGTCTTGGCTCAGCAGCACTACAACACCTTCAGCGAGCGCCTGCAGGCATTTCCCATCAAAGTGGAAGTGCTGTCGCGTTTTCGCTCGCGCAAGGAGCAGAAAGAGGTTCTGGCCGGGGTAGGAGCGGGCAGCGTGGACGTGGTGATTGGCACGCACCGGTTGCTCCAAAAGGACGTTGTCTTCAAGAGCCTCGGTCTGCTGGTGATCGACGAAGAGCACCGCTTCGGGGTGGCACACAAAGAGCAGCTCAAGCGGTTGCGCAAAGAAGTCGACGTCCTTACGCTTAGTGCGACCCCTATCCCGAGGACTATGCACATGTCGCTGGTAGGCGTGCGCGACATGAGTACGATAGCCACTCCGCCGGAGGAGAGGCTGCCGATCAAGACCTACCTGGGGCCCTACCGGGACTCGCTGGTGCGCGAGGCGATTCTCCGGGAACTGGATCGTGGGGGGCAGGTATTCTTCGTCCACAGCCGAGTGCAGGGGATCGAAGACCTGGCCCGCCGGCTTGGTCGTCTGGTGCCGGAGGCGAAGGTACGCGTGGCGCACGGCCAGATGCGCGAAGACGAGTTGGAGAGGGCGATGCTGGACTTCGCCGCCGGCGACTTCGATGTGCTGGTCTGTACGACGATCGTGGAATCGGGCTTGGACATTCCCAACGCCAACACGATCATTGTCCACCAGGCCGATCGGTTTGGCCTGGCGCAGCTGTACCAGCTGCGCGGGAGGGTTGGTAGGTCGGCTAACAGAGCCTATGCCTACCTTCTCTACGGCCCCGGCGCTCGGCTGACGTCCGTGGCAGAACAGCGCTTGCGCACCATCTTCGAGGCAACCGACCTGGGGGCAGGTTTCCAAATCGCCTTGCGCGACTTGGAAATACGGGGCGCTGGCAACCTGCTGGGCGTCGAGCAGCACGGTCACATTGCCACGGTGGGGTTTGACCTTTACACTCGCCTGTTGGCCGAGGCCGTCGAGGAGTTGCGAGGCCAGACTCCACTCGTCCCCAAGGTCCCGGCCGTGAGCGTCGATCTGCCGCTCTCAGCCTTCCTGCCGGTTGACTACGTCGCGGACGAAGCCACCCGCTTAAATCTCTACCAACGCCTGGCGGCCGTCAAGACCTTCGACGAGGCCGGTGCCGTGGCGCTCGAGGTCAAGGACCGCTTCGGCCCGCCACCAGCGGAAGCGATGAGCCTGCTCTATCTGGTGCAGCTCAAGGCGCTTGCCGCCCGCGCGGGTATTCAAACGATCGGCGTCGAGGACAATGATATCGTGTTACGTTTGGGGCCGGCCGCACGACTTGATCGCAGGCAGCTCGAGAAGAAGCACGGTCGCAGCCTGTTGATGGGCAACAGCCAGCTGCGGCTTCATCGCCGCCAGGGTGGGGACTGGCGGGGGGAACTGCTGGCGGTGGTGGAGGAGTGCGCTGGGGCGGCGGCTGACTCGCCAAGCAGTTGACACCTGCCGCGAGCCAGTGCTATAGTGGCCGGCGCCACCGTGCCGGCCGGACTTCGCTATCTGGAGTGACCCGCGCATGAACGAGGACCTCGCGAAATACATTAGGGACGTCCCGGATTTCCCCAAGAAGGGAATACTCTTCAAGGATATCACTACCCTTCTGAAGGATCCCGGGGCCTTTCACGCGACCATCGAACGCCTGACGGAAGAGTTCCGCCGGGATAAGGTCGATTTGGTTGTGGGCATGGAATCGCGCGGCTTCATCTTTGGCGCGCCCCTGGCCTACAACCTGGAAGCGGGTTTTGTCCCGGTGCGCAAGCTGGGGAAACTGCCGGCGGAAACTCTGCGGGTCGAGTATGCTTTGGAGTACGGTACCAATACTCTGGAGATTCACAAAGACGCGATCCGACCGGGACAACGCGTGCTGATCGTCGACGACCTGTTGGCGACGGGGGGTACCGTGGCAGCCACGATCGAGCTGGTGAGGCGGTTGGGTGGTGTCGTCGTGGCGCTGGCCTTCCTGATCGAGCTGCTATTCCTAGACGGGCGCAAGTACCTAGGCGACGACTATCGCGTAGTCACGCTTCTGCAAGTGTAGTCGCGAACGCCTAGCCCTTTACACGGCCTAACGGCTGTGCTATACTCGCGCGGAAAATTGAATACAGGCTGCGCTCTTATCCAGAGTGGCGGAGGGACTGGCCCTGTGAAGCCCGGCAACCGAGTGTTGGCCCTTTAGGGGACCGGCAGTACGGTGCCAATTCCGACGGGACGTACGGTCGCAGGCTGTGCGCCCTGGAAGATGAGAGGTTTAGGCCCAAGCAGTCGCTTCTCCAAGCTCGGAGAAGCCTTTTTTGTGCCATTTCGCCGGAGGTGGCTGGGAGTTGAAGACGCTTTGGTGGGCGGGCGATGCCCTCGCCCTGATCGACCAGACCAGACTGCCTGCAGAGCAGACTGTCGTGGAGTGCCGCACGTACCAGGAGGTAGGACGCGCGATCAAGATGATGATCGTGCGGGGCGCGCCTGCCATCGGCGTTACCGCGGCCTACGGCCTGGCGATCGCGGCGAGACAATCCGCGGCAACAGAGACCGGCTCTCTTATCGCGGACCTGCGGCAGTCCGCGGCCGAGCTGCGGACAACCAGGCCGACGGCCGTGAACCTGGCCTGGGCATTGGAGCGCCTTCTGGGGCTAGCGGAAGCCCAACATGATGTTGCCGCCGTGCGCGAGGTGTTGCTGGCGGAAGCACATCATATGGCCGAGGAAGACGAGGAAGCCAACCGCCGCATGGGTCGCTTTGGGGCCGACTTGGTAAAGGACGGGGACAGCATTCTCACCCACTGCAACGCCGGCGGCCTGGCCACCGTCGCCTACGGTACGGCCCTGGGCGTGGTGAGGGCCGCGCACGAACAAGGCAAGCGCGTTCATGTTTTCGTCGACGAGACTCGCCCCTTTCTGCAGGGAGCACGGCTGACGGCCTGGGAGCTGCAGCAGGAGGGTATACCCTACACTCTGATCACGGACAGCATGGCCGGGCACTTCCTGAAGTCGCAAGTGAACCTAGTGGTGGTCGGGGCTGATCGCATCGCCGCCAACGGCGATGTGGCTAACAAGATCGGCACCTACGGGGTCGCCGTGCTGGCCAAAGAGAATGGCGTCCCCTTCTACGTGGCGGCGCCGCTTTCTACGGTCGACATGAAGTTGACGTCTGGAGCTGAAATCCCCATCGAGCAGAGGAACCCAGAAGAGGTCGCCTCTTTTGCCGGCGTGCGGACCGCCCCGGTGGGCGCACGGGCCGCGCACCCGGCTTTCGATGTCACGCCGGCACGCTACGTCACTGCCATCGTCACGGAGGTGGGCGTGTTGCGGCCGCCTTACGCGGGGAGCTTGGCCGGGGCATTCGCTTCCCAGGGTTCGGAGAGGCGCAGTGGCTGACCTTCTGGTGGTGGGGTCGATTGGGCTTGACAATATCGAAACCCCGTCGGGCCAGGTGGCGGAAACGCTGGGCGGCTCGGCCATCTACTTCTCGTTGGCCGCCAGCCTCTTCGGCAAGGTCAATCTCGTCGGCGTCGTGGGCGAGGATTTCCCCGAGAAGCATAGGGCCTTGTTGGCCGCCCGGGGTGTGAACACCGAGGGCCTGCAGGTGCGTCCCGGACGCACTTTCCGCTGGGCCGGCTGCTACGACGACGATCTGAACACCGCTCACACGCTCGACACTCAACTCAACGTGTTCGCTGAGTTTCACCCGCAGCTGCCGGAGGCGTACCGCGACGTGCCCTTCGTCTTCTTGGCGAACATCGATCCGGAGCTCCAGCTGGAGGTGCTGTCTCAGGTGCGGGGTGCCCGTTTGCGGGTGCTCGACACTATGAATTTCTGGATCGAGCGGAAGCGGCCGCAGCTGCTGGATGCCATGCGCTCGGTGGACGTTGTGTTGATGAACGACGGCGAGGTCAGGCAGTTGGCTGGTACGTACAACCTCATCTCAGCCGCCAGGTACGTTCTGACCAGAGGTCCTCGAGTGCTGGTGATCAAGAAGGGCGAGCACGGGGCGGTGATGTTCTCGGAGGGAGGCTACTTCGTGGCGCCGGCTTACCCGCTGGCCGAGGTGCGGGACCCCACAGGCGCGGGCGATACTTTTGCCGGCGGCTTCGTCGGCTACCTTAGCCAGGCCGACGAGCCTGACGAAGCCGCGCTGCGGCAGGCCGTGGTGCACGGCAGCGTGGTCGCCTCCTTCACCTGCCAGGACTTCGGCGTGGCCTGTCTGGCGACCCTTGACCGGGCCACCGTGGCCCAGCGCTACCGGGAGTTCAGCGAGTTCACTTCTTTTCCGCGGGACTAGAGCAAACAGTTGCAGGGGGATAGACGACAGCAATGAGTGCCATACAGGTGCCCACGAGCGATGTCAAGGACTTGGGTCTAGCGTCGCTGGGCAAGCTGAAGATCGAGTGGGCCGAGGCCCACATGCCCGTTTTGCGCTTGGTCCGCGAGCGCTTCACCAGGGAGCAGCCACTGCGCGGGCTGCGCATCGCCGCCTGTCTGCACGTGACGACCGAAACGGCGAACCTCGTGCGCACCCTGCAGGCTGGAGGGGCTGAGGTTTCCCTCTGTGCCAGCAATCCCCTTTCCACGCAGGACGACGCCGCTGCTTCCCTGGTGGCGGACTACGGGGCTTCGGTGTACGCCATTAAAGGCGAGGACGATGTTACCTACTACCGGCACATCGAGCAGGCGCTGGCGCGGCATCCGCAAGTGACCATGGACGACGGAGCCGACCTGGTGACAGTACTACACACCAAACGCTCCGAGCTACTCCCGGAGGTGCTGGGCGGGACCGAGGAGACGACCACGGGCGTGATTCGCCTGCGCAGCATGGCAGAGGCAGGCGCCCTGCGGTATCCTATCGTCGCCGTGAACGAGGCGATGACCAAACACTTCTTCGACAATCGCTATGGAACTGGGCAGAGCACTATCGATGGCATCCTGCGGGCGACCAACATGCTTCTCGCCGGCAGGAACTTCGTCGTGGCCGGCTACGGCTGGTGCGGGCGCGGCGTGGCCCGTCGAGCCTCCGGCTTGGGCGCGCACGTGATCGTTACCGAGGTGGACCCCGTGCGCGCTCTGGAAGCCGTTATGGACGGCTACCGGGTGATGCCAATGGCGGAAGCCGCCGCCGTGGGCGAGATATTCGTCACCACCACGGGCGACATCCACGCCGTCTCCGAGAAGGATATCGAGCGCCTGCGCGATGGCGCCGTACTGGCCAACTCTGGCCACTTCAACGTCGAAATCGACATCTCTGCCCTGCGTAGGGTCGCCGTCTCTTCTCGCCACATGCGGCCGTTTGTCGAGGAGTTCGTCCTCGCGGACGGTCGACGGGTATATCTGCTGGGCGAGGGCCGGCTGATCAACCTGGCAGCCGCCGAAGGTCACCCGGCCGAAGTAATGGATATGAGCTTCGCCAACCAATCGCTGTCGGTGGAGTACTTGGTGAAACATGGGCAAGGTCTTAACCACACGGTTTGCGTCGTCCCGATCGACATCGACCGGGAGGTCGCGCGCCTCAAGCTCGACGCCATGGGCCTGCGCATCGACACGCTCACGGAGGAGCAAGCGCGTTACCTCGCCTCGTGGGAATCGGGCACCTAGCGCCAAGTCAACGTGGCCGTACGCCAAAGGAGAAATCGAGATGAGCGGCAGCAATAGCAGCACCTTCATGACCTCGCCGAAGTTGCTCTTCACTTCCGAATCCGTCACCGAGGGCCATCCGGACAAGGTCTGCGACCAGGTCTCCGACGCGGTGCTCGATGCCATTATCGCCAAGGACCCCCTGGCCCGCGTGGCCTGCGAGTGCGCGGCCACCACGGGCCTACTGCTGGTGATGGGCGAGATTACCACGGGCTGCTACGTCGACATTGCCCAAGTGGCACGCAAGACCATCGACGACATTGGCTACAACAAGCCCGAGTACGGCTTCGAAGCCCAAACCTCAGGCGTAGTTGTTTCCATCAAGGAGCAGTCCCCCGATATCAAGATGGGTGTCGATTGCGCCCTGGAGGCCCGGGACACGGGCTGCAAGACGGACGAGGAGCTGGAGCTAATAGGAGCCGGCGACCAAGGCATGGTGGTGGGCTTTGCCTGCAACGAGACGCCCGAACTGATGCCCACTCCGATCGCCTACGCGCATGCCCTCTGCCGGCGCCTATCGCAGGTGCGGAGAAGTGGCTTGCTGCCGTACCTGCGTCCGGATGGCAAGTCGCAGGTCACGGTGGAGTACAGTTACGGCAAGCCAGTGCGTATCGACACGGTGGTCGTATCGGCGCAACATGACCCCGAGGTCGAGCACGTCCAGATCGAAAGGGACATCATTCGCCAGGTCATCCGCGAGGTGATCCCGGCCAACTTGCTCGACGAGCAGACCCGCTTTCTGGTCAACCCGACCGGGAGATTCACCGTGGGCGGACCGATGGGGGACTCCGGGCTCACCGGTCGCAAAATCATAGTCGACACGTACGGCGGAATGGCGCGCCACGGAGGCGGTTGCTTCTCCGGCAAGGACCCCACCAAGGTGGATCGCTCGGGCGCCTACGCCGCGCGCTACGTGGCCAAGAACTTGGTGGCGGCTGGGCTGGCGGATCGAGTGGAGATTCAAATCGCCTACGCTATCGGCGTTGCCCGGCCCGTCTCGATAATGATCGAGACCTTCGGCACCGGCAAGGTGGCCGACGACATGATCCTGGATCTCATCCGGAAATACTTCGACCTACGCCCGGCGGGCATCATCCAGTCTCTGGACCTTCGCCGGCCCGTTTACCAGGCCACCGCAGCTTTCGGCCACTTCGGGCGCGACGATATCGACGCACCCTGGGAGCGCACGGACAAGGTGGCTTTACTTCGCGAGGCCGCTAACCTATAATCAGTCGATGCGGGCGCTTGTTACCGGCAGCAATGGCTTTGTAGGGACTCACCTTATCAATCACCTCCTGGCTCAACCGGGCTTGGAGGTGATTGGCGTTGACCTGGCGGCACGACCAGGCGCAGCCTGCCCTACCTACGCCGTCGATCTGAACGACCCTGATCTTGTGGCCGCGGCCGTGCGGGACCTTCGCCCCGACGTTGTTTTCCACTTGGCGGCACAGGCCGCGGTGCAGGTCTCCTGGGCCGACCGCGGTCGTACGGTAGTCAACAACGTTCTCTCCCAGCTCTACCTGATCGAGGCGCTGTTGGCTGCGGGTCTGAAGCCCCGGCTGCTGGTGGTGGGTTCGGCGGACGAGTACGGTCTGGTCAAATCCGACGAGCTGCCCGTCAAGGAAGACAACCCCCTTCGTCCCAACAGTCCCTACGCGGTTAGCAAGATCGGGCAGGATATGCTCGCCTACCAGTACTTTCTCACCCACGGTCTACCCGTTCTGCGCGTACGGCCATTCAACCACTTGGGCCCCGGGCAGAGCGACCTCTTCGTCGCCGGCAGTTTCGCACGCCAGATCGCCGAAATCGAGGGCGGTCGGCGTGAACTCGTCTTGCGGGTAGGCAACCTCGACGCTAGACGGGATTTCACCGATGTGCGTGACGTGGTGCGCGCGTACTGGCTATTGGCCCAGAAGGGCACGCCGGGCGAGGTATACAACATTGGCAGCGGTCGCTCCCTGGCGGTATCCTCTTTGCTGGAGCGGCTGCTGGCTTTGAGCCCAGCCAAGATCGATGTCCAGGTGGACCCGGCTAGGCTGCGTCTCTCGGACATTCCCGACCTGGTTTGCGATTTCTCCAAGATCGAGGCGGAGGTGGGCTGGCGGCCGACCATTCCATTGGAGCGTACACTCAGGGATCTACTAGACTACTGGCGTTCCCGCATTGGTGCTGGAGGTGGCTGATGAAAGCTGTCATCCTGGTTGGCGGCGAAGGCACGAGGTTGCGCCCGCTCACCGTCAACGCTCCCAAGCCTATGATCCCAGTGCTGAACCGACCCTTCCTGGAGCATGTGCTCGACTACCTGCGACGCTACGGCATCAACGACGTCATTCTGAGCATGGGCTACCGATCCGAGGTCATCACCAACCACTTCGGCGACGGACGTGACTTCGGCGTCAACCTGCTGTACGTCCACGAGGAGACGCCGCTGGGCACCGCCGGGGCGGTCAAGAACGCGGAGCAGCACCTCGACGGTACCTGCTTCGTCTTCAACGGTGACATCCTCACTTCGCTCGACCTTGGCGCCATGTTGGAGTTTCACCGACAGAAGAAGTCGATGGTCACGATCTCCTTGGTGCCCGTGGAGGACCCAACCGCCTACGGTCTGGTGGAGTTGGACGATGATCGCCGGGTGCAGCGCTTCATCGAGAAGCCGACCTGGGACCGCGTCACCACCAACTTAGTCAACGCAGGCACCTATATCGTCGAGCCCGAAGTGTTCCGCTACGTCCCGCCCAAACTTTACTACATGTTCGAACACGGCCTCTTCCCTGTCCTGCTGCAAACGGGCGATCCTATGTACGGGTACCCCTCCAACTGTTATTGGATCGACATCGGCACGCCGCAGAAGTACCTGGGGCTACATCGCGATCTTCTAACCGGTCGTGCCGAAACCGTGATGCCCGGCAAGCGACTCAAGGAGGGAGTGTGGGTCGATGCGGAATGCGACATAGACCCGACGGCCCACCTGGTCAGTCCGGTCGTGCTGGGAAAGGGCGTGGCCATCGGGCCGCACTCCACCATCACCGGCCCAGTGGTCATGGGCGACGGCTGCCGGGTAGGCAGGGACTCGGTTGTCGAAGATGCGGTTATCTGGCGCGAGACGCGGGTGGGCAACTCCGTGACTATGAAAACCTGCGTCGTTGGCGAGGGCAGCCAGATTGACGATCACTGCTGGATCACTGGCGGGGCGATTATCGGCGACCACTGCCTGGTCGGTGCCAACAACAAGATGGAGCACGCGATTCGTATCTGGCCGGGCAAATCTATAGGGCCAGGCACCATTACCTTCTAGCCGGCGTCGCGCCATCGTGGCCGCCTAGGGGAAAGGTAGGATAGTCGGAGAAAATGGCTAGAGCGCTTATCACCGGCGTCACGGGTATGGCTGGCAGCCACCTGGCGGAGTACCTCCTGAGCCGGGGTGACATCGAGGTCTGCGGCACCTACAGGTGGCGCAGCCGCATGGAGAATCTGCAGGACCTTGGCAAAGAGGGCAATCTAAACGTGCTGCAGCCCGGGGTGTCTGACCCCGATCTCGTGGCCCGCTCGGTTAGAGCCGGCGCTTTGAATCTGGTCGAAGTTGACCTGCTTGACGCCTGGTCGATGCGATCGGTCATCGCCGGCCTGCGACCGGATTTCATTTTCCACTTGGCGGCGCAGAGTTTCGTGCCCACGTCCTGGCACATGCCGGCGGAGACAATGCAGGTCAACACGGTTGGCCAGATCAACCTCTTCGAGGCTGTCCGAGCGGCCGGAATCGATCCCCTCATTCACGTCGCCGGTAGCAGCGAAGAGTATGGCTTGGTTCTGCCGCACGAGGTCCCAATGACCGAGGGCAACGCCCTGCGGCCGCTGAGCCCTTATGCCGTCAGCAAGGTGGCGCAAGAATTGCTGGCTTGGCAGTACAATAAGAGCTATAAGCTGCGCACGGTGGTGACGCGTGGCTTCAACCACACCGGGCCGCGGCGGGGCGACTTCTTCGCGACCTCTTCCTTCGCCAAGCAGATTGTGGAGATCGAGCTGGCGTTGCGCCCGCCAGTCGTGTTCGTTGGAGACCTGGAGAGCAAGCGGGACTGGACGGACGTGCGCGACACGGTGCGCGGCTACTGGCTGGCGCTTGACAAGGGAGAGACGGGTCAGGTCTACAACATCGGTTCGGGCGTGACGCGCTCGGTCGGCGAGATGTTGGAGACCCTGCTCACCCTGACCGACGCCCGTATCGACGTCAAGCAGGACCCCGCGCGCTTGCGGCCATCCGACGTCAAGATCCTGTGGGCCGATTGCACGAAGTTCAGAGCCCAGACCGGCTGGCAACCGGAGATTCCGTTCGAGCGGACGATGGGCGACCTCCTGGACTACTGGCGACGCAAACTCAGAGGCTGAGAGCGTCCGCGGGAGAAGGTCAACTATGGGGACGGAAATCAAGTTCGGGACGGACGGTTGGCGAGCCGTCATCGCGGAGGACTACACGTACGACAACGTGCGCCTCTGCGCGCAGTCGGTGGCCAGCTACCTTCACGATACCGGCGTAACGGATCGCGGCTTCGTCGTTGGTTACGACACCCGCTTTGCCTCTGAGCACTTCGGGGTGGCTGTGGCCGAGGTCCTTGCTGGCAACGGCATTGTCACCCACCTTTGCGAGAAGGCGGCCCCCACGCCGGTGATCTCCTACTCAATCCTCATGGAGCAGGCCGCGGGGGCGGCGGTGATTACGGCTAGCCACAATCCTGCCATCTGGAACGGCTTCAAATACAAGCCGGAGTACGCGGGCTCGGCCTCGCCTGAGGTCGTCGCGGAGCTGGAGAAACGCATCGTCGCCATTCAACAGGAAGGGGCGTCGGTCAAGCGACTGCCGATAGCTGCCGCCGTAGACAAGGGCCTGGTGCACTACCTCGATCCGGCGCCCAAGTACCTACAGCACATCGGCGAGTTGGTCGATTTGAAGAAGTTGCAGCGGGCGGGTCTGAGGATCGTGGCCGACGCGATGTACGGGGCGGGGGCGGGCTATTTCCAGCGACTGCTGGAGGGTGGTTCAACCGGCGTCTTGCCGCTCCATCAGGAGCGCAACCCTGCTTTTCCGGGGCTGGAACGGCCGGAGCCGATCGACGAGAATCTGCACGAGCTGCGGCGGGTGGTCCCCGAGCAGGGTGCCAGTCTCGGTTTGGCCACCGACGGCGACGCCGACCGTATCGGTGCGGTCGACGAGAATGGGCACTACATCAACCAGCTCTGGATGTATGGGTTACTGGCCCTGTACTTGCTGGAAGTGAGGAAGTGGCGTGGACCTCTGGTCAAGTCGCTAACCACGACGTCGATGATCGAGGAGCTGGGTAAGCTGTACGACGTACCCGTCTACGAGACGCCGGTGGGCTTCAAGTATATCGGCCCCAAGATGTTGCAGGTCGGCGCCATCGTCGGCGGGGAGGAGAGCGGAGGGTTCGGTTTCCGGGGGCACATTCCAGAGCGCGATGGGGTACTGAGCGGGCTGTTCCTCACCGACATGATGGTCTCGTTGAGCCGGACTCCGTCAGAGCTGGTTCAGTATCTCTTCGACAAGGTGGGACCGCACTACTACGACCGGCTCGACCTGACTTTCCCGGCCGACCAGCGCCAAGCGATCATCCAGCGCATTCGCGAGGCCAAGCCTAGCACCATCGACGGCTCGCGGGTGACTGAGGTCAAGACGGTGGACGGCTTCAAGTTCATGCTGGCGGATGGCGGTTGGTTGCTGGTGCGCTTCAGTGGCACCGAGCCCGTCATCCGAATCTACACGGAAACGGATAGTCCGGAACGCGTGGAGCGCATTATCACCGCCGGCCGGCAGATGGCCGGGCTGTAGAGTCGCAGCGAGGAGAGTGACTGTGGACGATCTCGACAACGTGGTCGAAATACGCAAGCAGGACCCTGAGGGCATGCTCGAGCGCATCGGCGAGCTGCCTGAGCAACTACGATCGGCCTGGCGGGCCGTATCGGGGCTGACGCTACCCGGGGGCTACGCCACGATGGACAACGTCGTGGTATTGGGGATGGGCGGGTCGGCCATCGGCGGCGACCTTGTCCGCACCCTGCTGGCAGGCGAGCTGCGGGTACCCCTGGAGGTCGTGCGGGACTACGAGCTGCCG
The DNA here is from genome assembly GCA_023473795.1 of Chloroflexota bacterium. Taxonomy (GTDB): domain Bacteria; phylum Chloroflexota; class UBA6077; order FW602-bin22; family JAMCYS01; genus JAMCYS01. The sequence continues at coordinate 44,335 of JAMCYS010000041.1, read as the reverse complement.
GCTTTCGTGGGTCCGCGCACGTTGGCTATCGCCTCCAGTTACTCCGGGAACACGGAGGAAACACTCACCGGCTTTCGCGGCGCGAGGGAACGGGGCGCTCAGGTGGTGGTTCTGACCACCGATGGGCAACTGCTCAAGCAGGCGCAGAGCGAGGGCGTGCCGACCGTGGTCTTCAGTTACAAGGCGCAACCGCGCGCGGCCCTGGGTCACTCCCTCGTGCCGCTGCTGGGCATACTGCGAGCGGCAGGTCTGGTTGGCGACAAAGGCGCGGACATAGAAGAGGCAGCCTCAGTCCTGGAGGGCCTGCGGGGGCGGCTGAACGAGAAAGCGCCCACGGCGCGGAATCCGGCGAAGCAGTTGGCCAGAGAGCTGTACGAGCACCTCCCTATCGTCTATGGAGGCGGTCTCACGGCCGAAGTGGCGCGACGCTGGAAGGGGCAGTTCAACGAGAACGGCAAAGCCTGGGCGACTTATGATGTGTTGCCCGAGCTAAACCACAATACGGTCGTCGGCTATGAACATCCGGCCAGCATGGTCGAAGTGGTGCGCATCGTCTTCCTGGCGACTGACTACTGCCATCCCCGGATCAAGGCCAGGTTTGCCGTCACACAGGAGATTCTGCGGCGTCGGGGCGCAACCTTCTTCATCGTTCAAGCCGAGGGCCGAAGTGCTCTGGCTCAGCTGATGTCCTCGGTCTACTACGGCGATTACACTAGCTACTATCTGGCGCTTATCTACGGAGCCGACCCCAGTCCGGTTAAGGTTATCGATTTTCTGAAGGCAGAGCTGGCCAAGGCGTAGCTGGCGGCAGCAGAGCGCTCAGCAGCGAGCTAGGCAGACCCGCCGGGGCCCAATTGCGGCCCGGCGGGTCTGCCTGTCTTGTCTTGCCGGCAGACGAGCACTATGACGATGCCCAGCAGAGTGACCAGCGCGCCGCCGATGGCGACGGCGCTCGGGGCCTCTCCCAGGAAGAGGTAGCCCAAGACTATGCCCCCGGTCACTTCCTGAGTGGCAATCAAGTTGACATAAGTAGGATGCACGCGGCGGAGGCTGGCGTTGTATAGGGTATGGCCTAGACCGAGGGGCAGGATGCCGAGGGCGAGAATAGCCAAGACCGCACGGATCGTTATGCCTTCGTGGGTAAGGTTCGTTAGGGCGGGTGGAGCTAACCAGACCGCGGCGGCAGCGTACATGGCCAGCGCATAGGTGAGCAACGGGTAGCGACCGCGTTCGCGGCGACCAATGATGGAGTAGAAGCCGAAGCAGACCGCCGAGCCGATGGCCAGCAAGTCGCCGAAGGCCATCGTCGGCGTCATCGCCGGCTCGAAGCCGGTCAGCAGACCCACACCCGCCACCGCGATGCCAAGGCCAAACCACTGTCCGCGGACGACCGGCTCGCCCAGAAAGGCCGCGGCCAGGAGGGTGACAAAGACGGGGGCGGTGTAGACTAAAGCCAGAGAGTGAGCGATCGTCGTGTAGGACAGCGAGGAGATATAGAGTAGGAAGTGCAGGGCGCAGGTCAAGCCAAACACGAAGAAGCGCGGTATGTCCGCTCTGCTCAGCACGACTCTCTGCCGTGCGACGACGAGGAACGCCAGGATCGTGAAAGCGGCCACTACCATCCGGCCGAAGGTTATCTCAAACGGCGTGAAGGGTGCGGCCCAGCGGGTGAGGACGGGGCTGGTGGCGAAGAAGAACACGGCCACGCCGACGAAGGCAAGGCCGCGGGCTAGTTCGGCGGTTGAAGAGCGACTCATTGCTCAAGCCGGGCCGCCCGCGCGCTGACTTTGGCGAAGGAGAGGCTCTCACGCCACAACGCCAGCAAACCGGCCGCCACCAGCGGCACGAAAATGGTCAGGTGCAGCACGATGGCGTAACTCAAAGCGACGCTCGGGTCCACCGCGAAGAGACCCAGGGTCAGTACCGTGAGGTAGTGAAACACGCCAATGTACCCGGGGGAGGAGGGGATCAACATGCCCAAGACGTTGACTATGCACACCAGCACGGCGGCGGTCGCCGGCACGGGGAGGGCAAAGCCCAGCTGGACGAAGTAGTTCTGCGACACCGAGAGTACCCAGATGACCAGGCAGTAGAAGGCAATCATAGCGCTGTTACCCGGCGAGCCGAAGGCATCCATACCACTGAGCAGGTGATCCAATTGCTTGGCGATGGCGCCTGAGCCCAACACCGGCAAAGGGCGCAAGAGGCGGGTGAGTGCCGGCACCAACCTGTCCCGGCGCCTGCCAATCAGTAGCAGACCCACAAACCCCCCAACGGCGGCCAAGCCGACCACGAAGGCCGAACGCCAAAGCCAATCAGGCATGCCGATGAAGGGCATAAGCGCCACCAAGAAGACAAGCAGTGTGAGGACATCGAGAAGGCGTTCGATCACGACAGTCGCCAGGGCTTGAGCAGTGGGAGCGCCCCCCATTTCGCCCACTAACACGGCACGGGCGGGGTCGCCCAGCCTCGCGGGCAGCACGCTGTTTATCACATAGCCAATCATCGTGATCGAGAACAGCTTGCCGGTACGCAGGCCGGTTCGCGGCAAGAAGAGTAGACGCCAGCGCAGAGCCTTGAACCAGACGGATACCACGCCCGCCGCGGCAGAGGGAAAGAGCCAGAAGTAGTTGACCCCAGACAGGGCAGTGCGTACCTCGTCCGGATCGATACCACGCACAACCAGACAGAGGCAGACTAGGCTGAGCCCAATACCGAGCCAGAGGCGCCAGTTAGCCTTCACTGCGAACTGCTAGCGTGAATTGGCGGTCTCCTCCCGCTGGAGGGAGGAGATCTCCGTGAACTGATCCTGTAGATGCCAGTAGAGGCGCATGTAGAGTTCGAATAGGCGTTGGTACCGGTCGTGGCTGGCAGGGTCAAATGGCACCTGGCTGGCGATTGGCACCAGCGGCAGCATCTGATCGATGCTGCGGTAGACGCCCAAGCCCATCAGGGCGAGATAAGCAGCACCCCAGGCTGAGGCTTCGGCGACGACGGGGACGTGCAGACGCACCCCGAAGATGTCGGCCAGAATCTGCAGCCACAGACGCGACTTGGTGAAGCCTCCGGCCGCCCTCACCTCGTGCGGTGGGCCGGCGATGTCGCGCAGGGCAGCGAAGATGCTGAACATCCGGTAGGCGACGCCTTCGAGTGTCGCCCGTACCAGGTGCCCCTGCCCGTGACGCAGCGAAAGGCCGAAGAGGACGCCTCGGGCGTCCGCGTTCCAGAAGGGTGCACGTTCTCCCGCCAGGAAGGGGAGGAACACCAAACCGTGGGCCCCCGCGGGAACGCGAGCGGCTGCCTCGTCCATAGCCTGGTACGCATCTTCGCGGGCCGCCTCGGGCACCCTCAGAATGTCGTCGCGCAGCCAGCGGTAGACGATGCCGCCGTTGTTGATTGCCGCTCCCGGCACCCAACGGTCGTCCGCCAGGTAATAGCACCAGGTGCGGCCGCGAGGATCGACGACCGGCCGGTCGGTGATGGCCCTGACCGCGCCGCTGGTGCCGATCATCGCGGTCATCTGCCCGGGGGCCACGGCCCCGGATCCTAAACTCGACAGCGTGCCGTCGCTAGAGCCCACGGCAAGCGGCACGGCGGCTGAGACTCCTATCTCCCTGGCGAACTCCGGCTTCAGACCTTGGATGAGCGTGGTGGGCTCTACCAGTTCGGCCAACCGTTCCCGTCCGATGCCGGCCATGGCGAGCGCCTCCGCATCCCAGTCCTTGGCCTCCATATTGAGGCAGCCACTGCCGGAGGCGATGCCGTAGTCGATCACACGGGCACCAAACAGGCGCCAGAGCACGTACTCCTTGATGGTGGCGAAGCGGTCGGCTCGGGCGAAAATGTCGGGCAACGTCTCGCGAATGTGCGCTACCTTGGCGGGCGTATACATGGCATGCACGGGGCAGCCACTGCGGACGTAGTAGGCGGCCGCCTCGTGCTCCCTCTTGAGACGCGTTGCCTGAGGAGCGGCGCGCGTGTCAACCCACGTCCAGGCATTGGTGAGTGGCTTTCCTTCGCGGTCGAGCGCCAACGTACTGTGCATCACGGCACTGACACCGATTGCCGACACCTCTTCCGGGCGTAGAGCAGCCCGTGCCACCGCGTCCTTGAGTGCGCAAACTACCGCGCGGACGATCGAGTCTGGCTCTTGCTCGCCGTAACCCGGATGGGGAACGAGTAGAGGGTAATCGCAGCTGGCACTAGCGTACACCTGGCCAAGCTCGTCGAACACGACTGCTCTGGTGCCAGTGGTGCCTATGTCGAGACCAATGACGCGAATCTTCACCCCACAACCGCTCCCAGGCAAACGAATGGCGCCTCGACTTCCTGCCCGAAGCTGGGCTAGGAAGGCCGGGCGCCATTATAGCTGAGGCCGCGGAGCCATGTCAAACGGCGGTGTGCCCGGCTGTTGCCCGGCACACCGGGCGGCTAAGCTCCGTGCGTCAGTATGGGCTGGGGCGGTTGATCCAGCAACTTCTCGCTGCCGCAATAAGGGCAGCGGTGCCAGCTAAGATCCAGCAACCTGTGGCAGTCCGGGCAGAGGTGCTTTAGCTGCGTGCCGCAGTTGGCGCAGACCAAGAAGTCGGGCTGCACGCGATGCCGGCAGCTGGGGCAAACCTGGCGCTCTTCAATCTCCTGAATCAGAGATTCCTCCTCCAGGGAGCGGGCGTAGGCCTCAGCCAGGGTTTCGGGCGGACGAAGAATCGTGTATAAGAGAAGGCCGGGCAGATTGAATAGCAGCACCAAGAGAGTGGCCAATACCTGAACCAGCACATCCCGGGTGCGCTTCTGGATATCCCTAAACGTCCACACGACGAGGGTGAACCAGAAGGCGGTGACGTAGGCGCCTACAAGCGCGATCACGATTTGAAGAATACGTTCGAGGCCGGATGTATCGGGCATTCGGCATCTACCTCCCGCGGAGCGATTCCGCTGTCAACTGGCGAGCTGGGCTATTGTCGCGCCTTCCCCACCTTCGCGCGCGTCTGCCGTCTGGACCGACCGAACCAGGGCGTGCCGGCCCAAATGCTCGCGTACGACCTGGCGCAGAACGCCTGTACCTTTGCCGTGCACGACCCTAACGAACGGCAGGCCAGAAAGATAAGCGTCGTCCACGAACTTGTCCAGTATCTCGAGCGCCTCTTCGGCGCGCATGCCGCGTAGGTCAATCTGCAGAGGTGGGGCCACGCGGGTCGTCCAAGTCTGGCTGAGCGCTGGTGCTGGCGTTGTCATTCGGCGGGGTCGAGCCGGGCCGGCAGAGGCGGGTTGAATGGCGCTGGCCGGCACTCGCGTCTTGAGCGCGCCAAGACGCACTTCCACCTCGCCCCGAGCGTCGGGTTGGCCCAGCACCTCTCCGTGCTGTTGCACGCTCTCTATCCAGACCATCTGTCCGGTCTCCAGATCATCAACCTGCTCCTCCGCAAACGCTTCAGCCTCAGGGGACGGCGGCTGGCTCGTCTTGCTCACCTCCGCCAGTTGGCGTTGCGCCTGCTGCGTGTCCTGCAGTGCCGATCGCAGATCCTGTCTATTCCACGCTCCGGCTTCGAGAACGGCGTTGGCCCGTGCCAGACGACGCCGTACGTCTTCTAGCTCCTGCTCCGCCTGCTCTCGGGCCGTGACCACAACCTTGTGGCGTTCCGTCTCGATGTTGCGCCAGGCCTCACTCAGACGTGCCTGCAGCTTGCGGGCGTCCTCTAGAGCTAGCGCCGCCTCCTCCCTCGCGGCGCTAGCCGCCTGTCTCTCCTGCCGGATTCGCCCTAGCAGCGCTTCCACCTCCACCTTGCGCGGGTCCATCAAAGCCTTGGCGGACTTCACGATGTCTCGCGGCAGCCCAAGCCGAGTGGCGATGGCCAAGGCGTTGCTTCGCCCCGGCAGCCCAATGCTTAGCCTGTACGTCGGAGAGAGCGTGTTGACGTCAAACTCAACAGATGCATTTTGCAGGCCAGGCGTCAAGTGGGCGAAGGCCTTGAGTTCCGAGTAGTGAGTCGTGGCAACGACGGTCGCTCCACGCTCCAGGAGATGGGCCAGAATGGACCTGGCCAGCGCCGACCCTTCCGCGGGGTCTGTGCCAGCGCCTAGCTCGTCTAGGAGAACGAGCGAGTTGCCGTCTGCCGTCGCCAGAACGCCCACGATGTTCGTCATGTGCGAGGAGAAGGTAGATAGGCTCTGCTCGATACTTTGCTCATCTCCGATGTCCGCAAAGACCCCAGCGAAGATGCGCACTCGCGAGCCCTCGGCGGCGGGAATGTGCAGGCCGCATTGCGCCATCAGAGTCAACAGGCCGATCGTCTTGAGGGCGACCGTCTTGCCGCCCGTGTTAGGCCCGGTGATGACGAGAACGGAGAAATCGGGTCCTAGCCAGACATCGATCGGCACCACCTGGCCGGTCAGTAGAGGGTGGCGGGCCTGCAAGAGACGCAGCCAGGGCAGATCCTCACCTCGCCTACCCTCCGCTGCCAAAGTGGCTTCGTCGACGATGAGCGGCTCGGTGGCCCGCAGATCGCTGGCGTAGAGTGCCTTGGCCAGGACTAGGTCCAGTTCAGCCAGAGCGGCCACATCCTCTAGAAGCTCGGGCGCCAGAGCGGCGACTCCGGTGGAGAGGTCCTTGAGGATACGCTTCACCTCACGGTCTTCGTCCAGCTGCAGTTCGCGCCAACGGTTGTTTAGGTCGACTGTCGCTAGGGGCTCGACGTACAAGGTGGCGCCGCTCGCCGACTGATCGTGCACCACGCCCTTCAGCTGTCCGCGAAAGTCCGCCTTCACCGGGATAACGTAGCGGCCATCCCGTTGCGTGACAATCGGCTCCTGCAGGGCCTGACGGTAGGCTGGCGAAGCGACCATCTCATTCAGTCGATTCAGCAGTCTCTCGTGGGCTGAACGCAGTTGGGTACGGATACGGCGCAGGGCCTCGCTGGCGTCGTCGACCACTTCGCCCCGCGGTCCCAGGCAACGAGCTATCTCCTTCTCCAACCGCGGCCCGTCGCGCAGCCGCAGCGCGGTGGCGGCCAGCAGGGGCAACTGGTCAGACAGTTTGCTCAGGGTGTTGCGAATTCCCCGCACGGCCGAGAGGGTGCTCTGCACATCCAGGAGGTCCTCGGACTCCAGCGTACCGCCGAGTTGCGCGCGCCTAGCGGCGGTCCGAATGTCCCGAGCGCCGCCAAGAGAGAAGGATGATTTGATCTCCAAGAGCCTGCTGGCTTCGCTGGTGAGGGCCAAACGGTGCCGCACCTCGGCCGGGTCGGCTGATGGTCGCAGCTCGGCCACCAGATCCTTGGTGGGAGTGTAGGACACGCGGCCGGCCAGTTGCTGCAGGATCTTGGGAAATTCCAGTAGGTTCAGTGTCTTATCGTTCACAGCGCGCTTATTATATTGTATCAGCCCGACAAAGCCAAAGCGAACAGCTGGCCAGCACCTTACCGTTTTCCCTCCTCTGCGGCGCGGACGAAGCAGGTGGCGGCGGCCGAGGTCGAGCGTATACAAACGGCTCCGGTCTGTGCTATAAATAAGGTCGCGGCCGATGGAGCCGCTCACTAAGCCGGCGTGGTCCGGTAGCTCTAGAAAGGACGTGCTATATGCCGTTCGGCGTCGGGCCAGGCGAACTGATCATCGTCCTGATCATCGCCCTCGTGATCTTCGGTCCCGGTAAGTTGCCGGAAATTGGCAGTGCCGTGGGGAAGAGTATCGGGGAGTTCCGCAAGGCCACCAAAGAGATTCAGCAGGACGTTACGGATCCCATTAAGGAAGTGCGTCAGCCGTTTGAAGATATGAAGGCGGCCGTCACCCTCCAGGATCCGCAAAAAAAGGCCGAGGAGCCTATCAAGGCAGCAACGGCTGACAAGCCAGTTGTTATGCTGGTCTGCCCGAAATGCAAGGCCCAGAACAAGGAAGGGGCCAAGTTCTGTGGCGGTTGTGGAGCGGCCTTGACATAACCACCCCTCGTCTCATCGCCAGTTGGCTGCTGATGGAGGAGAGGGGCCGGCGCCCGATGGTGCCGGGCGCACGAAAGCCGGAACGACCGCGCGGTCGTTCCGGCTTTGTCTAGCTCAGCAGCCGCGCAGCAGGTAAATGACGTTGCCGGCGGCAAGCGGCAGGCGCTCGGCGCCGCGCTCGAGCCAACGCAGGGCCGCGGGCAGCCGTCGCCAGTGGCTGGGGAAGCTGAAGGCATAGCGCTTGGCGGCAATGGCGAAGCCGGCTCGCCGCATCAGGGGCTCGACGACCCAAGGTCGCAGGTGATCCTCGCCTAGACCCGCCCGCCGCATGCGCTCCTGGGCCAGGAACACGGTGGGGTTGAGGATGTTTGGTTCCAGGAGCAACCAGTGGCCGCCTGTGGGCAGCGCTCGCCGGGCGGCGAACAAGCATCCCAGCTGGTCGGTGATGTGATGGAGCAGGTCGACACTGTACATAAACTCACACGGCGGTAGACCGGCAGCGCTCGTGGCGTCACGGAGGGCGAAGAGGAGGTTCGGCGCTCTATAGGTGGCGCAGGCGTAGGCGACCATCCGCTCATCGACGTCCAGACCGGTGAACCTACAGCCCGGAAAAAGCGCTGCCAGCCGCCCGGTGAGTTTCCCGGACCCGCACCCCAGTTCCAGCACGACCTGAGGCGCGGTGCCACAGCGTCGCAGCGCCTCGGACACGATGGCGACCCGCCGGTCTGCCACGTAACCGTCGCGGAGGGCCTCGTATTCGCTAGGTGAGGTGTTGTAGTGGTTTCTCAAGCTGTGGCTCGTTTGGTGGGCTTTTGGTGGGTTTTGGTTTCTACTGCTAGATATTATTTATCTAATGGTGAGCTATATGAGTCAAACAACCCACAACCCAACACCACACATCATACACCCACCAACACACGAACAAGCTCTATCCACCCCAAACACAACCACCCGCCCATGCTAGCCCAAGTCAAGGCCACGGTCAAGCGTGGTGTTGGCCGGCTTTTCGTAGCGCCGCTAGGCGAGGCTCGCCTAGCGGCGCTACGAAATGGTATCATTGTGAAGTGAGTACTACCGACCGCCAACCACGCCGCCGATTCGGGATGTTCGATCTCCTGGCGCCGTTCTACGACCCTGCCATGCGCCTTCTTGGCGCCAGCTACTCCGAAGCGGCCGCCTTGTTGCAGTTGCACCCCGGTGACCTCGTCGTGGATGTCGGCGGGGGTACGGGCCTCGGCGCCCGAGCCGCGGTAGCCGCGGTGGGCTGCCACGTACTCATCGTGGACTTCAACGCCGCTATGCTGCGTCACGGCCGCTGTGACGGCTGCATCGGCTGCGTGCGCGGCAACGCGGTCCAACTACCGCTGCCCGACGCCTCGGCGGACGGCGTGATGATCCTTGACGCCCTGCACCATTTTCCCCAACCGGAGCGGGCCCTCGCCGAGGTGGCGCGCGTGCTCAAACCGAGCGGCCGTCTGGCCGTGCTCGAACTTGAAGCCCGCCATCCTGCCACCAAGGTCTTGGCCCTAGCCGAGCGCCTGGCCGGCGAGCCCGGCGTGATGTGGACAGCCCAGCAGTTGGCGGCGATGTTGCGCCAGGCGGGCCTCTCCCCTCTCTCGATTCGTGGACGCGGCTTTGGCGTAATGGTCACGGCAGCACGCCCGAACGTTATGTAACGTCCGTCTTCATTCCGAACGCAGTATAGAAATCGCCAGCCACAAACCCAGCGCAAAAGCTGCCACAAAGCCACTGCCGAAGAGCACGCTCGCCAGAATTGTCCAGCTGCTTGACCGGTACGTGACCAGCAGAACCGAGCAGCCGATGATGAACGCCGCCGCGAGGATACTCAAGGCCAGGCGGTTTGCCGCCTGGTTGAGCTGCCGGCCCAGTCTCTCCACCTGATCGGAGCGGGCGCTGACCTCGATGCCACCCGATTCCAGCTCGTCCAGCAGTGTCTCGATCCGCCCCGGTAGTTGCGGCAGAACCTCCAGCGTATCGGCCATCCCCTGCCCTAGACGCCGGGCCATGGCGGCCGGGCTGAGGGTCCGCGCCAGCAGATGCTGGGCGTAGGGTCTGACCGCCTCCAGCAGGCGGAACCCGGGGTCGAGCTCCCGGCCTACGCCCTCATTCGTGGCCACTACCGTAGCCATCAAAGCGAGGTTGGTCGGCAACTGCAGGCTGCGCCGTCGCGCCACCCGCATCGAATCGGCAAAGAGCTTGCCGATAGGCACGTCGCCAAGCGGTAGGTCGAAGTACTGATCCAGAAGGCGCTCCAGGTCGCGCACCAGCCCCTGGCGCTCACGCGGCCGATTGAGCGCCCCCAGGCGCACTAGAGAGTCAGCCACGCGGCTGCCGTTCCTAGCCACTACTGCCACGAAAAGGCGGATCAGTTCCTCGCGAGTGCCGGCGCTGATGTGACCCACCAAACCGAAGTCGATCACCGCCAGCCTGCCGCCAGGCTGCACGAAGTAGTTGCCTGGATGAGGGTCGGCGTGGAAGAAGCCACTCTCGAAAACGCTCTCCAGCAGCACTCGCGCGCTGGTCAGAGCCAGTTCGTGCCTGTCGACGCCCATCCGCTCCAGCGCCGGGATGTCCGTGATCTTGGCCCCGCGCAGCAACTCGACGGTCAGCACGCGACTCGTACTGTATTCGGCGTGCATCCGAGGGATGTACACACGGGGGTCGGCCGCGTATTGCTCGCGAAACCGCTCGATGTTGAGGGCCTCGTTTCGGTAGTCCAGGCTGGGCAGCAGTGTGCTCGCCATTTCGTCGGCCAGGCCCACTAGGTCGTAGTCGCGACCAAAGGTCGTGCGGGCTTCCGCCAGACCTGCCAGCTGGCGGACAATCTCCAGGTCGGCTGTAAAGAGAGCGGCAACCCCCGGCCGCTGCACCTTGACCGCCACTTCCTCGCCGCTGCGCAACCTGGCCGCATGCACCTGGCTGGTGGAGGCTGCGGCCAGGGGTACGGGGTCGAACTCCGCGAACAGGGCCTCCGGGCTAGCGCCCAGTTCCTGCTCTATGACCGCGGCGACGGTCCCGGCCGGCAAGGGAGGCAGGGCATCCTGCAGTTTGGCCAGCTCGGCGATGTAGTCAGGCGGTAGGATGTCGGCTCTGGTGCTGAGCAGTTGGCCGAACTTGATAAACGTCGCTCCCAGCTCTTGGAGAGCCGCCCGCAGGTGAGCCGGACCGGCTTCTCTCTGGATCTGCCATTCGGGATGAAGGAAGGGGACGAAACGCCGTAAGCCAAGCTCTGCCCCCAAGAAGCCGAATCCGTGCTTGGCCAGTACGCTGCCGATCTGTCTGTATCTCTCTCGGTGGCGCAGCCAGATTTCCAGAACGACCCTCCAGCCTCGTATCGCAGTGTGGCTATAACGCCTGAATTATCGCACCGGCTCTGCCGACAGACAAGTCCCGGGCCGTTGACCAAACGATTAAGCGGTCGAGAGAACAGGGGACGTTAGCGGACAATGCGCGGACCTGCCGCGGAAAGGCGTGCTGCCGGTCTCCGGCTAGCAACCCAGGTTGGGGGCGAGCCACCAGGGATAGGCCGCGTTGTTCAGGATCGATGACCGCAGCACCTCGCGGTTCTGCGCCGCCCGCAGCAACGAGTCCTGTTCTGGGTCGTGGAGGTTGCCTCGCGCCTCTCCCCAGACGATAGCCTGCATCGTGTGGGCCGTCAACTCGCGGTCTATGGTTGCCCAGGGCCATTCCCACCACGGGGTACTGGATGCGATGTTCTGGGCGACGTGGGTCAACTCGTGCGCCTCCATAGCCGCCAGCACTTCGACCGGCTTGTTGCCGTACTGAGTTCGGGAGAGATAGACGTGCAAACCCTCTGTGACGGCCGTGCCACCTGTGTCTATCGTTATACCACCAAGCAGAACAAGCCCTACGTTGTCCGTGAAGGAAATCGTCACGTCGCTCCGTTCAAGGACGTCTTTCAAGACGGCGGAACCGGCGCGGGAACTAGCCACCAACTGCAATGCTGAAGCTAAGCGTTTGACCTCTACCGGGTTGCCTTCCAGCTGAACGCGGATGCCCCCTGAGGCGGATGCCGAACCGGCGGTGGCTCCCGTCGGCTGCGCGGTCGCTGTCTGCCTCGCCAGCAGACGCACAGGCCCGTCAACGCTAGCCCCGGTGGAGTCCGGTGAGAACGCCAACCAGGCACCGTCCTGATTGTCATAGACGGCAACCACAGAGGTAGGCTGTGGGAACAGGCGGCGCTCCACCTCAGCCGTCGCGGTCGCCCGCGCCGCGCATTGGCCATTGAGAGTGGTGGCGATGATGAGCAGGCTCAAGGTGCTGAACCAAGGCCAGCCCAAGCGCAGGCGGATAGTGCCGGCCAGCGGCGTCAGCAGCACCGCGACTGCCGCCATTGGCAAGACGGCCTGCCACAGGCCGAGTGACTGCATCGTTCGACCCCTTATCCGTGCTATAGGCTTGTCTGGGAACACAATCGCAAGGGCCGTGCCGGACCGCCTCATTCAGCGGATGCAATCGTACATTTGGCCACGAGCGTGCCGGCTGGCTTGGCCACGTCTCCCGTACTGCGCTATACTTGGGCCAGCCAACCCGCCTTCGGCGAAACATAAGGAACGGCGTCGAGTGATTCCGGTCAGCGACAGCGTGCCCACCCGCCACGCCCCTTGGGTCAACTATGCAATCGTCGTCAGCTGCGCTTTAGTCTTCCTGTTCGAACTGGCGCTAGGTCCACAACTCGACGGCTTGATTCGCCGTTGGGGAGTGACGCCACTCCTCGTCTCCCAGACTATCGCCGGCAATCCGGCAGTGCCCCACGCCGAATTGCTCACTCTGGTCACCGCCCTCTTTCTGCACGGGGGCTGGTTGCACTTGCTGGGCAACATGGTCTTCCTCTGGGTTTTCGGCGACAACGTGGAAGAGAGGCTCGGGCATCTCCGCTACCTCGTCTTCTATTTGGCGTGTGGAGTCGCAGCCAATCTAGCGCAAGTCTATATAGATCCCGGCTCCCGTGTGCCGCTAATCGGGGCGTCCGGCGCGATTGCCGCGGTTCTGGGCTCGTACATCGTCATGTTTCCCGGCGCCAGAGTCACGGTACTCGTACCCGTCTTCTTCATTCCCCTCTTCATACCCGTCCCGGCCTTCGTGATGCTGGGTGTCTGGTTTATCACTCAGCTGGCAAACGGTGTGACAGCCATTACTACCCAGGCCCAAGTGTCGGGCGGGGTAGGCTGGTGGGCGCACATCGGCGGTTTCGCCTTGGGCGCGGTTCTGACGCCCCTGCTGCCGAAGGCCAGAAGCCGGCAAGAGGTCTACCGACCGCTAGCAGTGCCTCCACCACGGCAAATGCGCCAGGTGTCGCCCGTCGGCGCGGCGGTCATTCGCGCCGTAACCCTGGCCGGAGACATCGTCAACGCTCTCCTGACCCTGCGCATCCTGCTTGCCTTTCTGGCGCTCCCACTGGGCGGCTTGCTGAGCTTCCTGGAGCGGCTGGTTTACGCCCTCAGCTGGCCTCTGGTGCAACCGTTCACGGCTTTTCTGCCTTTCCTCGAGTTCGGCGGTCATGTACTGGAACTGTATTCCATCCTGGCTTTCCTGGTCTACTATTCCCTGGTCGCCGCCACTGCCTGGGTCCTCGGCCTCGCGTTTGCCCGCGGCCGGGTGCCATACGGGTAGGCACTAAGCTAACCACTTGCCAGAGCCTCGCCCCATTGACAATCGGGGAAGCAACCATTTCTTGCCGGCCTTGAGGGCCTGTGTTACAATTTCGGCGGAAATGGCAATACTGGCCCCAAGCGCCAGGCGAGTGGCACGGTGGCCGCGGCCACCGACGGGCGCCCTCGACGGAGTACAGTGGCGATGATTCGGCCCTTGCATCCCACCGACATGCCGTCGTACATGGCTTTCGCCAATAAGGCATGCTCCGGAGACGGTCCGCAGGCCTGCGAAACAGGCCACGCCTCAAGCCGCCTTTTACGCGTCCTGGGTGGCTCTCTGGCCCTCGACGCGCCCATCCATACGTGGGTATACACCGAGAAGCGCACTATCCGTGGCCTCGTGAGCATCCGAAACCGGCGTGGCGCCGCTGTGTGGCAGGTGGAGCGGCTACTTGGGTTACCTGGCCACGATATGGACTGCGTCCTCGAAGACCTGCTGGTGCACCTGGCCGCTGTGGGCGCTGACGAAGGCATCCAGAAGGTGTTTCTCAATCTTCCCTCGTCCAGTCCACTAATTCCCGTGGCCAGACGTGCTGGCTTCTACGGCTACACCATTGAGCGGCTTTACCGAGGCGCCGGGCAGGGGAGCACAGGGTCAGCCGATGTGCCCCGTGTGCGCCGTGGCCTGGACAATCTGGCCCTGTTCGAGCACTACAACCGGGCCGTGCCTCTGCGCGTGCGACAGGCCGAGGCCCTCACGCTGCAGGAGTGGCGCTGGCTGGACGGCTGGACCCCGCGACGACATTGGCGGCTCAGTCTCTCACGTACTCGCCAAGACTACTTACTAGAGCGCGGCGACCGGGTCGTCGCCTGGTTGCGCGTCGAGCCGGCGCGGCGCGTGGCACGTGTTTCGCTTGAAGAAGCTCAGGTTAGCCAACAGCAGACGGGTGACTTGCTGGCCTTTGCTATCGCTCACCTGCCGGCCTCTGGCTCAGTATACGTGCCGGCGCGCGAGTACGAGACAAGCCTGGAATCATCTCTGCTGCAACTGGGGTTTAGCCAGATCGGCGAGAGCGTGCTAACGGTGAAGCCATTGAGCGTGCGCGTGCTCGACAGGTGCCTAATTCCCGCGCGCGCTTGATGTTCGGCGAGCACCAGCCACCCCGACAAACAAACCCGTAAGAGGTAGACAATAGGATATGCCAAGAGTCGTTGGCAACGACCTGGAGCCGCTGCTAAGTGCAGTGCCGCCGCGCATAGCCGAACCGGTGCGCGCGCTCGGCGACAGGGACAGCGTGCTTGAAGTCGTGATGGACCTGGGACGGCTGCCCGAGGCACGTCTGCCCGGTCGCGAAGTAATTCTCAGTCAACAGGAAGTCGTTCCTGATGACATTGACTACGTGGTCGCCCGCATTAGCGCCTTCGGAGAAGACAACCGGGCCGGTATCGAACGGACGCTCAACCGCATTTCGGCTATTCGCAATCGCGTGGGCCGCATCGTCGGCTTGACCTGCCGTGTCGGCCGCGCCGTCTTTGGCACCATCGATATCGTTTCCGACATCGTGGAATCGGGCAAGAGCATCCTGCTCCTGGGGCGCCCCGGTGTGGGCAAGACGACGATGCTGCGCGAGGTGGCCCGCGTCTTGGCGGACGACTTCCGCAAGCGCGTGGTCATCGTGGACACCTCGAACGAAATCGCTGGCGACGGCGACGTGCCCCATCCGGCCATAGGCCGGGCCCGCCGCATGCAGGTGCCTACGCCCGCGCTTCAGCACGCGGTGATGATCGAGGCCGTGGAAAACCACATGCCGGAAGTCATCGTGATCGACGAAATCGGCACCGAGCTGGAAGCCGCCGCGGCGCGCACCATTGCCGAACGGGGCGTGCAGCTCGTGGGGACGGCTCACGGCAACACGCTTGAGAACCTTATGCTTAATCCGACCCTCTCCGATCTGGTCGGAGGCATCCAGACGGTTACCCTGGGCGACGAAGAGGCGCGACGGCGCGGCACGCAAAAGACCGTGCTGGAACGCAAAGCCCCGCCCACCTTCAACGTCCTCATCGAAATCCAGAGCTGGGAACGGGTTGCAGTGCACGAGAACGTCGCCGACGTGGTCGACTCCATATTGCGCGGCCAAC
Organism: Chloroflexota bacterium; assembly: GCA_023473795.1. GTDB lineage: Bacteria > Chloroflexota > UBA6077 > FW602-bin22 > JAMCYS01 > JAMCYS01. Next base: position 28,629 of record JAMCYS010000041.1, on the reverse strand, counting down.
CGCCGGCGGCCGAGCTCCGCTACTTCGATGCGGAGGGCAACCTACACCGCGAGCGGGCCCTTCACCCCGAGCAAGCAGGGCAGGCCCCGCGCCGCGCCGCGGCCGAAGCGCCCCCGCCGGCGCGGGTGCTGGCCGGCACGCACCGGACCCGGCTCTACCCGTACGGCGTCAACACCGGTCGACTAGAGCACGCAGTGCGAGAGCTCGAGGTTCCGGTGGAGATCACCAAGGACCTGGGCAGCGCGGACGCGGTGGTTACCCTGCGCAACTACTACCGTCGCAAACCGTCGCCGCTGCGCGACGCGGAGGCCCGTGGCTTGCCAGTCTACGTGCTCAAGAGCAATACGCTTCTCAATATGCAGCAATCACTGGCCAACTTGCTGGACTTGGACGTGCCGCCGGACGAGGTGGGCGACGCCATCTCAGAGGCGGAAATGGCCATCGAGCACGTTCTAGCTGGCCGGGACTCCGTCGAGCTCACCCCGCAGAATGCCTACGTGCGACGCATACAACACGAACTGGCGGAGCGATACAATCTCAACTCCCGTAGTCGAGGCAAGGAGCCCAACAGAAGGGTGCAGATCTTCAGGGAGGAGAACGGTTAGTTGTTCATTAGCCTCGAGGGTCCGGAGGGCAGCGGCAAATCGACGCAAGCCCAACTTCTGGCAAGCCACTTGGCAGGTCGAGGGGTGAAGACGCTGCTCACTCGCGAACCGGGGGGCACGGCCCTGGGGGACCGCCTCCGCGAGCTCCTGATGGACTCCAGGGTGGCACTGACTCCCCGCGCCGAGACGCTCTTGTTCTGCGCCGCGCGCGCCCAGCTGCTGGCCGAAGTTGTGCGGCCCGGACTGGCCCGGGGCCTGGTGGTAATCTGTGATCGCTACGCCGACTCGACGCTGGCCTACCAGTCCTTTGGCCGCGGACTGGAATTGACTGCCGTGGAATCGGTAGTCACCTTCGCCACCGAGGGTTTGCGACCGGACATCAGTGTCTTGCTCGACTTGCCGCCGAGCGATGGCCTGCTGCGAAAGCTGGGCGGTGCCGACGATCGCTTCGAGAGGGAGACTCTGGCTTTTCACCGGCGGGTACGAGAGGGTTATCTCACCTTGGTTCGGGCTGAGCCTGACAGGTGGCTGGTGGTGGACGCCAGCCAGAAGCCGGAAGTCGTGGCCCAGCACATTCTGCAGCGGCTTAGCGGGAGCATAGGCCAGTAGCCGATCCAAGCGACGCATGACGTACGGCGCGCGTTTGCCGCACGGCCGTGCCCGCAGCCCAGCGTACAACAGCGAAGGAAGGAAGAGGGGATGAAGCTCATTCTCGCCATTGTCCAGAATGAGGATGCCGGCGGATTGCTGGAAGCGCTATCGCAGAAAGGATACCGCTCCACCCGCATGAACACGGCTGGCGGCTTTCTGAAGGAAAGCAATGCCACGGTCGTGCTCGGGGTGGAGGAGAGTCAAGTCGAAGACGTGCTGGCCGTGATCCGAGCCAACTGCCACACTCGCACCCAGTACCTCAACCCGTTGCCGCCGGTTATGGAGCCAGGCGAGTTTTACATGCCCTACCCGGTCGAGGTGCAGGTCGGCGGCGCTACATTGTTCGTCCTGGACGTCGAGAACTACCGGCAGCTATGAGCTCTCCTGGGGTTCAAGCCCGCGAAGCCGCGCGGTCCGTGCGCGAGCGTTGTCCTCTGCGCCCTCGGATCGGTATAGTGCTCGGCTCTGGTCTCGGGGCGCTCTTTTCGGGCTCCCCCGCGGCCATCACTTTGCCGTGCCGCACGATTCCACATTTCCCACGCCCAACAGTCGCCGGACACGAGGGAACGCTCGTGCTGGCCAAGCTGCATGGCCAGGACGTGGCGATCCTCCACGGTCGGGTTCACCTCTACGAAGGGTACTCGGCCGGCGAGGTCGCCTTTCCTGTGCGCCTGCTGTCGGCCCTAGGCTGCCGGGTCCTGATAGTAACCAACACGGCTGGCGGTCTCAACCCTGCCTACCAGCCGGGGGATCTCATGCTCATCGCCGACCATATCTTCCTACCGGGTATGTCGGGGGCCAGTCCGCTTTTCGGTGAGGACGACCCCGAGCTCGGCGCACGTTTCGTCCCTCTAGCTATGGCCTATGATTGGCAGTTACGTCAACTCGCCCGCGGCGCCGCCGAGGCGACGGGACTGCAGTTACACGAAGGCGTCTACGTAATGGTCGCGGGGCCACACTACGAGACTCCGGCCGAACTGCGGCTGCTCAGGGCGCTAGGTGGCGACGCGGTCGGCATGTCCACCTGCCCCGAGGTGGTTGCGGCACGGCAACTGGGCCTGCGCGTTCTCGGAATCTCGGCGATTGCCAACGCGGCAAATGGCGGCGAGAATCATTCGCTCAGCCACGAGCAGGTGTTGGCCGGAGGAGCGGTCGCAGAGCCAAAGCTAGCCAGTCTGCTCGCCGCTCTGCTGCCGCGCCTGGAGCCGTGAGGGCGCCGGCTCTTCCCGGCATTCTCGCGGCCGCTCTGTTATTTGCAGCGAGCCTCGGCGGAACGCTTCTCCCAGAGATGCCTCCCACGCCAATCAGTGCCCACCCAAGTATATCTTCCGCGCTCGGCGTGAGCGTCGTGGCGCCGCTAACAAGCCCACCGGTAGCACGCACGGCCGCAACCAGCGGCAATTTGCTATCCTCCACCGTAGGACCGGACGTGGGGCCGGTCACCGTTCGCCACTATCCTTGGGAGACCGAGCGCCCACCGCGCGATCTTTTCGACTTGGCCGCTCGTTTTGGCATCACGGGCAGCCACACAGTCAGCCCGACTGCCGAACCTGCCCCGAGCGTCGGTACTACCCACTCTTTCTGGGTGCAACAATCATCGCCCGCCGCCTACAGGAGTGCCCGTGCCACGCTGGTGACAATCAGCCCGCACGCCTACTTCTACGTCGAGGAAGGGGTGGATGTGCCGGCGACGGGGCTGGCGCAGTCGGTGAACGACTTCGAGAATCGGGCCCTGCCGGTTGTCGGCTCGTACTTCGGCCTTCTCGACCGGCCGGGGCCGGACGGCGACGGGCGGGTCGCGGTGCTGATCTGCCGCCTGCCCGGTCTGGACGGCTATCACAGTGGCTTCGACGAGTTTCCCGCCTGGCTGCACCATTACAGCAATGAACGCCATATCATCTACATGAGCGCCGCCTCCGCGACCCCGGGCACGAGCGCCTTCGCTGCCCTGATGGCGCACGAGCTGCAGCACCTCGTGCGCTGGCTGCACCAGCCTGCCGTGGACAATTGGATAAACGAGGGTTGCTCGGAACTGGCGGCCAGCTGGGTCTCCGGCATAGGTGACCGCGGCGTCGCCAGCACATTCATGGCCAGCCCGGAGACCCAGCTGACGACTTGGGCCCCCAGCGCCGGTCAGGCGGCCGCCCACTATGGTGCCGCTTACCTGTTCATGCGCTACTTCGCCGACCGCTTTGGTCGTGACGCCCTACCGCGCCTCCTTTCCCTGCCCGGACGTGGCGCCGATCTGTTTGACAACTACCTGGCATATATCGGCGCCCGGCACCTGCGCTTCGAAGATCTAGTCGCCGACTGGGCTGTGGCCAACGTTGTCGGCCAACAGGCGGGAGGGTCAAGCCGCTTTGGCTACGCCGCGCCGGTGACGCCAACCCGCGCGATCACCGCTCTCGGCCCTGCGAATGGGGCCATCGACACGCTGAGCGAGTATGCCGCTAGCTATTACCTGTTGCCGAGCAGCCAACAACGTCTAAGCCTGCAGTTCCAGGGCCCCGCCTCTGCCGCGCTGATGCCAACTCAGGCGCACAGCGGCCACTACTTCTGGTGGAGCAACCGAGGGGACGTAATGGATTCGCGACTGACGTTCCAACTGGACTTGCGCTCTGTCAGCCGGGCCACCCTGCGTTTCTGGGACTGGTACGATCTGGAAGACGGCTTTGATTACGTCTACTTGAGTGCCTCGGCGGACGGGGGGCGGACGTGGCTGAATCTCCCTACAACCCACACTACCGGCGCCAACCCTGCCGGCAACAATCTGGGTCAGGGCTGGACGGGCGTCAGCGGTGGCGGCCAGGGGCCTGTTTGGCAGCAGGAGGAGGTCGATCTGGCGTCGCTAGTCGGTCGGCAGGTGTTGCTCCGCTTCGACTACGTGACCGACGACGGCATCAACGGCGCCGGCTTCGCCCTTGACGACCTGGAGGTGCCGGCGATTGGCTTCGCGGCTGGCGCGGAAATAGAGGACAACTGGCAAGGGGAGGGGTTCTTCCGCAGCGACGGCACCGTTCCCCAGACGTATCGCCTCTACCTCGTCCGGCAAGACGGTGAGAACATCGTACAGAAGATCGGCTTGGACTCCCTTGGAGATGCCCGTTTGCGTTTGTCTCCCTCCGGAGACCAGGAAAAGCGAATCCTCGTCGTAACCGCTTTCGCCCCTCTTAGTACGCAAACGGTAGACGTCGAGTACTCGCTCGCGTTGCTGCCGGCGTCGCGGCGTATCCCTATTCCCTATTAGGCATCCTCGGCCGCGCTGGCCGGCTCTTCCACGTCGCCGTTGGCCGGCGCACCCGGCAGTTCCCCGTTCTCCTCCAGCATCTCCATCAGGCGAGCCGCGCGGTTCCAGCCGATGCGCAAGCGGCGCTGGAGGAACGAGACTGAGACGCGACCCGAGTGCTCGCGCGTCAAGGCCACGGCCTGCTCGTAGAGCTCGTCCTGGCCGTCACCGCCGCCCGGGCTCCAGGTCGGCAGATCTACGAAGTCGCTTACGTACTCAGTCGACCTCTGTGCCCGCCAGAAACCGGTGACGTCTTCTATCTCCTTGTCGGAAACGAAAGTCCCTTGCAGGCGCAGCGGCTTGGGTGCATCGCTGGGGAGATAGAGCATATCCCCCCGACCGAGAAGCTTCTCGGCGCCACCCATGTCCAGAATCGTGCGCGAGTCGACTTGGGACATCACCATAAAACTGATGCGGGTGGGGAAATTGGCCTTGATGAGTCCGGTCACTATGTCCACCGATGGTCGCTGGGTGGCGACGACAAGGTGAATGCCGGTGGCGCGCGCTAGCTGGGCAAGACGGCAGAGGGTGCGCTCGACCTCGTCCGAGGCGAGCATCATAAGATCGGCCAGCTCGTCAATCATCAGCACCATGTACGGGAGTCGCGGGCGCCCGCCGTCACGGGCGACGACCCGATTGTAGCCCTCGATGTTGCGGACGCCGAAGGCCTGAAAGGCGCGATAACGCTTGTCCATTTCCGCGACGGCCTGGATGAGGGTCGGCACGGCTTTCTCCACGTCCACCACGACGGGACGCAACAGGTGTGGTATGGAGTCGAAAAGCGCCAGCTCCACCCGCTTCGGGTCGATCATCAAGAAACGCAGATAGTCCGGCGGGTGGTTCATGAGGAGGGTAGCGATAATGGAGTTGATGCAAACCGACTTGCCCGAGCCGGTGGCACCGGCAATCAGGAGGTGTGGCATCTTGGCCAGGTCGCCAACCACCACTTCGCCTGAGACATCCCGTCCTAGCACGATCGGCAGGGCCGACTTGACCAGAGCGCGCTGGAAGTTGCGGTTCTCCAGTTCGCCCCGCAGCGATACCATCGCCGCGGCTTGGTTGGGCACCTCGATGCCAACAACCGAGCGCCCAGGGACCGGCGCCTCGATCCGGATGGAGCGCGCGGCCAGCGCCAGAGAGAGGTCGGTGGCACGGGAGGTGATCTCGCGCACTTTGACCTTTTCGCGGCGCAGCAGAGTCCCGTCACGTGCCCGCTTCTCGTGGAACATGGGTTCGACGCCGAACTGTGTCACGGTCGGCCCTGGGCGCCGCTCCACGACCTTGACGGGCACGCCGAAGTCGGACAGAGTCTTCTCGATTGTTCGCTCTATCGCCCGGAAGCGCTCCTCGTCGTCCGCCGGCGTGCCCTCCGACTCGACCGTCGCCTCAAGCAAAGTCAACGGCGGCAGCTGCCAGGCACCGCCCGGCACGGGCCGGGGCAGCTCGTCTCCGGAGGACACAGGTGCAGGCTTGGACTTGGACGCCCGGCCGGCAGCCGCTTTGGTTGCCGTCTCCTTGTCGTCCTCCCCGCTCGCGACCGCCGGCAGTTGGGCCTCCCCGGCTGGGCCGGCCTTAGCCTGGCTCTGCCGCCAGGCCCGCCAGCGCAGCAATTGCTGCTTGGCGGCACTCCGCCCGCGAGCCCAGAGGTGCAGGGCTCCGCGACGCAGCCCCAGCCACGTCCGCCGCAGCAGGATAGTGCTCAGCCTCGCCGCCCGCTGGAGAAATGGCAGCGCTCGCTTGCGCAGCCAGCGGCCCATCCGAGTGCCCGTCCTGGCCAGGGCGCGCACGCTGGCCCAGACACGCCGCATGGCCACACCCAGCCCGGCCGTCAACCCTCCCAAACAAAGGAGCAGGAGAACTAAGGCCGACCCCGCTTGGCCGAAAAGATCGAGCAACGCTCGGTAGGCCGCGCGACCAAACGTACCGCTGGCGTTGTCGGCCGGCGCCCACACGCCCAGGGCCTGCAGCCAGGAGAGCAGGCCTAGCAGGCCGACGAAGAAGGCCAGCCAGCCGACTGCCTGGGGCCACTGCAGCCGGAAGCCCCGCCGACGCAAGGAAACAGACAGCAGAAAGGCGAGCACTATGAGCAACAGCGGCAGGATGTAGGCGCCGAGCCCCAGTTGGCTCTGCAAAGCCCCGCGGGCCTCATCCAGCCAGGGATTCGCGTTCTCGACCAGCAACGGCATGAGCAAAAGCAGGGCGGCGGCACCGAGCGTCGCCACCGCCACTTGTTGCAGGCGCCCCAGCGTACTTAGCTGGCGGTGTCGGCCGTTGCCTGATGATCGGTTGTTCTTGCCTCGACTAGGCTTCGTGGGGGCACCCCTGTTTGATTTGCTGCTCTTGGTGCTAGTTGGCACTACTGGCCTCCGGGCCGACGCGTTACACTTCGTTGACAACGGGCAGGATCAGCGGTCGGCGGTGCGTTCGCTCGTAGACGAAGCGCGTCAGCGAATCGCTGGCTGCCCGAGATACTTGTTCTGCGCTGCCCGCCGGCCCGTGATCTAGGTTGGCCAAGAGGTGCGCGCAGGCTTCCTCAATAAGATTATCGCCCTCCCGCGCGTAAGCGAAGCCCCTGGAGGCGATTTGTGGCCTGCCAATCAGGGTCGCCTTCTCGCGATCGAGCACCAACGAGACCAAGAGGACGCCATCCTCGGCCAGTTGCCGGCGGTCGCGGATGACGGCCTGGCCAACATCCCCAACCGTAAGGCCATCGACGAGGACCGTTCCCGCTTGCACTCGCTCGCTGAAACGCGCTTTGCCGTCGCCAAACTCGATGCCCTGTCCCAACTCAGGCAAGAGCACCGTCTCCGCGGGAAACCCCAACTGGCCGGCCAGGCGCTGAAAGAGCACCATCTGGCGATAGTCGCCGTGGAAGGGAACGCAGAATTGCGGGCGCACGAGGTTGAGGATGAACTTGATCTCCTCTTGGCTGGCGTGTCCGGAGACGTGCACCGGCCTAAGGGCGCCATAGACCACGTCCGCTCCCAAGCGAAACAGGCTGTCGATGGTCCGCGATACCGTCTGTTCATTGCCTGGCACCGGGCTCGCCGAGATGATGACCGTGTCGCCAGCAGCTATCTTGATCTGCCTATGGTCGTCGGCCGCGATCCGCGCCAGCACCGAGGTCGGCTCCCCCTGACTGCCCGTGACGGCGACAACCATTTCCTCCGCCGGGTAGTGGCCCATGCGCTCGCTGCCAACCAGCGTGTCCTCAGGTATCTCCAAGTAGCCCAACTCGGTGGCCACGGCGACGTTGTTCTCCAGGCTGCGGCCGACGATTGCCATTCGCCTACCGAACCGGTAAGCCGCATTCAGGGCCTGCTGGACACGCGAGATATTGGAGGCGAAGGTCGTAAAAATGATCCTGCCGGGCGCGTCGAAGAAGATCTGATCCAGCGATTCGGCCACTACCCGCTCCGAAGGGGTGTACCCGGGCCTCTCCACTCGCACGCAGTCGCAAATGAGAGCCAGGGCGCCCCGCGCGCCCAGTTCCGCGAGCTTGCCGAAGTCGGTAGGCGCGCCATCGGTCGGGGTCTGGTCGAACTTGAAATCGCTCGTGTGCACGACAATCCCCGCCTTGGTGCGCAGGGCCAGGCCGACACAGCCGGGGATGCTGTGGTTGACGTGGAAGAACTCGGCGCTCATCCCGCCCATTGCCACGCGCTCGCCGGGGCGCACGATCACCTGCTTGGCGCGAAGGCCGTGCTCCTTGAGCTTCACAGTGAGCAAACCCTGCGTGAGTTTGGTGCCATAGACGGGTACGTCCAGCTTCGGCAGGACGTGAGGGAGAGCACCCAGGTGGTCTTCGTGACCGTGAGTGAGGATCAATCCCCGCAGCCGATGGCGATTCTCCACAAGATAGGAGCAGTCGGGAATCGCCAGATCGATGCCGGGCAGGTCGCCGCCCGGGAACATCAAGCCGCAGTCGATGGCCACGAGATCGTCCTCGCACTGAATGGCCGTCGAGTTCTTTCCTACCTCGCCGTAGCCGCCAAGGGGGATGATCTTGACTCTAGCGCCCGCCAAGTCATCGTCTCCTTAGGGTCACAGTAGGCGCAGCTGCTCGGGTGGTATCTCAACCTCGGGCAACGCCTTGCCGGCAGATCGCGCCTCTTCGAGAATTACGGGTAGCTTGCGAAAGTCGGCCTCGAGGGCTTGTTTGAGGCTTGGCTGGTGCAGGGCGGCCGCGGGATGATAGACCGGGTAATATACGACGCTCTCGCCCCTGCGCGGCGAGCCGTGGATCCTACTTATGCTTTGGTTTGGGAAGTAGCGCGCCATGGAGAAACGGCCCAGCGTCACGATCACCAGGGGACGGAGTGCCAGCAGCTGGCGATCGAGGTAGTCCTGGCAGGCGGCAATCTCGGTCGGCAAAGGGTCACGGTTCATTGGCGGCCGGCACTTGATGACGTTGGCGATGTACACATCGTTGCGCCGCAGGCGGATCAGCGCCAGCAATTCTTCCAGAAGCAACCCAGCGGGGCCAACGAAAGGACGCCCCTGCCGGTCCTCATGATAGCCCGGTGCCTCGCCGATGAAGACGATCTCCGCGTTGGCTGGACCCTCGCCGGGCACCGCCCGCGTGCGGGCCTTACCCAACCCACAGCGCTGGCAGCGCCGAACCTCCTCCGCCAGCTGGTCCAGACTGATCTTGGCGTCCCCTGATTCCACCGCCCTGCCCCACCTTCAGCGCGAACTGGCCCCAGACTCGACCGACCCGCACCCACCGGATTCGGGCCGAGTTGATTAGAGCCCTAGATCATCGGCTTTGGCCTGCATCGCCACTAGGCCCAGGCCCACGAAGTCCTCTAGCCCCAGCCCAATCTCCGCGCAGGACCTTATCTGCTCGCGGTTGGCCCCGCGGGCGAAAGACTTCTCGCCGAACCGGCGCATTATGAAGTCGACTTCCACCGGCGCGAGCTTCTTCTCAGGTCTGATGAGCCCTGCCGCGGTCACCAATCCGCTCAAGGCGTCGGCGCAATAGAGCGCCTTGTCCAGCGCTGTCTCCCTGGGGATGCCGTGGGCCTCGTTGTGAACCAGCACCGCCCGCACTAGGTCCTCGCGCAGGCCCATCTCCGCCAGCATCCGACTGCCGACCAGCGTGTGCTGGGTCGGGTCCTTGGCCGTAAGGTCGTAGTCGACGTCGTGTAGCAACCCCACCAGGCCCCAGAACTCCGCGTCCTCGCCCAGCCTCACGGCAAGGCACCGCATTATCGCCTCTACCGCCAGCGAGTGCTTCACCAGATTGCGGTTGCTTATGCTACGTTCCACCAGGGCCAGGGCCTCGTCCCGGCTCATCTCCCTACCTGACATAGTTGCTCCCTTGATTGTCCCAACGTGCGTCGCATTATAGCACGCGGACAGCTAGCGAACAAGCCGCGGCTGCCCCTGCCACAGGCCAGTCTGCGCCCCTGCTGGGCGCACACACACAGCCCATCACTCGACGTTTCTGGGTTGCTGGCGGCAGTCGTCCAGGCAAGCGCGGACTTCCTCATCGCTCACCTGTTCGAAATGCCGGTACCAGGCACCCACCGCAATGAACGGTTCTGGGGTTGCGAGCGCCACTACGTCGTCCACTTCCCGCCCCAGAGTCTCCACGACCGAAGGCGGCGCGACCGGCACCGCGAGGACGATCCGCGCCGGGCGGTGCGTCTTCAGCGCCCGAACGGTAGCCAGTACCGTGAAACCGGTGGCGATCCCGTCGTCCACCAGAATCACCGTACGGCCAGAGATATCGCCCAGCTCGCGGCCGCCTCTGTATTGCATGGCTCGCCGCTCCAGCTCACGCCTTTGTAGCTCCACTTCCTCGGCCACGTACGACGCGGGGATGCCCATGTAGGCGATCTCTCGCTCGTTCAGTTGCGGCTCTCCCGCTTCGCTTATCGCACCGATCGCATACTCTGGGTTGCCCGGTGCGCCGACCTTGCGGGTGATGATCACGTCCAAAGGGAGACTGAGTGTCCGGGCCACCTCGCAGCCGACGATGACGCCTCCCCTAGGTAGGGCCAGCACGACCGCGTCACTGCCGCGGTACCCTGGCAGTGCCCGGGCCAGGCGCTGGCCGGCCTCGCGCCTGTCTGCGAATATCATCGCCTTCTCCTTGTGCGCAGAATCGGTGTATCCGACTTCATGATACTACTCAGCGTGCAGGGCCGGCAGCGCGGTTAGCCTGCTGCTCAAGATTGGCGCCAAAGCTCTTGGTACAGAACCTGCACGCCTGAGGCGACCCTGCCGTTCCGGCGACGGGCGGCAACAAGGACCGCGCACATCGCTAGCGAAGGAGAAACGATGGCAGAACACGAAGGCGAGCACTGGGAAGTGCCCTACTAGAAGCCAGGCCCAGCCAAGGGAGAGGCCTACGGCATGGGTGCGGTCACGCAAGCCCTCAAGGGAACGGCTTTCCCGGCAAGCAAGCAGGACCTGATCAAACGAGCGGGCAACGAGATGATCTCGTGGACCAAGGGCGGGCCTAAGCTCAAACTGGCCGATCTCATCAGTCAGTCGCCCGAGGACAAGTTCCCCAGCATGGCCAACGTCGTCTCGGCGGTAGCCACTGCCGCTCGCAAGACCGGGGGCAAAGACAAGAATCGCCGCTAGCACCGAGCGGGAGGGCCAACCATCTGGTTGGCCCTCTGGCGCTCTCGGCATCGACTTCAGGCAGCTCGGCGCAGCCGGCTCAAACGTCTCGGTAGCGCCTCCAGTGGGAGAGTATTCAGAACGTCACGCCTCCGCAGCCAGGCACGCCTGGCCACGAACGTGCCCCAGCGCACGAACGATAGCTGGTCAGGCGCGTGGGCATCGCTGTTGATGGCCAAAAGCACCCCCGCTTCCTTGGCGCGACGCGCCCAGACATCGTCTAGGTCCAGTCTGTCCGGGGAGCTGTTGATCTCCAGGGCAATGCCGAGCGCCGCTGCCTCTTCTATGGTCCTCGCTAGGTCCACTTCATAGGCCGCTCGTCGGCTGATGATGCGGCCGCTCGGGTGGTTCAGCACGTCGACGAAGCCGCTGCCCAGGGCCGACAATACCCTACCGGTGACCTTCTCACGCGACTGGCCCCTACCGGAGTGCAGCGAAGCGGTCACTATGTCGAAATAGCGCAAGGTTTCGTCGTCGTAGTCGAGCGAGCCATTGCCCCTAATTTCGATCTCAATGCCTTGCAGAATGCGAAACGGCTGGTATTGACGATTCAACTGGTCGACGAGTCGGCGCTGCTCTCGCACCCGGTCAGGGCTGAGCCCGTGAGCGACCCCTAGCGACTGGGAATGATCGGTGATCGCCACATACTCGTAGCCGCGGGCAATCGCCGCCTTCACCATCGCCTCCACAGGCGCCAGGCCGTCGCTCCAGTCAGTATGTACGTGGAGATCGCCACGCAGGTCCGACTCGCGCACCAATTCGGGAAGGTCGTGCTCTAGAGCTGCCTCAACCTCTCCTCTATCCTCACGCAGTTCCGGCGGCGGGCACGCCATGCCCAGCGCGTGGTAGATTTCCTCCTCGGTGCCGCTCGCGACGAGCTCATCCGTCTTCTGCGAAAACAGCCCATATTCGTTCAGCTTGAAACCTTCGCTAATGGCCAGGTCGCGCACGTGTATGTTATGGGCGCGCGACCCGGTGAAGTGCTGCAGGGCTGCCCCGAAGACCGACGGGTCAACTACCCGCAAATCGATCTGCAGATTCTCGAAGGCGAGGACACTGGACTTCGTGGGACCGGTGGCGATGATCTCCTTGACGAGCGGCAGGGACGTGAAGGCTTTCATTACCTCGTGAGGCCGGCTCGACGACGCCACGAGATCTATGTCGCCGATGGTTTCCAGTCGGCGGCGAATGCTGCCGGCGGGTTCGACCCGCTCAACAGCCGAGTTTTCGCGCAGCAAGGCAGCCACTTCATCTGCCGCCGGTAAGGCAACTGCCAGAAGCATTCGGCTGGTCCTTTGCTGCAGACGCTCGGTCTCCCGGAGCAGTTTCTCTTCGGTCTTCGGGCCGATGCCTGGCACGGTTCGCAGCCGGTGCTCGCGGGCCGCCGCGACCAGCTCTGCCACGCTGCCAACACCCAAGTGGGCGTAGATCAACTGCGCCGTACGCGGACCCAGGCCGGGGACCTGGAGCAAATCGGCCACGCTAGGGGGAATCTCCTGTTGGAGTTCGTCAAGGTAGGCGGAGCGTCCCTTCTCCAGGTACTCAGCTATCTTGGCAGCAATCGAGGGGCCGACTCCCGGGACCTCCTCCAGCTTCCCCTGTTTGCGGACCTCGTCTACGTTCTTGCCCAGAATACCGATCTGTCGCGCAGCCTCGCGGTAGGCGCGAATGCGAAAGGTACTTTCGCCCTTCACTTCCAGCAGGTCGGCTATGTTCTCGAGTAGACGAGCGACTTCCCCGTTGCGATCGGCCACAATCCGCCTCCCCGGACGCGCCACGGGCCGCGTCCCATACCAGCCCGGTGCAATTAGTGTGCCAGGTTAACTGTAGTGCCGGCCAGCGCCAATCGACAGCGCCAAACTGGGCACACCTACGCGCCCTGCCGAAGCGACGTCCGCTCCGCACGAAGGGCACCGACCGGTCGATCGGTCCATGACGGAGAAAAGCTAGCCCACTACTGACGATTCTTCTCGCCCAGCGCCGTGCCGTCTGCTTCTCGGATGGCCCGCTCTGCGGCCCGCCAGCTCGCGAAAGAGGCTCTCATAGCTCGAGGCGGTGAGTTCGATGTCGTGGTGCAACGCCACGAGGCGGCTGCGCCGGCCCATTCTCTTCGCCTCGTCAGGATCCCCGAGCAGCTGCGCCAACCGCCGAGCCATGGTTTCCGGATCGCCCGGGGGGAAGAGATAGCCGTTGTAACCCTCCCTAGCCAGTTCAGGCAGAGCCCCGGCGTCCGCGGCCACCAGCGGCAGGCCGCTGGCGGCTGCTTCCAGCGTGACTATGCTTTGCAGCTCGGCAGTACTGGCGATTGCAAACACGTCGGCCAGCGAGAAAACGCGTTCATAGTCGGCCTGCGGCAGGAAACCAACCAAACGAGTGTGCCCCTGAATTCCAAGCTCTACCGCCAGGCGCCCGAGACGCTTCTTCTCGCTGCCATTGCCAACAATCAGGGCCTGCGGCTCGACGCCCAGGTCCCGGCTCCGCGCCACGGCCCGCAGCCAAACGTCCAATCCCTTCTCGGCGTCCAACCGACCGGTGTACAGCACCGTCGGCGCCAGATCGATCCCCAGACGAGCTGCCAAGGCGTCGTCGCGTTCCCGAGGTCGGAAACGGCGCAGCGAAACGCCGTTGGAGATCACCGCGCCGGGTTTGGTAAGCCCGTGCTGGCGAAGTAGAGCTAGCGCCGTGTCGGTTACGCCGACAACTGCGTCGCACCGCTCGTAGTACGCGGCAATGGCACGCCAGACCGCTGGCTCAGCCCGCTCTGCCAGGTCGCGCGGCAACGGAAGGTTGGCAGTCAGCCATTCGGGCATGGTGCCCGTCACGCCAACGGTCGGCACGTCTTCCGCCTGCGCCGCCCGCAGCGCTGCCCGGCTCAGTATGAATGGCAAGCTAATGACCACTATGTCCGGTTGGAAGTCCCACAAAGCTCGCCGCACTCCACCTAAAGGCAGCAGCGGAACTCGCCAGCGGTCGGAGAGTACTCGCAGGGATCGCACCCTGTAAACGGGTAAGCCGTCGACGGTCTCAAAGTAGTCGGCCATGCGCCGGGCCGGGGCCACCACGGCCACGGAATGCCCGCGGCGGGCCAACTTCTGGGCGATACGCTCGTGGGAAACGGCTACGCCGTCGATATTGGGATTGTATGAATCGAGCGCGTACAGCACCCTCATCCGCGTTCTGGCCCCATACCTGAATACTGCTTCGGCCCGCCCTGCCAGAGGACGGCAACGGCGATGCCTCACAGTTGGCAAAGCAGGGAGTGTGCCAGCAGGCATCTCGCCGAGGCTCGCCATGTCGTCAGGCTTGAACGGGCCCAGCGCCTTTCCTTTCCAGTTGGCAGGAATCGGCCGTGGTTGTATGATAGGATCAGACTATTCCTCGGCCTAGCGGGCAGCCGCCAGGCAGCGAGGGCAGCGGAGGCAGTACGTGAAGCGCATCAAGATAACCGCGGGCCCAGCCGAGGCGTTCGCTCAACTAAACGACAGCAAGACGGCCACGGCGATCTGGGAGGCTCTGCCAATCTCGGCTAAAGGGATGACCTGGGGCGACGAGATCTACTTTTCAATCCCGGTGGACCTCGAGACTGAGAAGGGCCAATCCGTGGTTGATCTGGGAGATCTGGGTTACTGGGAGCCGGGCAGCGCCTTCTGCATCTTCTTTGGGCCAACCCCTTCCAGCCAAGGAAGTGAAATCAGGCCCGCGAGCCCGGTCACCGTCTTCGGCAAGGTAGAAGGCGACCCCAAAGTGTTCAAGCAGACGCCCCACGGTGCCAAGGTCACGATCGAACGAGCCGGCTAGGCCTCGTCGCTGGCCACCTTCGGCCCATGGGTCACAATCCCTTCGACGCCCACCTGAGAGCCGCGGGCGCGATGCAACTTCTCCAGGTGGGCCAACAACACGCTAATGTCGGCCGGGGTGACGCCATAGATGCGGCTCGCCTGGCCAAGCGAGCTTGGGTGAAAGCGTGATAGTTTCTGCCGAGCCTCCGCCCGCAGGCCGACCACCGACGCGTAGTCAAGATCAGCCGGCACATGGCGCCGCTCCAGCCGGAGAGCCCGATCTACTTCCTGGTTCTGTTTACGCAGATAGCCCTCATACTTCGCCTGAATCAAGACCTGCTCCCAGACCGCCGGCGGAACGGTGGGCAAGAGAGGCGCCACCGCTGCGGCCGTCGCGGAAGGCCGGCGCAGCACTTCCACCGCCCGGACTGGCCCGCTGAGTGCCGGCTGCCCCAGCTCAACAAGACGGGCGTTGGTCCGCGGGCTGGGGCTCAGGTAGCGCTCGCGCAGAACGCCCAGCGCCGCGTCTACAGCCACCCGTTTGGCCTCCGTCCTCCCGTATTCTTCCCGGCTGAGCAGGCCCAGAGCGTAGCCAATGGGGGCCAGGCGCAGGTCGGCGTTATCCTGTCGGAGACGCAGGCGATACTCGGCCCGCGACGTGAGCAAGCGATAGGGCTCGTCGATGTCCGACGTCACCAGGTCGTCGATCATGACCCCGATGTACGCCAGACTGCGTGGCAGGACCAGCTGCTCGCCACCGGCGAGGGCAGCCAGCACGTCGGCGCAGGCCGGCTCGCCGGACGAAGGGAGCGAGGCGTTTCGCGGCCAACCTTGAGCGAAGCGAGCGGCGTTGACCCCCGCCACCAGGCCCTGACCCGCGGCCTCTTCATAGCCGGACGTGCCGTTGATCTGGCCAGCCAGGAACAACCCAGGCACGGCCCTGGCCTCCAGCGACTCTTTGGTCTGGTGGGGAGGGACGTAGTCATACTCCACCGCGTAGCCCACCCGCGTCATCTCCACCCGACCTAGCGCCGGGATGGTGCGGAGCAGAGCCAGCTGAACATCCTCGGGAAGACTGGTGTTCGCGCCTTGGACGTACATTTCGTGGGTGCGCCAGCCCTCTGGCTCCAGGAACAGCGGGTGGGAGTCCTTGTGGGCAAAGCGGACGATCTTGTCCTCCAGAGAAGGACAGTAGCGAGGCCCTATTCCCTCGATGAAGCCGGTGAACAGCGGCGCCCGGTCCAGGTTGGCCCTGATCACGGCGTGGGTCTGCGCGTTGGTGCGCACTTGATAGCACGGCAGCTGGTCTCGCCACCCGCCCAATTGCGCTCGCGGATATATCGAGGCGGGAGCACCCGCCAGTTCGGGCTCCGGGGGCAAACCGTCCCGGGTGAAAAAGAGCGGCGCCTCGCTCCCGGGCTGCACCAAGGTGGCCGAGAAGTCCACCGTGCGAGCGTCGATCCGGGGGGGAGTGCCGGTCTTCAAGCGACCAAGTTGCAGTCCCAAGCGGCGCAGGCCAGTGGCCAAATGTACTGCCGGCGGTTCGCCCGCTCGACCCGCCGGAAAGTCCCGCTCGCCGGTAACGATTCGTCCGGCCAGGGAAGTGCCAGTGGTAAGCACAACCGCCCGTGCCCGGTACTGCGCGTCGAGACTGGTAGTGACACAGAGAGCAGGCGCCGGCCGGCGGCCCTGCGGGCCTTGCCCGGTCAGCAGGCGGATGTCGTCGACGAGGGCCTGCTTGAGGTCGAGATTGGCCTGACTCTCGAGCACTCGCTTCATCGCCGCGCCGTAGGCGCGTTTGTCCACCTGAGCGCGCAGGGCCTGCACGGCCTCGCCTTTGCCGGTGTTCAGGAGACGCATCTGGATGAAGGTGCGGTCGACGTTACGCGCCATCTCGCCACCCAGCGCGTCAATCTCGCGCACCAGGTGACCTTTGGCGGGACCACCGACGGAGGGATTGCATGGCGTGAGCGCCACGTTGTCCAAGTTGAGGGTCAGCAATAGGGTATGGCAGCCTAGCCTCGCCGCCGCCAGAGCTGCCTCACAGCCAGCGTGGCCCGCACCGATTACGACGACGTCGTAGTCCAGGTTCTCACTCCCCGCGTGGTTAGTGAGCTGAGTATAACACGGTGGCCTAGGTGCGGGTCGACCCTGCAGGCTCGGCGCTTGACTCCTGCTCCACTTCAACCCCCAACCAGAAATGGTTTGGCTGTATCAGCCGGTTGGCCACGAGGCGCAACTGCGGATAGGTTCCTTCCGCCCCAGGGTTGAGATGGCAGGCGTTGGGTCTATGGCCGAACTTCGCCTCGTAGCACCAAATGCCCTCTGTGATCTTATCCCCCAGCGACTTCCTGCGGTCGCCATCATACCAGAGCAATCCGGACTGCATCGCTTGCCTCCCTTTTGGCCGCTTCTTTGGCAGGCTTGGTGGCCCGCCGCGCCCGCGTTTATTGTAATAGAACGCGCGTTCTATGTCAATGAGCGCGATTCCGTTTACTTCGCGGTTGCCACCTGCTATACTCTGGCCGTTGCCCGTCCCACTAGTGCTGGGCCACCATGAGCACAACACCGGTCGTACCGTGACGAAGAGCCTATGCAGCTGCAGACTGACTACATTTGCATAAGACAGGGCACGCGCCAGGCGGGAACGCCCGGTTTGGGCGTAAGCTTGGCTGGCTCCAGCCTACCTTGGTCCAAACCCAAACTGCCGCTTTACAGCCTGGTCGCGCTGGCTGGCGCCGACGCCGACCAAACCTCGCCTACGGTCAGCGAAGCGTTGCACGCCGAGTTTGCCCGCAACCAGCACCGCTCGGTGACTTCCGCGCTGCGCGAGGCGCTACGTGCCGCGGAGGACACTCTCAGGCACGAGAACTCGCGCTCGCTTCCGCAACACCGCTGCGCCGGGTCGCTCTGCGCCGCCACACTGCGCGGCGACATGGTGTACGTCGCCTTCGCCGGTGCCGCCGTGGTTTACGCCTGGCAGGCCGGCGCTCTGCGCCGGCTCGGTGGACCGGATGCCGACGTGGGCGGCCTGCTGGCTCTCGACGAGTGTGAAATCGGGCTGGGCAATTGCCGACTGGGGCCCGGTGAGTGCCTACTGCTGAGTAGCAGTGGCTTGCTGTCTTTCACCAGTGAGGAGTCACTGGCCGGAGTGCTGGCGCGCTACTCAGGCCGTGGCTTGCTGGATAGGCTGGAAGGGCTTCACCTGGCCTCCGCCGCCGCCGATGACTTCACCTTGCTGCTCCTCAGCCCCGAATCTGCCGACTTACCTATGCCCTCCCGGGCCGCAGAGCCAGAGACGCCCCCACCCGAGCGCCCGCGCGTGCAACCTTCTCGCCAGCCAGAGCCGGAGACCAGACGGCAGCCTACGCAGCCGTCTCGTCTGGCGCCTGTCAAAACACGGGCGACTCCCGCTGCCGACGCAGGGCATCGCTCAGCGCTGGCGGCGCTTGGCGGAGTGCTGTCGAGGGGGAAAGGGCAGGACAAGCCCGCCCCGGCTAGGCGCAGCCTAGAGAAGGCCGGCGAGCCCCTGCGACCGATCGTCGCCGCGGCTGCCAGCCGCGTGTCTCTGACGCCCCAGGTGAGGGCAATTGGCGCCCAGAAGCCCGCGAGTCTTTCTAGTGGGGGGCTGCAACGCTCGGTGCGGGCCTCTCTGGTCACGATTCTCTTGCGCTTCGCGGCCGCGGCGCTGGTGCTGGCACTCGTCTTCGCCGCACTCTACTTTGGGGAAGGAATGTGGCATGCCCGCGACCAAGAGGCAAGATCGAACCAGTTGGTCAGCGTGCTTAAGCAGAAGGAGCGCGACGCCCTTGCCGCCGCTGACCCTGCTACGCGCCGCTGGCTGCTCACCGAGGCCGTGCGCTATGCCGACCAGGGGCTGAGCGCGGGCGTGGCCAATCCGGAAGCGACGGCAGTGGCCACGCGCCTGCGCGCCAAACTGGACGAGATCAATGCCGTGGTTCGACTGCCAGCTTTGCAGTTGCTCGCCGACTTCTCCGCTCAGGACCGAGCCAGCCAGCCCAGCGGCCTGCTCGCGGTGGGTGATGACCTCTACGTACTGGACCGGGGAGCGGGTTCCGTCTGGCAGCTGTCTATTGGCAAGGACATGGGGACAATCGCCGCGCCGCACGCAGTCTGGCGCAAGGACGATTCGCTGGAAGGCACCACGCTGAGTAGCGCCATGGCCATGTTCTGGATGTATGGTGGCGCTCCCGGCCTGCCGGAACAAGTATACGCTCTAGACAACAACGGCGTGCTGGTCCGTTGCGGCAAAGACAACCCGAGCCAGCCGATGCGCCTGCCGGCTTCGGCGGCCCTACCTCAAGTGCGCAGCGCGGTTGGCCAGACAGGCAATCTGTACGTGCTTGACACTCAGCGCCGTCTCGTTTGGCGCTACTTGCCGGGCGGCAACGGCTACGACCGACCGCCACAGGAGTACCTCACGGAGGTCTCTGCCCCAGGGCTTGGCTCGGCGGTGGACATGGCGGGGGACGGTAGCCTCTACTTGCTTTATGCCGACGGGCAAATCGGGCGCTTTACCGGCGGACAGCCGCAGGCGTTCTCGGCCGTCGTGCCAGATACCCCGCTACGCAAACCGACTGGCATTTTCGCCAGCCCGACGACCAAGTATCTGTACGTGGCCGATGCCGGAAACGCCAGGGTAGTCAAATTCTCGAAGGACGGACGGTACGTAAGCCAGTACGTGGCCCCCAACAGTGCCTTCGACGACCTGCGTGCTGCCTTTGTCGACGAACAGAGAGGAAGACTGTACACTATCGCCGGCACGCGCACTTTCATCTCCCAGCTGCCACTGGACTCTCAACCGTGATTGTTCTTGGCATCGAATCGTCCTGTGATGAGACTGCCGCTGCGGTTGTCAGCGACGGTCGCTGGCTACGCAGCAGCGTCGTTGCCTCGCAAGTGCCGATTCACCGCCGCTACGGCGGGGTCGTGCCGGAAGTTGCCTCGCGGCAACACGTTCTGGCCATCACGCCCACGGTCGGTCAAGCACTCGCTGAGGCGGGATTGGGATGGGAACAAATCGACCTCCTGGCAGCGACCTATGGCCCAGGGCTGGCCGGGTCACTTCTGGTGGGCCTGAACCTGGCAAAAGCCCTCGCCTTCGCTCGTGGCCTGCCGTTCGTCGATGTCAACCACCTCGAAGCACATATCTACGCCAACTGGCTGGTGCCTCAGGGTTCCGAGCCGGCGCCGGCTGAGCCTGACTTTCCGCTGCTCTGTCTGGTTGTCTCAGGGGGCCATTCCGATCTCATATTGATGCGGGGACATGGCGACTACCGGCGGCTTGGCCGGACGCGAGACGACGCCGCGGGCGAGGCATTCGACAAGGTCGCCCGGCTGCTCGGGCTGGGCTATCCCGGCGGGCCGGCGGTGCAGGAAGCCGCCGAGGGCGGCAACCCGCGGGCGTTTTCCTTCCCTCGCGCCTGGCTGCGGCACAATCTGGACTTCAGTTTCAGCGGCCTGAAGACGGCCGTTCTGCGCACCGTCGAGGAACTGGCCGGTGCGTCAGGCGCTCGCGGCACCCGCCAGCGTCGCGAGCAATCCCACACCACTCCGGCCCAAGTCCTCCGGGTGGCGCCGCAGGCGAACCTGCCGACCGCGGACCTGGCGGCCAGCTTCCAGCAAGCCGTCGTGGACGTACTGGTGGAGAAGTCGCTTTGGGCGGCAGAGCGCTACCACGCGCGCCAGATAGCGCTGGCAGGCGGGGTTGCCGCCAACGCCCTCCTGAGGCGAGAGATGGCGGCCCGCTCGCCACTGCCGGTACTGATTCCCCCTCTCGCCTTCTGCACGGACAACGCCGCCGTGGTGGCGAGCTGCGGCTACTTCCGCCGCCAGCGCGGTGCCGCCGCTTCCCTGGACCTTGACGTTCGGCCTTCCCTGGAGATCGCCTAGCGGTCCGTTTCGCGCCCCACGACCCCCCGCCCGGAAACCTGCGTCTCGCGTTCTGACCTCCAGACGCAAGAAGAACGACCCGCTGGACCACAATTTCCGACTTGTTTACTACGAATTGTGACGTTTGTCGCTTGCGGCCGCCGGCGGCAGGAGTACAATCTTGAGCAAGGATAGTAGTAGACAACCCAGTCGCGACCTCAGGGCCGGCGGTGGGAAGGGAGGCAAGTCATGTCCGAGGCTACCCAGCAGCTAATGTCGGAGCACAGAGCAATCGAGAGGGTGATCGGAGCTCTGGACAAGGCCGCCGATAAGATTAGCGCCGGCGAAACCGTTGCGCCGGCAACAATTGAGCGCGCCCTGCAGTTCATCCGCGGCTTCGCTGACCAGTGTCACCATGCCAAGGAAGAAGCGGTGCTCTTTCCGGCCTTGGGTAGGCACGGGGTGCCCCGCGAGATGGGGCCCATCGGCGTGATGCTGGCAGATCACGAGCAAGGCAGGGCCTACGTCAAGGGAATGAGCGCGGCCTTGCCCGGATACGCAGCGGGAGACCCCACGGCTCGCGCTCAACTCGCCGAGAACATGCACGGCTACGCGGGGCTACTGCGCTCGCACATCGCCAAAGAAGACAACGTCCTCTATCCGCTCTCCGACCGGGCACTCAGCGCCGAAGAGAAAGCGGCGATGTTCGAGGAGTTTGAGCGCATCGAACGCGAAATGACGGGTCCCGGCGAGCACGAGCGGCACCTGGCGCTGATCGAGGAACTGGAGGCGATGGCTCGCTAGCTGCAGGTCCGGCCGCTCTCACGGTTGCCGATGGCCGCCGTAGAGGCGATCGTGATAGTAGCCCCAGGCGCAGTACACGCCCCCAATGGGGTTGTGGGCGAGCGCCCTGTCCTTCGCCACCAGGCAGGTGACGAGCGCTTCGGAGTGCTTGATGAAGAGCGAGTCGTGGCCGACGCAGAGGCCGAAAACGATGTTCAGATCGGTCTGGGCCTCGTTCATCACCCGGGCTTGGCCCACGGGGTTGCACATCGCCTCGTAGGTACCGGGCCGCACTTTCTCGACATCGGCAAGGCCCAACTCCTCCTTGGGGATGGAGCCGGTCTTGCAGGCCACGGAGACGACGTCAAAGCCGTTGGCCACAAGTATCCTGTTGAGGATTCTCGCCTCTTCCCGCAAGCCCGAGCAGAAAGCCAGGCCAAGCCGCTTGTAGCCCAAGCGGTTGGCCAGCTCGATGGTCTCCTCCACTCGGTTCCAGCGAGTGTAACCCGCGGCCTCAATTTGAGCCGATACTCTCGCCATCTGACGCACTGGCTCGGCCGAGTAGGTCGCTCGGGTGTCCACCACCCCGGTGAGGCACATCGGGCAGGTCTCCGGCGCCTCCTCTAGATGCCCTGTTCGGCAGACGTACACTTTGCACTCGGCGCAGCCAGATTGCAGCATATTCAGCGCTCCTCGGCATCTATGCCAATCGCGACAACAGTATTCCGATTTCGTAGAGGAAATACAGGGGCACCGCCACGAGCATCTGCGTGCCCGGGTCAGGCGTAGGCGTGATAATCGCAGCTACCACTGCCGCCGCCAGAATAGCGTACTTCCTATAGCTGCTCAAGCGCCTGGTGTTGACTATGCCTACCTTGCTCAGGAAGAACACCACAATGGGTAGCTCGAAGGACAAACCAATGGCCAGCAGCAGGTTGACTTCGAACTCAATGTAGTTGCTGATCCGGATCATCGGTGCGGCCACAGTGGTCAGGAAATCGGCCCCCAGCAGATAGCGGATGGCGAAGGGCACTACCACGAAATAGCCAAAGGAAATGCCGCACAGGAAGGCAAAGAAGATGCCCGGCACGAGAGCCAGAAGGTAGCGCTTCTCTCGTTTGGTCAGCCCGGGTGAAACGAAGGCTGCCAGTTGGTAGACAATGACAGGCATGGACAGGACGACGCCGGAGAATACCGCCACTTTGAGGTAAGTGGTGAACATCTCCGTGACTTCGGTGTAGACCGGCTTGAAACCGACCGGTGCCGGCCGCAGCAGAATGTCGAAAGCCCATTGCACGATGACGATGGAGGCGATCGTGCAGACGGCGAGAGCGAGAACCATGATAACCAGGCGATGGCGTAGCTCCTCGAGATGCTCGAGGATTGTCATGGTCGGCTCTTCGCCCTGCTCTTCGTCTTCCTGCCTAGTAGTGTTCATCGACTGCTCGTAATCCAAACCGCTCTCGCTCTCCAGCTGGCAGACAGCGCCAGGATGAAAGATAAGGGGCAACTGCGCGCTGCCCCTGTCACGGCTGTTTAGGTGTTGCTTGCGAGACTCGCCCTCGAGTAGGTGCCATGGCCAGCGCGGCATTAGTGCCGGCTACTAGCCCTCGTAATGCTCCTCGATGTAGTTCATCGCATCCTGAACGGTAGCGATCTTCTCCGCGTCTTCATCAGGGATCTCCATCCCGAACTGCTCTTCCAGCGTCATAATCAGATCCACCAGATCCAGAGAGTCGGCGTTGAGATCCTCGACAAACGAGGCCTCAGGCACGATCTGCTCCTCGTCCACGCCGAGCTGCTCAGCCACGATCTTGCGCAAGCGCTCGTACACATCCTGGGAAATCACCATGTCACCCCCTTTCTGCCCGGGCTGTACGCGGGGCCTACCGCGTCGCGACTGGAATGGAAGCCCCTGCTCTGCACTTCAGTCCCGTGGCCGGTTCTCGTCGGGTTCCTCGGGTGTGGGTAGCCGCGAGGCGCCGCGCCCAGCAACAGTGCCCAACACCCCGTTGACGAACCTACCCGAGCTGTCGCCGCCGAATATCTTGGCCAAGTCGACGGCCTCGTTGATAGCCACCTTCGGCGGAACCGCCGTATTATTGAACAAAACCTCGAAAATTGCAAGGCGAAGCACGTTCTTGTCGACCTTCGCCATCTGGGTCAAGGGCCAGTGCGGTGCCGCCTGGCTCAGCGTCTGGTCAATGGGCTCCAAATGATTCAGCACACCGGCGACTAAGGCCCGAGCGAACTCGGCCACGTCCGGATCTGTCTCGCCTTCCTCGATCAAGCGCTCCAGTACCTCGCCGACCGGATGGCCCACCGTGTCGGCTTCATAGAGCGCCTGCAGCGCCAGCACTCGCGCTCGGCGACGCGATCCTTTCATGACTCCCCCAGACCCCGGTTCGGCGTCTTATTCTACGTCCTGGACGAAGACGTTGACTTCGCCAACCGGCATACCCACCAAGCGTGTCACCGACTCGGCAACCTGTTCCTGGATGCGAGAGCCGACTTCCAGCAGGCTGTAGCCCGACTTCGCCACCACTTGTAAGTCGAGGTACACTCTACCCTCTTTGAACTGCACGCGCACGCCCGATGGCGGTGCTGAGCGGCCTATCAGACGGTTGACACCGCTTACCAGGTCGTCGGCCATTCTGGCTACTCCCGGCACTTCCAGGGTCGTTAGACAGGCAATGGTTGCCAGTACGCTGGGGGAGACGCGAACGCTACCAAGATTTTCCATCTAGCCCATCACCATCCCGCCATCGACTCGCAGAACCTGGCCCGTGACGTAGCCGGCCGCCTCGGAAGCTAAGAAAGCCACGGCCTCCGCCACGTCCTCGGGCCTCCCGAAGCGTTGTAGAGGAATCTGGGAGAGCGCGCTCTGCTTGAATTCGGCAGCCAGCTTGGCCGTCATGTCAGTGTCGATGAAGCCTGGCGCGACGACGTTTGCCGTAATGCCGCGCGAACCCACTTCACGCGCCATGCTCTTCGCCAGGCCGATCATGCCCGCTTTGGCAGCCGCATAGTTGGCCTGGCCGGCGTTGCCCGCAACGCCCGCGACCGACGAGATGTAGACGAGACGCCCGCTGCGCTGGCGCACCATCGACCGTAACACAGCCTTGGTGCACAAGTAGGCGCCCTTTAGGTTAGTGTCCAGCACCTCGTCCCATTCCCGCTCGCTCATCCGCAAAGTCAGGTTGTCGCGGTTGATGCCGGCGTTGTTCACGAGGATATCCACTCGTCCGAACACGGCTAAGGCGCGCGCCACCATCCTCTCTACGTCGGCAGGCTGAGAAACGTCGGCCTGCGCGGCCTCGGCTCGGCCGCCCGCCGCCAGAATGCGCGCTACCACCTCGGCGGCAGCCGCCTCGCTCGCGGCGTAGTTTACGAGCACGTTTGCGCCCAGGCCGGCCAGGGTTACGGCTACCGCTCGGCCGATGCCCCGCGATGCTCCGGTGACAATCGCCGTCTTGCCCTGCAGAGTCACCCTTCTGACCTCCAAGCGGCCACCAGCGCGCCGGCGGCCGAGGCGCTCTCCACGTTCGCCACTCGCGCGCCCGGCAGCCGCTTGGCCAAACCGGCCAGCACCTGCCCGGGTCCGACCTCGACGTACTGCCCGACCCCCTCGTATGCCATGTAGCCTAGCGACTGGGCCCAGCGCACGGGCGAAATGATCTGACGCGTGAGTTCGCCGCGGAGTTGTTCCTCAGACATTAGCGGCTCGGCCGTCACGTTACCCACAACCGGCACCGGGGGAGCCACCAAAGTGCAGGCAGCCACCGCCGCAGCGAAGGGCTCGGCCGCCGCTGCCATCAAGGGAGAATGGAAGGCGCCGCTCACCGGCAGCGGTACTACCCGCTTGGCGCCTTTGGCCCGCGCGATCTCGCCCGCGCGCTGAACGGCCGCCGGCTCGCCCGAGATGACGACCTGGCCGGCCGCGTTGTAGTTGGCCACTATGACTATGCCGAACGGGGCTGCCTCCTGGCACGCCTCCTCCACCAGCGAATCGTCTCCCCCTATGATGGCAGCCATCGCTCCCGGTCGTTCCTGGCCGGCTTGCCCCATTAACTCGCCGCGCCTTCGCACCAAGAGTAGGGCATCCACAAAGGAGAGAGAGCCCACGGCCACGAGGGCGCTGAACTCCCCCAGACTGTGCCCGGCGAAAAAGGCCGGCCCGAAGTCGTCCCCGGCGGCCTCGCGCAGAGCCGCGTAGGCAGCCACGCTGACGGCGAGAATCGCCGGTTGCGCGTTAGGAGTCTCACGCAGGCGTTCCTCTGGTCCCTCCAGGCAAAGCCTGGTGAGGGAAAAGCCCAGAACCTCGTCCGCTCGCCGCAACACGCGCCTGCCCTCGCCGGGCTCCGCCAACAGAGCCTTGCCCATGCCGACATATTGCGAACCCTGGCCGGGGAAGAGGAATGCGATCCGCCTAGGCATGCACGGCGCTCCCCGCTTGCGCCGCCAGCCGCTTGAGCACCAGTTCGGCTTCGGCGATGATTGAATCGATAATGGTCGACACCGGCAGCACCTCGCGGATCATGCCGGCCACCTGGCCAGCCATCAGGGACCCGTTTTCCACGTCGCCCTCGATGAGCCCGCGCCGCATCGAACCCATGCCGTAGCACTCAATCTCTTCCCTGCAGCAACCGCTCTTCTCCAGCTCGGCGAAACGGCGCGTGAACGAATTCTCCAGCGCTCGCACGGGGTGCCCGAGACTATGCCCCGTGGCCACGGTGCTGCGGTCTCTGGCCTGCACGATTCTCTGCTTGTAGTTGGGATGGGCAATGCATTCCACGCTGGCGGCAAAGCGAGTGCCCATTTGGATCGCCTGGGCTCCGTAGGCCAGCGCGGCCACCAAGCCACGCCCATCGGCGAAGCCACCCGCCGCGATGACGGGGATGTTGACGGCGTCGACGATCTGGGGAATCAGCACGGTGGTGGTGATTTCGCCGATGTGGCCGCCGGATTCCATACCCTCGGCCACCAGTGCGTCTGCTCCAGAGCGCTCCAAACGCTTAGCGAGGGAGACCGAGGCCACCACCGGGACCACTTTGATACCGGCCGCCTTGAAGCGGGGAATGAGCGGCCCAGGATTGCCGGCCCCCGTGAAGACGACGGGCACTCGTTCAGCCAAAGCCGTCTCCACGACACCGGCCGCGAAGGGCGACATTAGCATTATGTTGAGTCCGAAAGGGCGACTGGTCAGCTCGCGGGTACGGCGTATCTCACGCTGCACCCACTCTGGCGGAGCGTTCCCCGCCGCCACAACGCCCAAGCCGCCGGCGTTCGACACCGCTCCCGCCAACTCGGCGGTGGCGATCCAGGCCATCCCGCCTTGAACAATTGGATACTGCATTCCCAGACGGTCACAGACAGGCGTGGATAGCATCCCAACCACTCCCCGGCGCTCGTTCGCTGACCCTTACTTCGACTCGGCGGTCGTCTCGACAACCTTCTTGCCGCGGTAGTAACCACAGGACGGGCAGGCCCGGTGGGGCAGCCGCATCTCGTGGCACTGTGGGCAGGGCACCATGGCCGAGGTCTTGGCCTCAAGATGGCTACGGCGCTCGCCCTGGCGAGCGTGAGAGGTCTTACGTTTTGGCAGCGGTGGCAATTTACTGGCTCCTTTCGCTTTCCCCGAGCAGACATCCCAGCACAGCCAACCGTGGATCAGTCGACTCTTGCTGGCAATCGCATGGTCCTTCGTTCAAATCCCGACCGCACATGGCGCACAGGCCGGCGCAGTCTTCACGGCAAAGGGCAAACTGCGGCAGATTGGTCCACGCGTACTGCCGCACCGCCTCGGTCAAATCAAGCGTGTGGCGCTCGTCCAGGGTAAAGTACTCCTCACCCTCCCGCTTTAACACCGGCGCGCCCGAATTGATGTCGATTGAGGGTCGATACTCCTCGACGAATTCGAGTTCTAACGGCAACTGCACTGGTCGCAGACAGCGCCTGCATGCCACCTCAACCACGGTCACGATCCTGGCTTCAGCCAGGATACCCTCGTTCAGGTGTGTCAGCTTCAGGTGCCCCACGTAAGGCGCCCTCGCCGGAATGTCCGTGAGGAGGTCGGCAGTCTCATGCAGATCGTAAACTCGCGTGGCGCCGATCGGGTCTTTCAGCAACTGGGCCACGTTATAGATCATGTCGACACCCCCTCCCAACCGCATCGTCCGCAGCCACCGAACCCTGAGGCTCGGAATGGCCGCGGACGATCCTCCCAATTATAGCTGTCCGCTTAGGAAGGTGTCAAGCCTTGCCAACACGCCAGATTAGCGTGTACTAACGTCCCGCAGCGCCCTTTCCAGCACAGCCAGTCCTTTTCTAACCATGCTCTGGTGCTTGTCTAGCTCCTGGCTCAACGAAGTGAGCACCTCGCGCGCGTAACCGTCGGCACCGGCCCGCACGGCCTCGGCTTGCTGCTGCGCCTCAGCCAGAATCTCCTCGCTTTCCCGACGCGCTGCCTCAACCAGCTCACTGGCCTGCCGTTCGGCCTCGTTGAGCATCATCTCCGCGCGTCGCTCGGCGGATCTGGACACCTCTGTATCCTGCAACAGATGAGATGCCTGCTCCTGCGCCAGAGCTGTGACCTTCTCAGCGTCCGCCTGCGCCTCCGCCAGCAAGCGCTCCCTCTCCTGTGTGATCCGTCGCGCCTGGCGTAGTTCCTCAGGGAGAGACACCCGCAACTGGTCGATTATGTCCATGAACTCGCGCTCGTCGACCATGGTGCGGCTCATCAAAGGAATTCGCTTACTCTCGGCTACCAAAGCCTCCAGCCTATCTATTAGATTGAGCACGGCCGCGACCTCCCCTCCGCGTGGCTGCGCCGATCCGGCAAGCGGCGAACCCCGCCCGCTTCCCCTAGGCTAGTTTCTGGTGCGAAATGGTGCAGTGGACGATGGTTGCCGCCTGCTGTGCCGATTAGTCGCCGTTATGTTGGGAGGGACCATTCTCGTGCCGCCATTAGGCGGCCACTTTGCGGGCTATGGTGGTC
>JAMCYS010000122.1 GCA_023473795.1 Chloroflexota bacterium | reverse complement strand
ATTGCGGCAACTCAAGGCGAGCCTGAACCCGGGCGACTCGCTCAACCCGGGCAAGCTGGTCTAGCGATGCGGCAGCCGTGGATCTCCGGTCCGCGGGCCAGCCTGCTCCCCCTCCCTTTGGGAGGGCTGGGGTGAGGGTTTCTAGGAAGATGAAGGTCTATTTGGCATTGCTGGGTCAAGCTGCTGCTTTTCATCAGGGCTCGCCCCACCACCGCCTGGCAGGGTGGGGAGTGAGTGGCAAGGGAGCCTATTAGGATATGACCAGAAACGTGATGGCGGAACTCGATGCGGCGGTGGAGCAGTGCAACCAGTGCGGCTTCTGCCAGGCTGGCTGTCCAACCTACAAGGCGACTGGCATCGAGTGGACGGTGGCGCGCGGGCGCATCGCCCTCATTCGCGACGTGCTTGCCGGGCGCCTGCCGCTCGATGACTCCGTGCGTGAGCCGCTCTTCAACTGTCTCACCTGCGGCGGCTGCACCGACCACTGCTTCCCCGCGGTGCAGACGGCGCAGATAGTCACCAAGGCCCGCGCCGAGCTGGTGCGCCGCCACGGCGAGCACTGGGTGCAGAAGCTCGTCTTCCGGCAGGTGCTTCCCAACCCCAACGTGCTCGGCCTGGCCGTGAAGTCGTTGCGCCTCTCTCAGATCACGGGCGTCGAGCCCCTGGCGCGCAGCACCGGCGCCGTCAATCTTCTGGGCCAGCTGGGCGCGGCCTCGGCCGTTCTGCCCAAAATCCCCGGCAAGACCGGCCGGGAGCAGGCGCGCGAGGCGATCAAGCCTCTGGCCGCTCGCCGGGCCAGGGTGGCCTACTTCCTGGGTTGCGGCACCAACAACATCTACCCGGGCGCGGCCGCGGCGGCCATGCGGGTGCTGAACCGCAACGGCGTCGAGGTGCTGGTGCCCGAGGTGGTCTGTTGCGGCAAGCCGCCCATCTCCTACGGGGACGAGGCGGCGGCCAAGGACCTGGCGCGGCGCAACATCGACGCCCTGGTCGGCTTGGACGTGGACGCCATAGTCACCGATTGCGCGACCTGCGGCTCCTTCCTGCACGAGTACGGTGAGCTGTTTGCCGACGAACCCGCCTACGCCGAGAAGGCCAAGCAGTTGTCGTCTAGGGTGCAGGACCTGCTGCAGTTCCTGGCGGCGCTGGGCATCGACCAGACCTTCGGCAAAGTGCCGGCAAGAATCACCTATCACGACCCCTGCCACCTGGGCCGTTTCCAGAAGGTGAGCGTGCAACCGCGCGACTTCCTTAAGTCCGTGCCGGGGGTGGAGTTCGTGGAGCTGCCGGAGGCCAACATGTGCTGTGGCGGCGCCGGCTCCTATGCGCTCACCCACTACGACATCTCGATGATGGTGCTCGACCGCAAGATGGAGAACGTAGCCCGGACCGGCGCCCAGGTGCTGGCCACCGCCTGCCCCGGCTGCGCCATGCAGCTCAGCTACGGCATCAAACGCCAGCAGCTGCCGGTCCGAGTCAAGCACGTGGTTGAGATACTGGATCAGGCCTACCAGTCGGCCGGATAGGCGAACAGGGGCCCGCCGCCAGGCCAGGGTAGCCTCGCCCGGCGAGGGATGAGCCCGCCGCACCGGGACCGGAACGGGCCCGACGTCAAAGCCCATCCCGGTCCTGCTCATCCTCCTGGTATCCGTCTTGCAACACCAGTCAGGCGCGCTTACACTTGTGGCGTGCATTCGTTTGGCGACGCCGGAGCTGTCACCGCCTGGCGCCGGTTTGTTTCCTGGATTGCCCAACTGAGGCCGGGCTGCCGGTCCAATCCGTAGAGAGCGGGTGGTTGGTGGGTCAGATGGCCGTCAGCATTCTTCCCTGGGCGGTGGGCTTCTTCTACGCCCTGACCGGCACCATGATGCTGGTCACGCCCCACCAATTCACTTCGATTGCCTACGTTACCCTCCGCCCTCATCTGGGACTCTGGGGAACGGCGTTTCTTGCCCTGGGGGTCTGCCTTCTCGCCGTGGCTGTGCTGGCGCCCCCGCGGCGGCTGGTGGTGGTCGTTCATCTACTGGCGGGGCTGGGGCTGCTGCTGCTGGCCTCCGGTTTCGTCGCCGTCTCCGGCTGGACGGGCGTTATTAACTTCGGCGCTCTGGGGCTTGGCACGGCCCTGGCGCCCCTGCTCCAACCTGGCGGCCCACGAGCCGACGAAAGGCCACTGCTGCTGCCGGTCGCCGTTGGCGCCGGCGCGTTTCTCACCGGGCTGACGATGCTGCTCTGGCCCAACTTGTACGACAACCAGGTGGCAGCCTCCTTCAGGCCTCACCTGGCCTGGCTGGGTCCCCTCTTTCTGGCCGGCGGGCTGGCGGCGCCCTACGCGCAGCTGCGCCTAAGGCGGCCCCGCTGGTTCTTCGTGGCGGCGCACCTGCTGCTGGGCGGTGTCTTACTCGCCTTCTGCTTGATCTCGTCCCTGCCTCTGCGCGCCTGGCTGGACGTGGCTTACTACGGTGGCGTCGGCGTGGCCGTGGCTCTGGTGCCCTGGCTCGGCCTAGCCTTGCGCCGGATCGACCCCGGCTCGCTGCGGACCCGCTTGGCCTTCGTCCTCGCCCTGGCTACCGGACTGCCGCCCGTGGTGGTGGTGGCGCTGGTGAGCGAGGCGGCCAACGCCAACCCGGCGATTGATCAGCCCGCCCTGGTGGCGGCCCGCGATATCTCTCTGGCGCTGCTGGTGGTCTTCTTGTTGGTTGCCGTCGTCGTCGGTGCCTATTCGGCCCGCTGGCTGGCCGGGCCGCTGGACGCCTTGGCCAAGGCGGCGACGGTGCTGGCCGCGGGCGATGCTGCCGCTGCCCTGCCGCGGAGCAGCGTGAGCGAGGTGCGCCGACTGACGGACGCCTTCGCCGGGATGCGGGACCGCCTGGCCGCGCGTACCGCCGAGCGCGAGCAACTCCTGGCGGAAGTCGGGCAGAGGGCGGCCGAGCTGGACGCCACGATCTCGGCGATGGTCGACGGCGTCGTCATCTACGACCCCGCGGGCGGCATTGTGCGCCTCAACCGGGGCGCCGAGACAATTCTCGGCTACCAGCCGGCGGAACTGCGACTTCATTTGGGCGAGCGGTTCGCCGGGCTGCCTCTGGAGACCCCCGACCGCCGGCCGATCAGATTGGAGGAGACACCCCCCGCCCGTGCCCTGCGGGGCGAGACGGTGCAGGGCGAGCCGCTGATCGCGCGTCGGCCTGATGGCAGCTTGCGTTGGATCGCCGCCAGCGCCGCGCCGATTCATTCGCCGGAGGGCGAGCCCCTGGGCGCGGTGCTCACGCTCGTGGACGTGACCGAGATGCACGACCTGCGCGAACGGCAGGAGGACCTGATCCGCGCCGTTTCCCACGACCTGCGCGGCCCGTTGACGGTGATTCAGGGTCAGGCGCAGCTACTTCTGAGCTCGCTGGCGCGGCTGGCCGGCTCCGAGCAAAACGCGCGCGCCGCCGGGGCCATAGTCGCCAATGCCAAGCGCATGGGGACTATGATCCAGGACCTGGTGGACGCGACCCGCTTGGAGAGCGGCCAGCTGCTGCTGCAGCGCCGTCCCGTGGCCCTGCGGCCGCTGGTGGAGGCCCTGCTGAGCACGGCCATGTCGGGGGTGGAGAGAGACCGCGTGCGCGTGGACATACCCGGGGACCTGCCGCCGGTGGACGCCGACCCCGACCGCCTGGAGCGCGTGCTGAGCAACCTTCTGAGCAACGCCCTCAAGTACTCCACCCCCGAGACCTCGGTGCGGTTGAGCGCGGACCGTGACGACGTCCAGGTTACCGTCTCCGTTGCCGACCAGGGCATCGGTATCCCGCCCGAGGACCTGCCCCGTGTCTTTGAACGGTACTACCGCAGCCAGACCGCTCGCGTCGCCGAGGGGTTGGGCCTTGGCCTCTTCGTGGCCAGGATGCTGGTCGAGTCGCACGGGGGCCGCATCTGGGTGGACAGCGAGCCGGGCCGCGGCAGCACGTTCGGCTTCACCCTGCCCGTCGCTCCCCAGGACTAACTGCCCTTGTCGCGACCGCCGCTTGCCGTCCGCGCCGGGGCAGGTCGCTGCGTCGCTGCCTCTTTGCACTTGGCAGCGTGCCCTTCGTGGTAACATGCGCGTAGGGCTAGTCACCCTACGCCCTCTGGCCGGGGTAGATCCGGCCAGGTTGGGGCGCCCGGAACAGCTGACTCCAGCTCGAGCAGACAACAGCAGCTGAGGGAGCGACAACTTGGACAAGAGTAGCGAGGCAGAGAAGATGAACCGCCGCGAGCGCTTCGCCCAGGCGGTCAACCACGAGGAACCGGACCGCATCCCCATCGACCTGGGGTCCACTGGCGGCGGCATGACGGTGGAAGCCTACCAGCGGCTCAAGGAGCATCTGGGCCTGGAGGGCGACCAGGGAACGAGAATCACCTCCCTCTTCGTCGTGGACAGGTACGACGAGCGGGTGCTGAGGGCACTCGACGTGGACTTTCGCCACCTCAGCATGCGCGGTCCGCGCACCAGCAAGGCCGTCTCCTATCCGGACGGCAGCTTCCAGGACGAGTGGGGCCTGCTCTACCGCAAGGCCGCCTACTACATGGAGATGGTCAACGCCCCCCTGCGCGAGGCCACGCTGGCGGAGATCGAGGGCTACAACTGGCCCGACGGCAGCGATCCGGGACGCGTCGAGGGCCTGGCTGCCGAGGCCAGACGGTTGTACGAGGAGACCGACTACGTCGTCTGCAGCCAATCGGTCGGCTCCGTCTTCCAGCAGGCCTGCCGGCTGCGCGGCATGGACCAGTACCTGATGGAGATGATCGTCGATAAGCCGCTGGCCAAGCGACTGATCGACCTCTGCGCCGAGGTCACCCTCGGCTTCTACGAGAATCTCCTCGGCGCGGTTGGGCCCTACGTGCAGATGGTGGAGATCCAGGACGACCTGGGCACCCAGATCGGCCCCTTCATCTCGCCCGCGCTCTACCGCGAACTCGTGCAGCCCTGCCACGCCAGGCTGGCAAGTCTGATCAAGAAGAAGACCGGCGGCAGGGCGAAGGTCTTCATGCATAGCGATGGCTCGATCTTCGACTTGCTGCCCGACATCATCGACGCCGGCATCGACGTCATCAACCCTACCCAGCCTCAGCCGGCCAAGATGGAGCCCGAGCGGCTGAAGGCGGCCTACGGCGACCGGATCACCTTCCACGCCGGGCTCGACCAGCAGCACACCATTCCTTTCGGCAGCGTGGAGGACGTGCGGGCGGAGGTGCGCAGTAAGATCGGCCTGCTGGCTCCGGGTGGAGGCTACATCTTCTCGCCCTGCCACAACCTGCAGCCGGACGTGCCGCCGCAGAACATCGTCGCCATGTACCAGGCGGCGCACGAGTTCGGCACCTACCCGATCAGGTAGGCAATTCGCCGCTATCCCATATCATATATGATTGCGGGCCGGGTTTCGTTGCGCCTGCCGCCGGAGCGTTGTAGAATGACCAGAGTGTGGCCCGCTTAGTCGACTGCTGGCGGTGAGGCTTGGACAAGAACGCGAGAGTAATAGCCGGTATGCCCCTGGCGCTGGACGCCGACACCGTGCTGCGCCACATCGGCAACACCGGCGGCCCGGCTGGCCCCGAGCTGCGGGCCAACGTCGAGCAGCTGCGCCGGCAGGCGCAGGAGATGCTGACCCCGCGCGCGGTCTTGCAGCTGGTGGCCGTCGAAGGAGTGGCCAACGGCACGGTGAACCTGGCCGGCGGGCACTCCTTCCACAGCAAGAAGCTGAGCGGCCTCCTCGCCGGGGCCGAGACTCTGGCCGTGATGGTCGGCACCGTGGGTGAGAAGTTGGAGGAGGAGGTTAGCCGCCTCTTCGCCGTTGGGGAGTACGTGGAGGCGTTGGCTCTGGACGCCATCGGCTCGGTGGCCGTCGAGGAGGTCTGCCAGCACGTGCGCTCGCTGGTCTGCCGGGAGTACGCGGACGCCGTCGGGCTGCGCGTGGGCCCCAGCCTCAGCCCCGGTTACCAGTACTGGGACATCCGCGAACAGGCGGTGCTCTTCAGTTTGCTGCCGGCCGCCGAAATCGGCGTCACCTTGACCGAGTCGAGTCTGATGCTGCCTCGCAAGTCGGAGTCGGCGATTGTGCCTCTGGGGCGCGACCTGAAGGTAACCGCCGGCGAGGACGAACCCCCCTGTCGGTTCTGCGACCGGCAGGACTGCCCGGCGCGCCTGCGCTAGTGTTCGTAAGGAGTCGGAATGACCCAATTGTCGCGTGAAGGCAAGGTGGTCGAACTCGGACCGGGCTTGCCTACCGTCATCATCGGTGAGCGAATCAACCCCACCGGCAAGAAGAAGCTGGCGGCGGCCCTGCAAGCGGGAGACTACGCCTACGTGCAACGCGAGGCGGTGCGCCAGGTCGAGGCCGGTGCGCACGTGGTGGATGTCAACGTCGGCGTGCCCGGTATCGACGAGCCCCGTGTCCTGCGCGAGGCCGTCCTGGCGGTGATGGACGCGGTCGACGTGCCGCTGTCCATCGACTCCGCGGACCCGGAGGCCCTGGCGGCGGCGCTCTCCGTCTACAAGGGCAAGGCCCTGGTCAACTCGGTAACCGGCGAGGATCGCATTTTGGCCAGAGTGCTGCCGCTGGTGCGCGAGTACGGGGCGGCGGTGATCGGCCTCTGCCTGAACGACCTTGGCATTCCCCCCAACCCGGCGGAGCGCCTGGAGATCGCTCGTAAGATCGTCGGCGAGGCAGAGAAGTACGGCGTGCCGCGGGAAGACCTGCTGATCGACTGCCTGGCGATGACGGTGGGCGCCGACCACACGGCGGCGGCGACCACGCTGGGCGCCATTCGCCAGGTGACGGGTGAATTCGGCGTCAGCACCTGTCTGGGTGCCAGCAACGTCTCTTACGGCCTGCCCGACCGGGTGGGCATCAACGCCATCTTCCTGGGCATGGCGGTCGGCGCCGGCCTGACTTCGGCCATCGTCGACCCGACAGTGCCCGAGATCCCGAAAGCCATCATCACCGCCGACCTGCTGGCGGGCAAGGATGAATGGGCGATGCGTTACATCGCCTACTACCGCTCCCAGTTGAAGAAGGAGCAGAGCGCGACCTAGGCCCAGAGGGCCTCACATTCGATAAGCGAGAACGACGAGGAGGACTGTGCGTGGCTGATCTCAAGGCGATCTACGATGCGGTCATCGTGGGCGACGCGCCCAAAGTCAAGGGCCTGGTGCAGGAGTCGGTCGATGCCGGCGTCGATCCCAAGGCCGTGCTGCAGAAGGCTCTGATCCCGGCTATGGCCGAGGTCGGCCGCCGCATGAAGGCGCAAGAGTTTTACGTGCCTGAGGTGCTCATCGCCGCCCGGGCGATGCAGTGGGGCCTCAACATCCTCAAGCCTTTGTTGGCGGGTACGGGCCTGGAGCCGGCCGGCCGCGTGGCCATCGGCACCGTGAAGAGCGACCTGCACGACATCGGCAAGAACCTGGTTGGCATGATGCTGGAGGGCGCCGGCTTCGAGATCATCGACCTTGGCACCGACGTCACCCCGGAGAAGTTCGTGGCCGCCGTCAAAGACAAGCGGGCCAACGTTATCGGCATGTCGGCCCTTCTGACCACCACGATGCCGAACATGAAGAAGACCATCGACGCGCTGAAGGAAGCGGGCGTGCGCGAGCAGGTCAAGGTGCTGGTCGGCGGCGCGCCGGTGACCCAGCGCTATGCTGACGAGATTGGCGCCGACGGCTACGCGCCGGACGCCTCCTCGGCCGTCGACATCGCCAAGAGCCAGCTGGGCATCTAGGCAGGCAGCGGGCCCAACCTCGTTCCCCTTGCTCTCCCAGGGAGGGGGAACGAGGTATCTTGACCTCTGGTTCTCCCTCGCCCCCGCTCACTGGCAGGGGCGAGCCTGTTGTTGACCGGTAGGAGGAACGGCAACCTATGGGACGCACATTCGCCGCCGTGGGGCCGCTAAGCCCCAAGCGGCGCTTTCTCAGCAGGCTCTTTGGCGGGCGCACGGATCGGGTTCCCGTGGGCAATCCCACTTCGATCGCCACCGTGGAGCTGCAGCAGGTCACCGAGTCTTTCTTTCCCGAAGCCCACCTCGACGGCGAGAAGATGGCCCGCCTAGCCGCGGGCGGCCACGAGCTGCTGGGCTACGACACGGTGATGCCCTACTTCTCGGTCGAGCAGGAGGCGGCGGCGCTGGGCTGCGACGTCGACTGGGGCGCCCCGGACATGATGCCGGTGGAGCACGACCATCCCTTCCAGTCGCCCGCGGAGGCGCTGCTGCCCGGCGATTTCCTGGAGCGGCGACCCATCCGCGCCGTGCTGGACGCCATCGCCCTCCTCAAGCAGCGCTACCAGGGCCGCATCGCCGTCATCGGCAAGGTGATGGGCCCCTGGACGCTCTCCTACCATACCCACGGGGTGCAGAACTTCCTCATCAAGACCTTGCTCGAGCCGGACACGGTGCGGGCCTTCCTCGACCGGCTGAAGCTGGTGACTATCGCCTTCGGCCGAGCCCAGCTGGCGGCCGGCGCCGATGCCCTCTGCCTGGCCGACCACGCCACCGGCGATCTGGTGAGCCCCGAGACGTACCGCGATTTCTTGCTGCCCGTGCACAAAGAGCTGGTGCACGAGCTCGGCTGCCCGCTCATCCTACATATTTGCGGCGACACCACCAACCGCCTGCAGTATCTGGTGGAGGCCGGCTTCGACTGCTTCCACTATGATTCTAAAGTGGACGCCCGCACGGCGAAGGGGATCGTCGGCGACCGCATGTCGCTGGTGGGCGGCGTGAACAATCCGGAGACGCTCCTTCGCGGCACGCCAGAGGACGTGCGCCGGGAGGTCTTCTATGCCCTGGACGCGGGGATCGAGATCGTCGCGCCCGAGTGCGCCGTGCCCCTCACCACGCCCAACCGCAACCTCAAGGCGGTGGCGGAGGCGGCGCAAGAATATACTGACGCTGTAATGAGAGGCGCCGATGGCCGCTAAGTACCGCGTTCTGATCACCGATTACGTTTGGCCCAACCTCGACCCCGAGCGCTCCGTGCTGGAGCCGCTGGGAGCGGAGCTGGTGCCCTCGCCCGGCGGCGAGGAAAGCCAGCTGGTGGCGCTCGCCACGGACGCCGACGCGATAATGACCTGCTTCGCCAAGGTGACGCGCCAGGTCATCGAGGCGGCGCCAAAGTGCCGCATCGTCGCGCGCTACGGCATCGGCGTGGATAACATCGACGTCCAGGCGGCCACGGAGCGAGGCATCGTCGTCACCAACGTCCCCTCCTACTGCCAGGACGAGGTCTCCGACCACGCTTTGGCGCTGCTCCTGGGGCTGGCGCGGAAGGTCACGGTCTACGACCGCGCCACCAAGTCAGGTCGCTGGGACGTGCAAGCGGGCCAGCCCATCCATCGGGTTCGAGGCCGGACGCTGGGCATCGTGGGTCTGGGGCGCATCGGCGCCTTGCTGGCGGCCAAAGCCCACGCCTTCGGCCTGCGCGTGCTGGCCCACGACCCCTACCTGACCGCGGAGCAGGCGCGCGAGCGGGGGGCGGAGAAGGTGGATTTCCCCTCCCTGCTGCGCGAGAGCGACTTCATCAGCATTCACGCCCCGCTGGGAGCGCGGGAGGGCACCGCCGGCCTCTTCAGCGACGCCGAGTTCGCGGCGATGAAACCCACGGCCTTTCTGATCAACACGGCCCGCGGCGGCATCGTCGACGACCGGGCGTTGGAGCGCGCCCTGCGCGAGGGCGTTATCGCCGGGGCGGGCATCGACGTGTTGCCCAGCGAGCCGCCGCCGGCTGGGAGCCCGCTCTTGCGTCTGGACAACCTGATTCTGACTCCCCACGCGGCCTTCTACTCCGAGGAGTCGCTGGTTGATCTCCAGACCCTGGCGGCGCGCGAGGTAGCGCGTGCCCTGACTGGGGAGCGGCCCCTGGCCGTAATCAACCCGCAGGTATTGGCGCGATGAGTCCAGCCACGGCCCATGTCACTTTCTTCCCCGAGGGCAAGAGCGTTGAGGTGGCGGTGGGCACCCACCTGAGCCGGGCGGCTGCCCTGGCCGGCGCGTTCATCGACTCTCCCTGCGGCGGGCGGGGCGCCTGCGGCAAATGTCGGGTGCAGGCGAACGGCGCCCTCAGCGAGCTGACGGCGGCCGAGCGAA
Source organism: Chloroflexota bacterium (assembly GCA_023473795.1). Taxonomy (GTDB): domain Bacteria; phylum Chloroflexota; class UBA6077; order FW602-bin22; family JAMCYS01; genus JAMCYS01. The sequence continues at coordinate 1,916 of JAMCYS010000122.1, read as the reverse complement.
ATAAGCTGACGATGGAAGACCTCGACGAGGGCTGGCGTCTGGCCTGCCAGGCCACGGTCATCGGCGACACCAAGGTCAAGGTCCCGTTCGGTTCGCTGCAAATCGTGCTGAGCGGCATACAACAGCAGGGCAAGCTGGCACCCGGCATTCGCAAGGTCTTCCTCAAACTGCCCGAGCCGACGGTGGAAGATCAGCGGGCCGACGTGGAGCGCCTGCGCGCGGCGCTCGGCGCCGGCGCGCGGGTGAGCCTGGACGCGGCCCGCGACCTGGGCCACGTGCTGCGAGCGGCCGACTTCGCCGTCACCGCCGTGCTGGCGGGCGACGAGTGCTTCGCCGTGGAACCGGGCGACACGCGGACTGCCCTCTACGGCATCGCCTTCGACATCGGTACCACGACGGTCGTGGGGGTGATGCTGGACCTCAACACGGGCGAGCAGGTGGCCGTGGCCTCGGCGCTGAACGGCCAGGCCGCGCACGGCGCCGACGTCATCTCGCGCATCAACTTCGCGATGAGCGGCCCGGAGAACCTGGCCGAGCTGCAGCGGGCGGTCTGGGAGACCATCAACGGCGTTATCGCCCAGATTCTGCGCCAGTCAGGCGTGCTTCGGGAGCGCATCTATGAGCTGGTGGCCGTTGGCAACACTACCATGAGCCACCTCCTGCTGGGCATCAACCCGGCCTCGCTGGCCCTCGCCCCCTACGTGCCGGTGAACGGGGAAGCGCGAGTGGAGAGGGCAGACCGTCTGAGCGCCGCTATCAACCCTCGCGGGCCTGTCTACGCGCTGCCGAACATCGCTTGCTTTGTGGGCAGCGACACCGTGGGCGTCATAATGGCCACCCGCGTTCACGACGGTGACCGGGTGCGCCTGGCGATCGACATCGGCACCAACGGCGAAATCGTACTCGGCTCGCGCCGCCGCCTGCTGGCCTGCTCCACCGCCGCCGGTCCCGCCTTCGAGGGCGCGGAGATCACCTTCGGCATGCGGGCCACCGATGGGGCCATCGAGAAGGTCTGGATCGAAGACGACGTCAAGGTGCAGACGATCAGCAAGGGGCGGCCGCGAGGCATCTGCGGCTCCGGCCTGATCGACGCCGTGGCGGAGATGCTGCGTCTGGGACTGCTCGACCAGAGTGGACGGCTCATTGCCCAGGATGATGCCTGCCAGGCTTTGCCCCGCGCTCTCTGCGACCGTCTGGTGCAGACCGAGCGTGGCTACGCCTTCGTTCTGGCGACGGTCGGCAAGCAGCAGGTTTACCTCACCCAACAGGACGTGCGCAAACTGCAGCTGGCCAAGGGCGCCATCAGCGCCGGCATCGCCATTCTGATGAAGGAGCTGGGGGTCGGCTACGACGACATCGCCGAGGTGCTTCTGGCCGGCGCCTTCGGCAGCTACGTGAACCCTGCCAGCTCGCGAGCCATAGGCCTGGTACCGGCTTTTCCGCTCAGCCGGCTGATTTCGGTGGGCAACGCCGCCAGCGTGGGCGCCCGCCTGGCGTTGCTTTCGACCGAGGCCCGCGGTGAGGCAGAGGAGATCGCCGCTCGCGTGGAACACGTCGAGCTCTCCAGCCGCCCGGATTTCCAGGACATCTTCGTGGAATCCATGTTCTTCCCGCCCCCTGCCGTGCGCTTGGGCTAGACTCTGCCCGGAGGCGGTCGCAGCAGGCCGACACCTGGGCGGTTGGCTTAGGTGCGACACGGTTTGAAGGATGGTATAATCGCGGCCCTACCCGCGGTGACAAAAGGAATACGCAGCGCGGGGTCTGCGATTATTTTGTGGAGATTGGCACATGCTGGCCTGCTCCACCGCCGCCGGTCCCGCCTTCGAGGGCGCGGAGATCACCTTCGGCATGCGGGCCACCGATGGGGCCATCGAGAAGGTCTGGATCGAAGACGACGTCAAGGTGCAGACGATCAG
>JAMCYS010000071.1 GCA_023473795.1 Chloroflexota bacterium | reverse complement strand
CTTAGTGGCGAGCCGCCTGGTCGGCTCGGGAGTGGACAATGCAGCAAGTTGCAGGCATACTATGACCGGGTCGGAGGGCTGGCCGGCGTTGAGCCGGTCCGAACCAAGGGGCTGCACGCCTTCCACTTCTCTCCGGCCCTAGTGCTGAGTCTTCACACTGAGATACTCGCTGCCCTGGAGAATCTGGCAACAGCGCTGAACGCATAGTTGGAAGGAGCCACGCCAATGCTGTTGATGACGCCGGGTCCGATTGAAATCGACGAGCGGGTGATAGAGGCCGCGCATCGCCCCGCCGTGTATCACCAGACTCTGGAGTTCTTCCAGACGATGGACGACACGATCGACTTGCTGCGCGCCGTCTTCCGCACCAAGTCCGACGTGATCGTGATGCCGGGCTCCGGTCGCCTGGGGCTGGAGGCGGCGATCTGCAGCGTGATCGAACGGGGCGACCCCACCCTCCACCTGCACAACGGCGCCTTCTCCGGCTTCTCCTTGGACATAGCGCGTCGGTCGGGGGCAGAGACGACGGTACTGGAAAGCCGCTGGGGTGGGCCGCTCAATCTGGACGCGGTCCGCGCGGCGTTGAAGGCCAAGCACTACAAGCTGCTGCTGATGGTCCAGTCCGAAACCTCGACCGGCGCGTACTACTCGGTGAGCGATGTCGCCGACCTCTGTCGCGAGTTCGATACGCTGTGCTTCGTGGACGGCATATCGTCTATCGGCAGCCTCGAGTTTGAAATGGACGAGATGGGCGCCGACCTGGCCGTGGGCGCCAGCCACAAGTGCGTGGGTGCGCTGATGGGATTGTCGATGATCGGCGTGAGCGAGAAGGCATACGCCGCCATGCGGGCCCGGCGCAGTGTCTGCCAGAGCTACGCGCTCGACCTCCTGCGCTGGAAGCAGCTATTCTTCGGCCGTCCTGCCCCACGGCCCTACCCGGTGATCCCCAGCCCGCACCTGGTGCTGGCCCTCCAGGAGGCGTGCCGGTTGGCGGTGGCCGAGGGCATGCCGGCGCGGTGGCAGCGTCACCATCGCTTCGCGGAGGCCACCCGCCAGGCTGTGGAAAGCATCGGCCTGAGCCTGTACCCCGACCGGGACCTGGCCGCCGACTCCGTGACCGCGGTGAGGCTGCCCGATGGGGTGACGGAGAAGGCGCTGCTGGAGCGGATGGCGGATGCGTACCAGGTCATGATCGGCGGCTCGCTCTGGGGGATCACCCAGGGCAAGCTCTTCCGCATCTCACATATGTCCGTGCAGGCCAGCCGAGACTTCCTCGCGCCCACGCTAGAGGCGCTCGAGAGCAGCCTCGACGACTTAGGATATCGGGTAGAGAAGGGCAGGGCGCTGGCTGCCTTCGATAGGGCTTTGGAGGGCTAGAGAATCACTTACCGCGGTGCCGCCGAACGCCGCTGGCAGGCGGCACCGCGGGCTATCAGACCTAGCCGGTGCTGTCGCTCTCGCCCAGCAGCCGCAGAATGCTGTTGCCCAGGACGTCCGCCTCCTGTTGCGCCGTCAGGCCCGCCACCTTGACCCTGAGCAGCTCCACCCGAGGGTGAATCGAGGGCGCGTCTGAGCCCCAGACAACCCGGCCACTCCCCACCCGATCTACCGCCTCGCGGATCTTCAGGTGGAAAGGCATGGCCGTCGTCCCGAGCACCAGGTTGGGTATCTTCTCCGCCAGACGGATGGCATCGTCCACCCAGCCCAGCTGCAGCCCCATGTGATCCATTATCACCGTCACGGCCGGCCATGATTCTGCCACCTCGGCTATCTGCCAGGGAAGGCTCTGCATGCTGTGACCGGAGTGAAAGAGCACCGGCACCCCCTCATCGGCCGCCATCTTCATGAAGGGGTCCAAGAGGGGCCGATTGGGGAAGAAGGCGTGCAGCAAGGGATGGAATTTGATGCCGCGCAGACGCCGGGCGTGCAGCAGGCGCCGGGCCTCAGACAGGGCGGTCTCTCCCAAGTGAGGGTTGACCCAGGCGAAAGGGATGACCGTGCCGCCCCCGGCCTCCGCCAGCCGAGCCATGCCTTCGTTGTTGGGGGCGTTGGCGAAGGTAGGGAAGGCCACGAGGCGCTGGATGCCCTCGGCGGCCAGCCAGGCCATGACTTCCCGATAGTCCGGGTGCGAGATCCAGGGGGCGGTGGTGCTCCCGGGAGGGTGCAGGTGAACGTGGCAGTCTATTATCGGCATCGCTAGACCTCCAAGAAGGCGTGAGCTGTGGCCGCGTAAGCGAGAGCGGCCGACTCCACCTCTGCCAATTCTATGAACTCGTCGGGCGCGTGAGTGCGATTGGCCACCAGGTCCCCAGGCCCCAGTATCGTGGTGGGGATGCCGGCCAAGCCGAAGACGTACTGGTCGCAGGTGGCCACGAATCCGCCCGGCGGCGCGGCGCTGCCCCGTGCCGCTATAACGCCGGTCTGGCAGGCCCCGACCAGAGGCTCGTCCCGGCTCAGGACGTAAGGCTGCGCTCCCCGGCGCCACTCGACATCGACATCCGGCAATCCCGCCAGCGCAGCCACCACCTCGCCAGCCGCCTCGTCCTGGCTTTCGCCGGGCAGCAGTCGCCTGTCCAGCACGACGGTCACGCGCTGGGGAATTGTCGCCGCGTTGGTGTCGCCGCTGCTGATCTGGGTGGCGGTGAGGGAGGCGGCCCCCACCAGGGGGTGCGTACGGGTGCGCACCTGCCCGGACAAGGCTTGCAGCCGCTCGAGCACCAGCCCGAGCCTCTCGATCGGGTTGGCGGCTCTCTCGGGCAGCGAGGCATGCCCACCCCGCCCCGCTATGTTCGCCGTTATCTGGATGCGTCCTTTGTGGCCCAGTAGCACGCGCAGCCCGGTGGGCTCGCCGATGACCACTCCATCCGCCTGAAATCCCGACGCGACCAGAGCCTTGGCCCCCGTGCCACCGCGCTCCTCGCCGCAGACGGCCGCCAGGACCAGCCTGCCCCTGGCCAGGCCCTGCCGGGACCAGAAAGCGACCGCGACGGCCATGGCCGTCAGGGCGCCCTTGGCATCGCAGGCGCCCCGCCCATAAAGACGACGGTCTTCCAAGCGGGGCGAGAACGGGTCCCCTGTCCACAGCACGAGGTCGCCCGGCGGGACCACGTCGAGGTGGCTGCAGAGGGCCAGGGTTCGACCCGGGCTGCTGCCGGTGGCCGTGACCAGAAGGTTGGGACGGCCCGGCTCGGTGTCCTGCCAATGCGGTTCGAGCCTGTGCCGCTCCGAGAAATCGGCCAGAGGCCGGGCGGCCAGGTCTTCATGCCCCGGAGGGTTGACGCTCGGCGCTGCCACCAGAGCCTGCAGCAGGGGTAGGGTTTCGCTCGCCGCGAAACGGAGGAAACTCTCGGTCCAGGCCATTTCTACCTCCGGACTACACGTTGCGGGGATCCCAGAGGTCGCGCAACCCGTCGCCCAGGAGGTTGAAAGCCAGCACCGCCAACATGATGGTGAGGCCGGGGAACACGGAGATCCAGGGCGCGATCTGCAGGTAGGGACGTCCCTCGTTGAGGATCGACCCCCAGGAGGGGTGTGGTGGCTGGATACCGAGCCCCAGGTAGCTCAGCGAGGCTTCGGTAAGAATGGCGTAGCAAAGCGTGACCGATGCCTGCACGACCACCGGCGCCAGTATATTGGGCAAGACGTGTCGCAAAAGGATCCTGGGGGCGGACGCTCCCAGCGTGCGGGCGGCCAAAATGTACTCGCGCTCTTTTTCGACGAGCGTGGGGCCGCGGGCCACGCGGAAGAAGAAGGGGGTGTAGACCACGGTGATCGCCAGGATGACGTTCTGCATGCTCGGCCCCAGGATGCCGGCGACAATGATCGCCAGGAGCAGGGAGGGGAAGCTGAAGAAGATGTCCATCAGCCGGCCGAACACCTGATCCACCGTCTTGCCGAAGTAGCCGGCCAACAGCCCGAGGAGCGTGCCCAGGGAGCAGGCCACGCTGACGGAGGCGAAGGCGATGCCCAGGGAGGAGCGGCTGCCGTAGACAATCCGGGTCCAGACGTCGCGGCCGAAGTTGTCGGTCCCCAGCCAGTTCTCCGAGGTGGGACCGGCCATGGCATGGCTGACGTTCATCTTGTAGGGGTCGGCGGGTGTCAGCAGGTTGGGAAGTAGAGCCATAAAGACGAAAACCAGCCCGAGGGTCAGCCCCAGGAACACGAGGCGGTTATGCAGAGCGCCCTCAACCGCCCGTCTCCGCGCCGATGGGCCGGCCTGTCCACCGCCTGAGTGTCTACTGGCGCTTGCCGCCGTCGCCAATGGCAGTCCTCCCTACGAGTACCTGATCCGCGGGTCGAGGAGGGCGTAGACCAGATCGGTAACAAGGTTGATCAACATGAACAAGATGGCGACGAAGAGGACGGCGCCCTGAACCAAAGGGTAGTCGCGCTGCGTCAGCCCCTGGAGAAGCATGCGGCCGACGCCCGGCAGAGTGAACACCTCCTCCACCACCACCGCGCCCCCCAGCAGGTAGCCCATCTGGAGACCGGTAACGGTGATGACCGGGATGAGCGCGTTGCGCAGGGCGTGGCTCAGCAGCACCGCTCGGCCGGCCAGGCCCTTGGAATGGGCCGTGCGAATGTAGTCCTGGCGCAGCACTTCCAGGAGCGCGTTACGCGTCATACGCACCACCACCGCCGCGCTGGCAGTGCCCAGGGTGACTACCGGCAGCGCCATCAGAACCAGGTTGTTGGCCAGATCATCCAGCGGCGAAATCCAACGCATAGGGGGCGTCCAGCGCAGATAGAGCGAGAAGAGCAGAATCAGCATCGATCCCTGCCAAAAGACGGGCACCGAGAGGCCGGCGAGGGATGCGATGCGCAGCACGCCGTCCTCGAGTCGGTTCTGGCGCACGGCGGCCCAGACCCCGAAAGGGATGCCCACAACTGCCGCGAACAGGGTGGCTAAGAAAGCCAGCTCCAGGGTCACGCTCATACCGTCGAGGATATGGTTCAGCACCGGGCCGCCCAGCCGCCACGACTGGCCGAGGTTGCCGGTGACAACCCCGGCCAGCCAGCTAATGTACTGCACGTGCCAGGGCTGGTCGAGCCCGAAGAAGCGGCGCAGCTCTTCCAACTGCCGAGGATCGGCCTGGGCCTGCAGGTCGACCATTTGCGAGACGATGTCGCCAGGCACCATCCTTAGCAGAACGAAGATGACCAGGCTTAGACCAACTAGCGTCACGCCCGTGCAGGCGAGGCGCCTCGGCACGTAGGCGTACAAACCGCTTACTTCCTCCTAGACGCCGACGTAGCGCAGCCCGTGGTAGAAGCCCGACGCGTGAACCTTGAAGTTCTTGACGTTCTTGTTCTGCGCGCTCACTATGTCGGCCGAATAGAGCGGAATCCAGGGCACTTGCTCGGCGATGTACTGCTGGACCTGCAAGTAGATCTTCTCGCGCTCCGCCCGATCAAGCGTCGTCTTGCCCTTGTCGAGCAACGCGGAGATCTCGTCGTTGTTCCAGCGGCGGAAGTCCTTGCCCTGGGGTGGCTTGTGCAAGTGGTTGTAGTACAGAAGATCCGGATCGATGAAGCCGCCCCAGCTGTTCATCGTGAAAGTATTCATCTTGAGGTTGTTGAAGTCATCGATCCAGATGCCCAGATCAACCTGCTGAATCTGAGCGTTGATGCCCACTTCCTTGAGGTTCTCCACGATCACCTGCGCCGCGGCGTTGAGCGAGGTGTAGCCGACGATGCTGCGCAGGGTCAGGCTCAGCGGTGTGGTAACCTTGCCTTCCTGCAAGAGCTGTTTCGCCTTAGCGACATCCCGCTTGAAGAACGGGTTCCCCGACTCAGGCATCGCGCCCCACAAGGCCGGCGGGTAGCCGGGGACGAGCGTGCCCAGTCCGGAAATCGCCGCCGCCATGATTGCCTCGCGGTCGATCGCCGAGGAGATCGCCTGGCGCAACTTGACGTTGCCGAACGGCTCGGCGTTCAGTGGGAAGAAATCGAGGATGTCCCAACGAATGGCCTTGGTCCGGCTCGCCACGACGTTGGGGTCGTTCTGCAGCAACAGGTAGTTCTTGCTGTCCTCGAAAACGGCCATATCGACCTCTTTGGACCGCAGGCCGGCGACGATGTTGGCTTCGTCGGGGATGATCCTGATGACCAACTCGTCCACGCCCACGTTCGGGGCGTGCCACGACTTCGGGTTCTTCTGCAGCACCAGCCGCTGGTTCTGCACGAACTCCTTGACTATGAATGGCCCCGAGCCGATCGCCGTCATCTTGAGGTCCGCCTGCTTGTCGCCGTCTTTGGGGATGATGTACGCGCCCCTCCCGCCCAGGGCGGTCAGCAACGGCGCGGACGGCGAACTGAGTGTGAACTCTACTGTGTACTTGTCGGGAGCCTTCATGTCGCTGATGACGGCGTAGAAGCCCTTGGTCGGCGAGTCGAGCACGAGCTTCATCGAGTAGACGACGTCCTCGCCGTCGACTTCCTTGCCGTTGCTGAAGTAGGTCCCCTTGCGCAGATGGAAGGTCAACTTGTTCTCAGCGGCGTCCCAGCTCTCCGCCAGGCCTGGGCCCACGGTCAAGTCGTCCTTCCAATCGACGAGAGTGTCGTACATCAACATGCTCCGGCGCATACGTGCGTCGGAGATTTCGTTGTAAGGGTGCAGGTTAGGCGTATCGATCCTGGTGGCAAAGGTTAGCCGCTTGACGGTGGCCGCCGCGGGCGCAGTGGTGGCGGCTGCGGGAGCCGTCGTTGCGGCGGCTGGAGCGGTGGTGGCAGCCGGAGCCTTGGTCGCCGCGGCTGGAGCGGTGGTGGCAGCCGGAGCCTTGGTCGCCGCGGACGTGGCGGCGGGGGCCGGCGTCTGCGCGGCCGGTTGCGGTTGGGCGCACGCGGCTAGCAGCACGCCGGCCCCGCCGGTGGCCATCAGCTTCAGCAGCGTGCGCCGGTTCATCGTATACGCACCGTCTTGTCGCTGGGTCGCGCCTGGCTTGATGTTCTCCATGTGGTCACCTCCACGTTTCTTCCTGCCAGGAATGCCGACTTCAGTCGATTGTTATGCCGGCTTCATAGCCGCTGCGTACAGCGCCCCCAAGATTACCCGCTCTGAGACAATCTCCCGCCAGCCGTACTTCGAAGCCTTTCCCGGAGATGCGCCTGGCGAGCGAGTCATCTGGCTTGACTCCAGTAGCGAAGACAACCGTGTCGATTCCTTCGACTCGCTCGGTTACACCTCCCCTTTCATACTTGACAGTCCCCTTTTCGAGCGCCAGGACTCTAGCGTTGGTGATCACCTCCACGTTGGCGGCAATCAGGTGCTCGACGACCGCATCGTGCCCCCACCAGATTAGTTCGCTAGCGATGTCTGGCAGCATCTCAATGATGGTTACCCGCCTGCCGCGGGCGGCCAGGAACAAGGCCGTCTCACAACCTACATCGCCGCCACCGACCACCATGGCGTTAGGTCCCACGTCGGCGCGGCCGGCGAGCACCTCCCAGGCCGTGGTCACATCTTGCTGAACGATGGCAACTGGCGGAATCGCTGGCTGCGAGCCGGTGGCCGCGACCAGTACATCCGGAGGGTCGGCCAGCAACACTTCCTCGCCGATCTCGCTGCCCAACGCGACCTTCACCGCGGAGCGAGCGATCGCCGTCTTCAGGTACTCGAGGTACCGGCCCATCTCCTGCTTGTAGGGTGGAGTCGCGGCCACGGGCACCTGGCCGCCCAGCTCCGGCGAGCGCTCGTGCAGCGTCACCTGATGCCCTCGGTCGGCAGCCGCAAGCGCCGCCACTATGCCGGCGGCCCCTCCGCCGACTACCGTTACCCGCCTCGGGGCAGCAGCGGTCGCTGTGTTGAACAGCCCCTCGCGTCCTACCGTGGGATTGACTACGCAGCCGATGGGGAGGCCCCGTGCTGTTCGCCCGTGGCAATCAGGGGCGGCACAGGCCAGACAGGGCCGGATTTCGTCCCACCTGCCCTCCGCTGCTTTGGTTGGCCAGTAAGGATCGGCGATTGCCGCTCTGCCGATGGCGATCAGGTCCGCCTTGCCGGTCGCTATGGCTTCCTCAGCGACTGCCGGGGTATGCAGTTTGCCCACGCCGATGACTGGTACCTTAACCACCTCGCGTACGGCAGCCGCCAGTGGCAGTAGCGAACCGCCGGCGGGTACAAACGTAGAGGGCACGCTGTACGCCATCGTCTCGCCGATGCCACCGCAGACGTCGAGTATGTCGATCCCAGCAGCCTCCAGCAGGGTCGCTATCCGACAGCCCTCGGCAACCGCTATCCCGCCCGGCACGAACTCGTCGGCGCAAAGCCGGACCAGCAGCGGATAATCGTTGCCCAGGAGAGCGCGCGTGCGGTCGACTATCTCCAGAAGAAAACGACTCCTATTCTCGGTGCTGCCGCCGTAGACATCTCGGCGCTGATTCCACAGAGGCGAGAGGAACTGGTTCAGCAAGTAGCCGTGCGCCGCGTGGAACTCCACGGCGTCGAAGCCCGCCTCCCGGGCTCGCCGCGCCGCCTGCGCGAACTTCTCGACTAGGTTCTCGATCTCCGCTACCGACAGTTCCTTGGGCATTTCGCCGCCCTTGGGCGCGATGGCGGACGGCCCGACCGGACGGGTGCCGATGACGGCGGAGCGGGCCACGGCGCCAGCGTGTGCCAGCTGGATTGCCGCTTTGGCGCCAGCGGCGTGAATGTCCGCAACCAAGTCCTGGTACCCAGGAATGAAACTGTCATCCGTCAGGCCGGTCGTGTTGGGACCCGAGCGCCCTTCGGGCGCCACGAATGTGAACTGGACAATAACCAGCCCCACACCGCCGCGGGCGCGCTCCGCGTAGTAGGCGCGAAGACGTTCCGTCACCTGACAGTGGTAGGAACCGAGCCGGGTACCCATGGGGGGCATCACCAGCCGATTCTTGAGCGTGAGGCCCTTGACCTGGAGGCTGCTGAATAGATGAGGAAGACGCGGATCAGTCACGACTCGGCTCCATTCTGGCAAGATGTGAGCCCCGCGACCGCGAGGAGCCCGACGAGACGCCGTGAATGGGCGGCGGGCGATAGGCTGCCAACCACCGTCCGAGAGTAAAGGGGGCTAGGCCCAGGGCCGGCCCCTACACCATGACTACGATCGCTCTGGAAGGGAAATAAGCGCTAGGTTCAAACGCTAGAGTACGCCACCCAGCAGGCGCTGTCAACATGATGCCAGCAGTCTACCGCCTATCTGCCGATAGCAGTGACACCTCGGCCCGAGTGGCTGGCGGGTGCGACCGCAGCCAGCTCCCAAAGGGCCATGGAAGGACACCGATCAAGAGTAGGAGCCGACAGTCACCGACAGACTGAGCGCTCCGGTCGTGAAGCCGCTGGGACTTGCAGACGCCCAGCGACCGCTCTGATTTGACGGCAAGCGACGGACCGTGTTATCTTGGCGCTCTGAACACGTGTACACAGAGAGGCAGCCGCTGCGTGGGCTATGAGCAAGAGTCGCCCCAACTGTACTAGCCTGGACATCGCGCGGGCCGCGGGCACTTCTAGAGCGACGGTCTCCCGGGTGCTTAACGGCACGAACGGGCACATCTCGATAAGCGAAGAAACGCGGGCGCGGGTGCTCCGGGTCGCGGCGGAGATGGGCTATGCCCCCAACGCAGCGGCCCGGCAACTCCGGATGCGCCGGGCCCAGGCAATAGGCTTGATCCTGCCGCCTTCCAGGTACAGGCGGCCTGGACAACCAGGAACCTTTGGACTGGCTCAGTTCCTCGGCGGCATCATCGACGCTGGCGACAGCACCGAGTACAACATCATGCTCGCCCCGGGCACCTCGCCTGAGCGAGCCGTGCAGATGCTGCACGGCAAGCAAGTCGATGGCCTGCTCGTCATCCACCCGTTGGAAACGGACCCCTACATACGGGGCCTGCTCGCCGCCGGTGCGCCCGTCGTGTCAATGTGCCAGATGCCTGCGGAGGTTCCTGTAAGCTGGGTCGATTTCGACAACGTCGGCGGGGCGCGGGCGGCAGTGCTCCATCTGGCACAAAGAGGACACCGGCGTATCGCCTTCATCTGCGGCATGGCCGGCACGATGGTGTCCAGTTTGCGCATCCGCGGCTATCGCGAGGCGCTCGACCTTGCTGGCATCAGCTTTCAGGAAGACCTTGTGGTCAGCGCCCCCGAACCGACGCGAACCCCACAGGGCGCGGCGGCGCTGAGGCAGCTGCTTAGGTTGCCCGAGCCACCTACGGCTGTCTTCTGCTACCGGGACCAGCTGGCATTTGGAGTGCTGCTCGCCGCCCGCGAGGCTGGACTGCGCGTCCCGCAGGACCTAGCGGTGGTGGGTTTCGATGACGATCCGGCAAGTGCCCATCAGGACCCGCCGCTGACCACGGTGCGGGCCGACTTCTTCGGCGCCGGACGCGAGGCGGCGATGCTGCTGATTGATCTGATCGAGGAGAGAACGCTCGGGCCCGCAAGCAAGTTGTTGCCCACGGAACTGATCGTTCGCGACTCGACTTAGGCAGCCTGCCCCACCTGTGGATGGGCGGGGTTCGTTGTGCAGCGCAGGCCGCTCAGTGAGCCGAGTACCCCCCGGCCGTGTAGCCCCCGTCGATGGGGATCAGCTGGCCGGTTACCATTGACGACCCCTTCCCGGCCAGGTAGGCTACAGTACCCACTATCTCCTCCGGCTGGCCGAAGCGTCCTAGCGGCGACCTCTCCAGAAAGCGCGCGAAGAAGTCCGGCCTGCGTTCGTTCACCCGAACGTGCATCGGCGTGACGAAGACGCCGGGGGCCACGCAATTGACCCGTACTCCCTTCGGCCCCCACTCCACGGCGAGAGTGCGCGTCAGCTGGATGACCCCCGCCTTGGAAACCGAATAGGCCAACGAGTTCGGCTGCCCGAAGAGGGCCGCGGTGGAGGCGAAGTTGACGATGCTGCCGCCACCGCGTTCGGTCATCGCCCGTCCCGCGGCCTGGCAGGCGAAGAGCGTCCCCTTGAGGTTGACGTCCAGGGCCTTCTGCAATTGCTCCTCGCTCAGTTCCGCGGCGTACCCGCCGGCGAGAACGCCCGCACAATTGACGAGGACGTCCAGAGCGCCCCAGCGGGCCAGCGTCTGTTGTACCGCTGCTTCCACTTGGGGGCGCCGCGCCACGTCCACCTGCAGCCAGAGTGCTTTGCCACCTTCTGCTTCGACCCGCTCGGCCACGCGCCTGGCCCCTTCCGCGTCGAGGTCTACCGCCGCCACAGCGGCCCCCAAGCGGGCCAGGCCTATGGCGGTGGCCTCACCGAGGCCGCTGCCTGCCCCGGTTACCAGGACTACCCTGTCGTTCAGGCCAAAGAGTTCGGCAATATATCCTTCGTCCATACCTCCCCTCGGCGGCCGGCCTTGGTTTGCGCTCAGGCCAGGCGGTCCCAGAGGCCAGCAAGGTAGTCGATGCACTGGCGGGGATAGACTTCGTGGAACTCGCGCCCCGTCTCGGCGTCCCAGGGCCAGTTGGCGGTGAGCAGTTCCATGGCGAAGTAACCCTGGTAGTCGATGTCCTTCAGCGCCCGCAGGATGGGCCGGAAATCCACGTGGCCCGAGCCAGGCGCGGCGCGGTTGCTGTCGCAGAAGTGGAAGTGCACCAGCCAACGGCCGCAGGCCCGGATGGCCTCGTCCATCGCGACCTCTTCGATGTTCAAGTGGAAGACGTCCCCCATCACCCCTACGTTGTCTAGGCCCACGTCCTCGCGCATGGCCAGCGCCTGCTCCAGCCTGTTCACCAGGTGCGTTTCGTACCTGTTCCAGGCTTCGATGGCCAGGGTCACCCTCTTGTCGGCGGCGTATGTTCCCAGCTCGCGCAACCCGGCTACCGCCCATCCCCACTCGTCCTGCAAGGATGCGAACGGCTGGGCCGAGCGCACCGCCGTGGGCGCCAGAATGACCACCGGCGCCTCGACCTGCGAAGCCAGGTCGACCTCGTCTTTGACGTACTGCGAGGTCGTGCGTCGCTCATCCTCGTCGGGGCTGGCCAGCGACCGCCCTGGCGTGTGGCGCCCGCACAGTGAGGACACGGCAAGGTGGTACCGCTCGCACAGACGGCGGACCTCACTGGGGTCGATCTGCCCGGGCACGCCCGGCAGCTCGACGGCGTCGTAGCCGGCCGCCGCCAGGCGGGCGAAG